>DASTMJ010000205.1:0-55695 GCA_035714205.1 Flavisolibacter sp. | reverse complement strand
CTTCCTATACTTCCCTGGAAAAGCACATCCCCGCTGATGATAAATTTTTCGGGTTGGTTGTAAAAACTGATGCTGCCGGGTGAGTGGCCGGGAGTAAACAGGATCCTTAATTCATCCTCTCCCAATTTTACCACATCACCTTCTTCTAAAAAATGGAGCGGCCCGTCATAATTATCAAAGGGCAACTGCCACATTTGCCCCGAAACCGGTCCATATTCAAGTACAGGCTTGTCTAACCGGTGCATATATAGTTCCAGCCCAAAGGTTTTACTGACAAAGCGGTTACCAAAAATATGATCGAGATGGCAGTGAGTATTGAGAAGGTAAACAGGTTGCAATCCGTTATTTACAATATAACTTTTTAATTCCTGTTCTTCCGAAGCAAAATAACAGCCCGGGTCTATAATACAACATTCCTTTTTATCGTTATAAACTACATAGGTATTCTCCTGCACAGGGTTGAATGTAAATGATTGAACCGTTAACATGCCAGTTTTTTGTATTTTTAGTTGCAATTTACTATCCAAAATCGGGAGCGATACTTTAATTGAAATCACATCTACTTTATGATTAAATTGATTGGCCGGACAGCATGTGCCGCATTTTTACTTGCTCTTTCTTTTAACGGCCATGCACAGGTGAATGCCGTAGAATATGGAAAAAACCGGGTACAGTATCAAAAATTCAAATGGAGATATTACCAGACCGATAACTTTAATACCTATTTCAGCCAGGATGGCCTTGAACTGGGGAAATATGTAGCCCAGGTAGCTGAAAAAGAATTACCACAACTGGAAGAATTTGTTGAGTACGGCCTGCAACGCAGGGCCAATGTTGTGGTGTACAACAGCTTCGACGAAATGCAGCAATCCAACATTGGTCTTGGTATTGACTGGCAAAATACCGGTGGCGTTACCAAACTGGTGAACAACAAAATGATGATCTATTTTGACGGGAACCATGAAAACCTGCGCCGTCAAATTCGCCAGGGTATTGCTGGTGTGCTGGTGGCCAATGTATTATTTGGAGATGACCTGGGAGAACTGGCCGCCAATCAAACTTTACTCGATCTGCCTAAATGGCTAACCGATGGTTATATTTCCTATGCCGGTGACGAATGGAGTCCTGACCTTGACGATCGCTTAAAAAGTGCTTTACTCAGTGGAGAATACAATAACTTTTACCATTTTGCATTTGAAAAACCTTTATTGGCCGGTCATGCCTTCTGGTATTATTTCGGCAGCAAGTACGGAAGAGCAAAAACTACGTACCTGCTTTACCTCTCCCGCATCTATCGGAATTTAAACAGCGCCACCAATAGAATTGCCAGGAAAAAGTTCAAAGAAGTGCTTAGTGATTTTATGACCGAAATGTCGCAACTGTATTTTAAAGACATTCGTGCCAGGCGGCTGGTTCCAAAAGGGCAGTTATCGGTAACCGAAGAAATCGGGAAAAAAGATTTTATCCGGTTTAACGCCAACCCCCTTCCCCGCAGTTTTGCTTATGCCGTGGTAGAATTTAAGCAAGGAAAATACAGTGTAGTATTCCATCCGAACTTTGTAGACCGGAAAGTAATACTTCAATATGGTGTCAGGTCAAGGGAAGATGAGATCAATCCCAATTATCCACTGCTTGCGTGGGATGGTAAAGGAACAAGGTTAGCTGTAGTTTATAATGAAGAAGGAAAAAACAAATTATTTGTTTACGATATTGTTAACCGTGTTAAAATAATTAAGCAGGACCTGCCACAGTTTACCCAGGTGCAGGATGTAAAATACATGCTGGATGCCAATACACTTTTAATGAGTGCCGTAAAAAGCGGCCACACAGATATTTTTGTTTACAAAATAGACCGACAAACTGTTGAGCAGATAACCAATGACGTGTATGACGACCTGGATGCTTCGTTTGTTGCCTTTCCAGGCAAAACCGGTATAATTTTCTCCAGCAACCGGCCATCAGCTACAGCAGAGAATGCAGATACGGCGGTTAGTTCAAGACATTACAATATCTTTTTAATAGATAACTGGAATCAATCAGAGTTCAAACAGGTATCCCAACTTACCAATGTAAAATTTGGTCATGCCCGTTATCCATCACAATACAACACGTCCCACTTCACATTTGTAAGTGACGAAAACGGTATCAATAACCGCTATGCCGGATTTTTCAGGTCAGAGAGAGCCGGGCTTGATACATTGGTATTTATTGGTGACGAAGTATTACGCAATCCACCTCCACAGGAAGTAGACAGTATACTAAAAGAATGGGACAAGCCCGATATTGATTCGATTGGTTTTGTTTCGATAACAAATGATTCCGCTTATGTTTTTCCTTTAACCAACTATCAAAGCAGTTTGCTTGAAACACGTACTGCAGGGGATAACAGTTTAGTAAGCGAAGTAACCCGGCAGGGGAACTATAAATTTCTTTACCGCTTAAAAGTAGACGAGAACACCTTGCGCCGCCGGAATGTTAGTGCCAAGCCAACCGAATACATGAAGAAGGTAATGGACAGGGAACGGATCAGTGCTGCAAAAAATCAACAGGCTGAAGAACCAACTACTGATACTTCAAAAGCACAACAGGATTTCTTCCAGAATGAGTTCCAGGATGAAAAAAAAGACACCAGTGTTTCGCAATTGGGAAAAGTTTTTGAAGCTGAAGAGATACAGGAAGAGCCCTTACTTAAAAAAGCAAAATTGTACGAATACCGTCCGCCAAAATTCTTTAACGATTATGTGGTGGCAGGTTTGAACAATACCATGTTTGGCGTAAGCAAATACCAACCTTACCAGGGTGGTGCCGGCCCTATTGAACCAGCCAACGGTAACGACCTGAATGGATTGATTCGCATGGGAACTGTTGACCTGTTTGAAGATTATAAACTTTCCGGTGGTATCAGGATGGCACCCAACCTCAGAGACAATGATATTCTTTTTGAATTCACCAATCTCAGGAAGAGAATAGACTGGGGTTTTACGTACTATCGCAGCAGTGCAGTAACAGCCTTAGATACTTCTAACGGCCGTAGCGGACTTGTTGGAGTAAAACAACATTCCAGCTATTACCTGGCCCGTTTCAGGTATGCGCTTGACAGGGTGAGAAGCGTTCGCATTACTGCTGGTCCGCGTTTTGACCGCTTTATTTTCCCGGCATTTTCTGTTGGGGACATCAAACAGCCGGACATTAAAAAAACCTATAGCCAGTTCACATTGGAATATGTGCATGATAATACACTCAATCCAACCATGAACATCTGGCAGGGCCTCCGCTGGAAAACATATATTGATTGGTTTACACAACTGAACCAGAACAATAACGATGGCCGTTATTTATTTAATGCAGGATTTGATGCACGCCATTATCTTCCACTTTACCGAAATGTAATATGGGCTTTAAGAGCAGCCGGAGACTTTTCATGGGGTAACCAGAAAGTGATCTATTACCTGGGCGGAATAGACGGATGGCTGAAACTCAGGGATAACCGTAAAGATGATCCTAACACTGGTGAAACGACCTACCGTTATTTTGACCCTACCAACAGCCCTGACCCTGATGGCAATTACACATACCAG
Source organism: Flavisolibacter sp. (assembly GCA_035714205.1). Classification (GTDB taxonomy): domain Bacteria; phylum Bacteroidota; class Bacteroidia; order Chitinophagales; family Chitinophagaceae; genus Flavisolibacter. Next base: position 52,117 of record DASTMJ010000205.1, on the reverse strand, counting down.
GCATTGGCAGTGAACATGCGTGGTTTCAAACAGAATATCGCAAACGGGAATAATAATGTGGTGATCAACAGCGAGATCAGGGTACCGGTTTTAGCACCCTGCTAAACAAACCAATCAACAATGCCTTCCTCCGTAATTTCCAGATCGTTCAGTTTATTGACCTTGGTACTGCATGGAATGGACGGTACGATAATTTTGAAAGACCTTCATCACGTTATGTTGATGCGTCCAATCCAAGTATTGTTGTGAAATTAAAAGCGGGTGGTATCGGGCCGTTTGCAGGTGGTTATGGTTTTGGTGCCCGCAGTACCTTACTAGGATATTTTGTACGTTTTGATGTAGCCTGGCAGATGAATGGAATATTTAAAGGCAAACCTCAAACCTACCTGGGTCTTGGCTTAGACTTTTAATTAAAATTATTTTGCAAAAAAGGAGATGTCAAAAACATCTCCTTTTTTTATTCCGGCATATTGGTAAGTGAATATGGCTGGGCATGTTTTGACCTGTACCATTCAATGACCACAATACAAAGGGTGCCGGCTGTGTAAGCCAATATATCAATCCATTCAAAGGAATTGCCCAATACAATATTAGCAAGCTGCGATTGTTCCAGCCCGATATAGTTAATAAATCCCGCCCATTGCGATAGTTCAACCACATAGGAAAACAACAATACGGACAAGGCAGCAGTCAAAACAGGCAGATCCCAAAAACTTTTCAGTAATGCATATAAAAAGATCACTACCAGAAGATCGCCTATATAAGGACGAATGATCCTGTCGTGTACATACACGGCAATGAGCACTTCAATACAAAACAAAAAAACCGCACAAAGAAAATAATTCAACTGAAAACTAAAAACAGGCCTTGCTTTCATGAAAATTTCAATGAATAGATTTACTAATTCTTTTTAACATTAAATAGATAAGTGTCATAAAAACGGAATAACAAATGATCATGCTCCAGTCTTCACGGTTTCGTATGGGATGTATAACCAGGTAAACAATGTCATTAAAAAGTTGCAACGGGTTAGAAATTACATCCCAGCTGTTATAACGTAAGTACCTGCCGATATAGATGCCAAATGAGTTCAACAACATCATCGGATAAACAAAAAGCAGCTCTTTATTTAGTCCGAATTTCAATTCTACCATCTTTTCCATTTGTCTTACCGATAAAATGCCAAGCAGAATTCCATTCCAGGCAAAGGACAGGATCAGTGCCAGGTCAAACCAAAGCGGCACCGGCAACCGGTGACTTAAATGAAAAAGATCGGTAATAATGTAAAAGGAATTAGGTATGAATAAAAGCCAGGTTATTAAAACTAAAATGAACTTAGGAGTACTTACAACCCATGCCGGATTACCTATGGCAAACCTGCTGATAGCAAAGGGTATAAATGCCAGGAAAAGATTCCAGTTCAGCCATGCAAACATTAGCTCCCCCGTGTAAAGTATTCTTATTGCAGTAAGACAAACAGGAAACAGGCAGGAAAGCATCAACATCTTTTCCATTTCTGTTTTATTGAAATACAGTTTGTTTAGTAATAACCCGTATTGCGTTTTTTTCATTGTTTAAAAAAGTTTCGGGATAAAGATGATTGCACCCACAATAATGGCAGACACCGCAGTAATTAATACAGCAGCAGCGGCCAGGTCCTTTACAAGTTTTATTTGCGGGTGTTTTTCTCTGGAAATAAAATCCATTGTTTTTTCAATGGCCGTGTTAAAGATCTCCGCCGTCCATACCATAGTCATCACTATTATAAGAGCAATAAATTCCCCGGGAGAGATCTTCAACACAAACCCAATTACCATAGCCATACATGTTAGTACCAAATGAATCCAGGTATTATGTTCGGTACGGAATACAGCTTTAATACCAGCCCAGGCATAGGTAAAACTATTACCACGTTCTTTCCAGGAGAATTTTTTAGGTTCCATTACAGACTTGTTTTATTGAGACAACCGTTTCATAAAAGAGGATGCAGGTTGTATAAACAAACTTATGATACAAATCTTCGTCAACCGAATGACGATTATTTGAGATTGTATGAAGCGGTTTACCACTGGATCTTTTTTGAGTAATGCATGATAACTGCCAGTGTAATAAACAAGCCTATACTTCCTAACAATAAAGAATAATCCTGCAACTGGAGAATAGTGAACACATACACATAAAGCAACACCAGGATCAGAGATAACACAGAAGCCAACCGTGTTGAAGAAAGAAGTCCCTTCACAAACCAACCGATCAAACCAATAGTGAAAACAGAAGCAATTACATAGGATGCATTAAAACCTATGTACTCCGAAAACGAAAGAAGCAAGGTATAGAACAGAATCAGAGCAAGTCCAATTAAACCATATTGAAAGGGATGAACCGATTTTTTATTATTTATTTCAATCAGGAAAAAAGATGCAAAGGTTAAAAGGATGCACAAAGCCGCATACTTAATGGATCTCATGGTTCTCTGGTAACCATTTACCGGCATAAACAGACTGGTACCAAAAGCCGAAGCATTAATATTGGTTGATTGTACAACTGGCGCTGTAGTTGTCGTTTCCACATTTGAAAAAGCATCAACGGGTTCAAACAAATAAGATGTACCGGCCCATTGTTGTGGAAAATTTCTTTTATGCGAAATGCTTTTCCATGAGGCGGAAAAACCCTTCTGATCAATTTTACTGGTTTGTGGTAACATCGTGCCTTTGAAACTAGGATGTGGCCATACAGAATTCATTGTTACCGTTGTTGTTTTACCAGTTGGCGTAAATAAAAGTTGTTGGGATCCATTAAGGCTGAATGCCGATGAAAATGATATATTTTGCAGATCCTCTATTGATGAAACATTTAAATTGGCCTGCAGGGCATTGGATATGGAACGATCACCCGATGTTTGGGGAGAAAGGGCTAAAACAGAATCGTTCCATTTCAGGCTGACTTCTTCATTCAAACCCATATTATCTGATAAGGGGAGTTTTACTGCTGCTTCATTCCAGATAACATCCTCCGCAGGAATATTTAATTTTTCAACTGAAATAGTCTGAAACTTTCCTTTTAAAGAAATGTTGGAAGTATATAACATCACCTTATAAATGCCCCGGTGTCTTTCCTGTGGTGTTACCTCAGCATTGATTGAAAGATCATCGGGTAAAAAGAAAGCAAACTGTTTGGTTTTTGTTGCTTTCAAAGTAGTTGCATCTGTTTTTGTTTCCCAATACGGAAGTACGATAACCGGGCCGGTTACTGTTTGCGCAGTTGCCCATTTACTACTTACTTCTGTTACTGCTTCTTTTTGTCTCGATTCTCTTTCTTCAATCAGGTCTTTTACATAAAAGGCAGGTATTTGTAATAACAAAACCAAAAAGCCAATAATAAGTCCTTTAACCAGCAATTTGCTTTTTGTCCATACATTCTGAACGATCGTTTCCATGTTTATTTATTTTATGAATGAGGGTTTATGAATGAAAGCTGTTTAACCTGGCGGTAGCAAACAAACAATGGGACGGCACCCAATACACCGAAAGAACAATCCATCAGTCGCCACCCGATTGGTATTCCGCGATAAGAACCAGTAATAAATGCAAAAGGTATAATGAGTGCACAGGCTATCAGTCCAAACCGAATAACCCAGATATTTTTAACGGGGTCTATATAAGGACCTATGAATAAAATGGCCAGTATAAAATGTGCAAAGGCAAGCCAGTCGTAGCCATACAGTAAAAACGTATGTTCTGACTTAACCTGAAGATATGCCCGTAAAACCTTTGACAACCAGTGATGCAGGTTTGAGTCAGGAGGAAAAAGACGGAGCAGGTAAGAAAGTTCAGCGTCAACTGGAATAGCCGTTGCGCCACTGATAAATAGGCTGGCGATAAAAAAAACCAATAAATAGCGGATGATGCGAATTTTCTTTTTCATTTTAGAAAGCACTTTGTATTTCAAAGTATTTGTGCAAAAAAAATTATTTTATGCCTTTGATCATACGCTCCAGTGCCGCAATATGATCTGAAAACGCCTTCTGTCCTACTTTGGTAACTGAATAGGTTGTATTGGTTTTTCTACCGATGAAACCCTTATGAACTTTGATAAAACCTACTTCTTCTAAAGTCACCAAATGAGTAGCCAGGTTGCCATCTGTGACCTCAAGCATCTGTTTCAGATCATTAAAGCTGATTTCTTCGTTCACCATTAATGTACTCATTACACCCAGCCGAATGCGGTTATCAAAAATTTTATTTAAACCAAATATGGGATTATTCACTGCCATTAAAAGTGTTCATTTTTATTACTCTGTAACCGGACGCCTTTCATATTTCCACCACATAACAAAACCATAAATAATATGTAGAATACCAAATCCCATTGCCCAAAAATAAAGTGCATAGCCGGGAAACTGCGTACTTATCAATCCAAGAACAATTTCAAATAATCCCAGGTACCTGATCTCACTTAATGTGTACTTACTGCCATTTACCAGTGCCAAACCATAAAAAATAAGGCAGGCCGGCGTTATAAACCGCCACTCATTGTATTGCAGCATTGTTATTATAAATATGCCACCGGTAACCAAAGGGATCAACATATTGAGAATAAGCATTTTTGAAGTATGATCCCATAAAGGCATCTTATTTTTTCCAGCCCTGCGCCATGTAAAATAAAAAGCCGACAATAATGATGCGGCCAATACTACAGCTGCCAATGCAAAAAGGCTCAGTTTTAATTTTTGAAATGCAAAATGCGTATACCCCTGGTCGTTGTACCTGGCGTAATATTCATAGATCCAGTCGTATGCAAACCAGGCACCTATCAATGCCCAACTACCTGCAGCAATGCCACTTAAACCACTTAAAGAAATAAACCGGCTGGAACGTTGCATCATTTTCCTGATGTCGTTCAGCGCATCCAGGTGTTGGTTTTGTTCGCTCATAAAAAGCACTTTGTATAACAAAGTACGTTGATTGAAGTCATATTTGCAATAATTTCTTAAAAAAATTAAGAGGATAGATAAAATTTTTATCGGTCAATGGCGTCCATTATAACAGCGCATGCTTTTCTAATTTCTTCCTCTGAAATATATAAAGGCGGAGAAATACGGAAACAATTAGCAGCGAACAAAAACCAATCGCTGATAACGCCGTTTTCTATTGACAGGTCAATTATTTTTTTACAGGTCTCAAAATCTTCAAACTCAACAGCCATCCAAAGGCCAAAACTTTTTATTGATTTTATTTTTTTATGTTGAAGTAGCTCAAGAAACAGGTTTTCTTTTCTTTTTACCTCCGGATTATTTTGAAGCAGAATTTCAAATGCGGCTTTACCAGCGGCGCAGGAAACCGGGTGACCGCCAAAAGTGGTAATATGTCCAAGGACGGGGTTATCGGTAAAATGATCCATCAATTTTTTATCGGCCACAAAAGCACCTAAAGGCATGCCGCCACCCAAGGCTTTTCCCAGCAATAAAACATCGGGAACAATATCAAAATACTCAAAAGCCCATAACCTGCCTGTTCTTCCAAAACCGGCCTGTATCTCATCCAGTATAAATAATGCTCCTACCTCATGGCAACGTTTTTCCAGGGCCTTCAGCCATCCATTTTCCGGGCTGATGATACCTGCTTCCGCCTGTATTGTTTCTGCAATAACACAAGCAGTTCCAGTAGTTATCAGTTCCAGGTCATCAAAAGAATTATAATCCAGGTGATCTATTCCCGGTAATAAGGGGCGGTAGGCATTGCGCCAGTATTCGCTGCCAATGATACTTAAAGCTCCCTGGGTAGATCCATGATAGGAATTTTTGAAAGCTACGATACCGGTTCGTCCCGTTACCTTCTTAGCCAGTTTCATAGCGCCTTCAACTGCTTCAGCACCGGAATTGGTAAAGTAAACGGAGTTCAGTGAGGCCGGCAGATGTTGTGTCAACATCCGGGCATACTGTACCTGCGGACTTTGAATAAACTCACCATAAACCATAATATGCAGGTATAGGTCTGCCTGGTTTTTTATGGCTTCAACTACGGCCGGATGCCTGTGGCCAATATTGGCCACGCTAATACCTCCAATCAGGTCAATATATTTCTTCCCGGAAACATCGGTTAGCTGGCAACCCTCCGCTTTTACGATTTCAAGGGCCATGGGAGCCACTGATGTTTGGGCTACATGTTGGAGAAATAATTGCCGCAGGTTCATATCCGGCAAAAATAACCAGAGTTCGGGTGGATAATTTAAGGCCCTGCAGATTATTGTTTCCGGGACAAGCTTAAATTTGAAATGGCGGGGATGTTGAAACTGGTAATACAGTACAAGAGTGCGACGCAAGGGACGATGACCTAACTATTAAAGCTGGTAACAAACAACTTCACTGAAAGCAAGAAGACTGTTGCCGGCAAAAAGAAAAATTATGGCTTTAATACTTCCGGTTGAAGAGAACTTTCCCAAATGGGGTACTAACTGTTTTATTGCACCTAATGCTACAATTGTGGGTGATGTGATGATGGGTGATGAATGCAGCATTTGGTTTAATGCCGTAGTGAGGGGCGATGTAAACAGCATCAGGATGGGTAACAAGGTAAACGTACAGGATGGCGCCGTTATACACTGTACCTATAAAAAAACGAAAGCTATTATGGGCAACAACGTATCAATTGGTCATAATGCCATTGTACATGGATGTACGGTACACGACAATGTATTAATTGGTATGGGAGCCATTGTTATGGACAATGTGGTAGTGCACAGCAATACCATTATTGCTGCCGGTGCGGTGGTATTGGAGGGTACGGTTTGTGAAGGCGGATCGATTTATGCCGGCGTGCCTGCTAAAAAGGTTAAAGAAATTGCTGCCCAAATGGTTGAGGGTGAGATCAATAGGATTGCCAATAATTATGTGGGCTATTCCAAATGGTTTTCTGCCGTAAATGAAGCCGGAAAAGCTTTTAATCCTTAGTATTTCGTTTTATCTTTATACAAATGGTATTCATGAAAACAATCCGAAACATCTTCCTATTTTCTTTTTTTGCATTGATCCTTTCTTCCTGTAGTTTGTTCAATAAAAACAAGTACGGCTGTGGCGACAATGGTGGCAGAAATGTTGGCGCCGAAAAGGTCCTGGATGGAAGTGCTCCCAAGAAAGAAAAAAAGTTCAAGGCATAACAATTGCATAATGCAGCAAAAAACATAAACCTGCTGTCTTAAAAGTAGTTTTACTTAATTATTTGACCTCGTAATTTTACTAATATTAAAATGGTTTTGTATGAGCCTGACCCTACGAACAACTTTAGGATGCACAGAAGCCGTGATTGATGATGACGGCGGTTTAAAACGGTTTTACCAGATCGCTGATATCTTAAGCGATGACCTGCAGGTAAACTTCACTAACAAAGAAGATGATTTTGATGCTATCAGCTGGAGCTTTCATTTAGGGCACCACGAACTGACACTTCATTACAGTATTTACAATGGTATTTCTGTTTTTCCAACGAAAACAAAAGATGCCCGTAAGAAAGATAATAAAGCAGTTGTGGAACTGGCCAATGTACTTGAAGGCAAGTTGATGAATATTGATATGCGGCACGGCATAGCGTAAAACTTCTTCTTTTTTTAAAATGAGCCGCTAATTTATGCCGGCTTACATTTTCTCCAATACTCCTACCATTTTTTTTCATTAAGCGATTCCAGTATGTTATAATAACTAACATACCGGTCTTCGTCTATTTCTCCATCTATTACCGCCTGTTTAATGGCACAACCAGGCTCGTTTATATGGAGGCAATTGTTGAACTGGCATTGATTCAGTCGTTCACGCATTTCAGGGAAATAACCTGATAGCTCGCTTTTTTCTATATCTACCAGGCCAAATTCTTTCATGCCTGGTGTATCAATGATTTTACCGTTAAAGGGCAACTCATACATTTCCGCAAACGTGGTTGTGTGTTGTCCTTTTCCGCTCCAGCCACTTACATCCTGCGTACGTATTTGGGCACCTGGTAAAATGGCGTTGATAAAAGTTGACTTCCCCACACCACTGTGCCCGCTGATCAATGTGATCTTATCTTTCAGCAATGCTTTTATTTCTTCTGTGGCGCTTTCATTTTTTAAACTGGTACCAATAACTTTATAACCAATATTTTCATACACTGCTTTTAGTTTTTCAAACAAATGCATGTCTTTCTCTTTATAAAGATCCAGCTTATTAAAAAGCACAATGGCAGGGACATGGTACATTTCGCAGGCCACCAAAAACCGGTCAATAAAACCCTGTGATGTACGGGGTTCTTTAATGGTAGCAATGAGTAAAGACTGGTCCACATTAGCTGCAACAATATGTTGCTGGCTTTTTATCCGGGGCGATTGGCGGTTGATGTAATTACGCCGGTCAAGAATTTTTGTTATGATAACAGATTGCTCATTTTCATTCTCCATTTCAAAGTCCACGATATCACCCACGGCAATTGGGTTGGTTGATGTAATATCATCAAGTTTGAAAATGCCTTTCATGCGGGCATTCCACACCTTACCATCTTTATCTTTTACCTGGTACCAACTGCCTGTAGATTTGTAAACGAGCCCCTGCATGATTAAGGAAATGTACGCAATAAAGTATATCTCAAAATTATTTCCAAAGCAATGAATACTAACGCAGCAAGAATAAAATAAACAAACTGTTCATCAAACTTTTCTTTGGTTACTACCTCCACTTCCGATTTTTCCATTTTATCTATTTGCTGGTAAATAGCCTGCAGACTTTCCTCGTCGGTTGCCCTGAAATACAAACCACCCGTTTGCGAAGCAATGCGTCGTAATAAGGCTTCATCCAAAAAAGCACTTCCTTCCGACTTACGAACACCTTTTTCTTCAACAGCAGTTCCACCCATGGCGCCCATACCAATGGTATAGACTTTAACCTGCTTTGCTTTGGCAATTTCCAGTGCTGTGAACGGATCAATGATCCGGGTGTCAGGGGGTTGTTCGTTTCCGTCAGTTAACAGGATGATGATCTTACTTTTTGATTTACTGGAAGATAAACGATCAACTGACTTGGCCAACCCTTCGCCAATAACGGTTCCATCTTCCAGCATGCCTGATCGTATACCCTGGATTTGTTGCAACAAACTTGCATGATCGGTTGAAAGAGGAAACTGGGTAAAGCTTTCACCGGCAAAGATCACAAGCCCTATCTGGTCAATTGGTCTTCCTTTTACAAATTCAGCAGCCATTTGCCGGGCAACTGTTAAGCGGTTTGGTAAAAAATCTTTCGATAACATACTGCCGCTTACGTCCATACACAAAATGATATCTATACCCTCGCCCTTGGTGCGGTTTTGAACAAACCGTATTTGCGGACGGGCCAGAGCCACTATGATACAACCCAATGCCAGCAAACGTAACCAGAAGGGCAAGTGTAGCGTGGCATTTCGAACTGTTCGAATGGTAAAAGCCCGGGCAGAAGAAACTTTTACGGAAGATTTAGATCTACTGCTTCTGAAATAGATCCACGCCAACACCGGCAGCATCAACAAAAATGGAAGAACCCATTTATTGGCAAACTCAATATTTTGAAACCATTCGTACAGCATTATTTCAGGTTCTCTATTGTAATAATATTTTTCCGGACCAGGTCAATTGCTTTTTCATTTTCTGCGATGGAAGGCTGAAGTTTGGCAAACTTTACCATATCACTCATTTGTAAAATCAACACTAACTGGTAATAATCATCTTCAGGTAATTGCAGTTGCCCAATTTGCACCGACAGGTCATCCGTGGTTTTTGAAAACGACTGTATACCTTTTTGATTATGCAGGTAATCCCTGAAAATATCAACCAATTCTGTATACAACGATTTTACCTCCTGGGCTGGTGATAATTTATCAAGCCTGTTCAGGGCATTTTTGTAAACGTCTTCAGGCGTCAGTGGCTTTTCAATGATTTCTTTTTTTTCTTTTGGCGGAAAGAATAAAAGGAACAAAGCAATAAGTACGGCCACTCCTAACAGGTACCAGTACCAATTGGAAGCAATGGGTTTCTGCACATCAATGATGTCCTTTATATCATGATAGGGTTGATTGGGATCCATTGGTGAAAACTCAACAGAAACCACAAGTGGTTTTGTTTGCAAACGTCCAAACGAAAAAGAAGGAATTGCCCATTTACCACTATCCCAGCTTGTTAGTGTAATGGTTTGCTGCAAAAACAAACCCTGGCTTGTCTGCTGGCTGTCTATTTTAGATGATTTAAGAATTTCAAAATGAGAAAAGCTATCTACCCGGAACCACCGGGCAGTATTGTTGCCCCGCACTACTGCTTTTAAATAAAGCTGCAAATGTTCACCAATTAATATCTTTTGTTTGTTAACGGTGGCAGAAACAGGAGGGTTTTGAGAAAAAACTCCCAGGCTAATGGTTATTGATAGGATAAAAAGGACAATTCGTTGCTTCATTATTTATTCCTGCTAATAAAAAATCGTTGTAACACCTTAACATAATCTTCATCCGTGCGTACATGCAAAAGGTCACAACCCGCTTTTCTAAAAACTTCTTTTGAATGATCGGCCAATTTGAAAAATTCTTTTTCATATTCAAAACGTACCAGGCTGCTTTCTGTATCAATCCATTTCTGCTGGCCGGTTTCTGCATCTTCAACCCGCAACATTCCTACTTTAGGAAGGTTGCGATCCATTTTATCATAAAGCTTTATACCTACAATATCATGTTTATTACCGGCCACCCGTAGTGCATCCTGGTAATTGGCATCAATAAAATCACTTAATATGAATGCAATGCTTTTTTGTCTTGTAGTGTTATTAAAGTAGCGTAAGGCCGTTGTTAACTGTGTTTGTTTTTTTTCTGACTCGGTTGACAATAATTCCCTGATGATGAACAGCGCATGTTGTTTCCCTTTTTTTGGAGGAATGTATTTTTCTATTTTATCACTATACAATATCACACCAATTTTATCGCTGTTATTTACTGCCGAAAAAGCAATGACAGCAGCTATTTCCGTAGCAATGTCTTTTTTGGTGGCATTTACTGTTCCGAACAGGGAACTGGCACTTACATCAACAAGAATCATTACGGTCAATTCACGTTCTTCTTCAAAAACCTTACTGAAAGGATGACCAAAACGTGCAGAAACATTCCAGTCAATAAACCGGATGTCGTCGCCTGCTGAATACTCCCGCACCTCTTTAAACGACATTCCTCTTCCTTTAAATGCACTATGGTATTCACCTGTAAACAGATCCGTTGTCAACTTTTTGCTTTTGATCTCCAGTGCACGCACCTTTTTTAATATTTCCGCAGTGGTAAGCATTAAGGAAGGTTGATCTTTTGGATAATCTGGTCAATGATATCGACTACGGAAACATTCTCAGCTTCTGCTTCGTAGGTTAAACCAATACGGTGACGCAATACATCATTACTAATAGCCCTTACATCTTCCGGTATTACATATCCCCGCTTATTCAAAAAGGCCTGGGCTTTGGCAGCCACTGCCAGGTTAATACTTCCCCTTGGTGAAGAACCATAAGAGATCAGGGGTTTTAAACTATCCAGTTTATATTCTGATGGATTTCTTGTTGCAAACACAATGTCCAGGATGTATTGTTCCACTTTTTCATCCATATAAATATCACGAACCATTTGTCGTGCATTTACAATTTCAGAAACGGAGATCACCTGGTTGACCTTTTGTGCAGCCATGCCCTGTACGTTTTGGCGGATGATCAGCTGTTCCTCGTTACGTGTGGGATAGCCAACAACCACTTTCATTAAAAAACGGTCAACCTGCGCTTCAGGCAAAGGATAAGTTCCCTCCTGCTCCAGGGGATTTTGAGTAGCCAATACAAGAAACGGTTCATCCAGTTTATAGGTAGTATCGCCGATGGTTACCTGTCGTTCCTGCATAGCCTCCAGCAATGCGCTTTGCACTTTGGCCGGGGCCCTGTTTATTTCATCTGCCAAAATGAAATTGGCAAAAATGGGTCCTTTCCGAACAACAAACTCGTTACGTTGCTGGTTGTAAATGAGTGTACCAATTACGTCGGCAGGCAGCAGGTCTGGCGTAAATTGTATACGGCTGAAATTGGCATGTATGGCTTGCGACAACGATTTAATGGTAAGTGTTTTAGCCAATCCGGGTACACCTTCCAGTAAAACGTGGCCATTACTTAACAACCCGATCAATAATCGGTCAAACATATACGATTGACCAACGATTACCTTTCCAACTTCGTTACGAAGTGTATCAATAAATTTTCCTGAATAACTTATCCGCTCATTTAACTGACGAATATCTTCCGCGGTTTTGATCATAGTTGAGGTTTAGGTCTTTAAAATACAAACTGGGCATTAGCAAATAATCTGCCGCAAAGCTAAAAATCTTATTTTTTAACCAATATTCCTTTAAAACATTGTAATGATGAAATATTACTTGGTAAACTTCCGTTTCAACAAGATTGATTTTAAAAATTATTTTTACATCTTAATTAGTCCTTTATGAAATATTCAGTTGCTGCCATTTTTATTTGTTTAAGTTTATTGTCATGCAAAAAAGATGATGATGCCGGTGAAAATAAATCAGAATTAATAACCAGCGCTGCCTGGAAGTATGATACAGGCGGTATTGGTGATGCCAGTGGTAACATTGTTTTTGATTTTGTTACAGCCGGTGTTATTCCTTCCTGCGCATTGGATAATACTGTAAAATTTGAGATGGGAGGCGCAGGCACCAGCTATGAAAATGCTGACATTTGCCCCTCATCACCTGCTACATCTACCTTCGGCTGGAGCCTTTTAAACAATGAAACCGTGTTGAATATAACAGGCACAGCTACCACCGGGTTGAGTGGGCAGTTTACAATAAAAACATTGACAACCTCTAAAATGACGTTGCTGAAAGACACTACCATTACCGGCTTTGGAAATGTAACTGCCATTTTCAATTTGAAACATTAATATTCAGGACAGATATTTTGCCACGATAGGCAATCTTCTTCCCACACCAAAGGCTTTGCAACTCACCCTGATAATGGGGCAAAATTGAGCCCGTTTATATTCATTCATATTCACCAGCCGTAAAATTCTTTTAATGAGAGCTGGATCAAAGCCCTGCGCAATGATTTCTTTAGGCCCCTGCCTTAGTTCAATATATTGATAAAGGACCTTATCAAGAATAGAATACTCAGGCAAACTATCACTGTCTTTTTGCCCGGGTCTTAATTCTGCCGAAGGTGCCTTGGTGATGATATTTTCGGGAATGACCTGGTTGTTTTTATTGATGAAGCGGGCCAACGCATATACCTGCATTTTATAGAGGTCACCTAATACACTTAACCCCCCGGCCATATCGCCGTACAGGGTGCCGTAACCGGTAGCCAGTTCGCTTTTGTTTGAGGTATTTAATAAAATGTACCCGAATTTATTGGCTACAGCCATCAGTAAATTGCCCCTGCTGCGACTTTGTATATTTTCTTCCGCAACGCTAAACGGCAGGTCTTTAAATAGGGGTTTAAGCGAAGTTATGAATGCATCATATACTTCTTTGATAGGTACAACATCGTAAGGATTACCTAAGGTTTTACATAATTGTTCCGCATCAGTAACAGAATGACCAGATGAATACTGTGAAGGCATCAATAATACATGTACATTTTCTTTGCCTAAGGCTTCTACTGCCAAGGCCTGCACCACGGCGCTGTCTATACCACCGCTGGCACCAAGTGTGGCTTTGGTAAAACCCATTTTCCTGAAATAATCCCGAATGCCGAGGATGAGTGCGTCATGTATTTCCTGGATGTTTTTATCATCCATCAAATAATTTAATGTATCCGTGTCCTTTCCAACTTCATTGGCTGTATAATAATATTTATGCGCAACAGCCGGCATTTCGTGTTTCCGCGATAATTCATCCAAATCAAACAGCGCATAGTCTTCATCAAAATAGTTCATTTCTTTTACCAGCTTTCCGTTGATGTCATACACCAGGCTGCCGCCATCAAAAACAATTTCGGTTTGCGAACCTACATTGTTGCAATACAACATAGGCAATCCGTACTTGGCTGTGTGAGCTTCTATGATACTGCGACGGACCACATCAGCTGCATAATTATAGGGAGAGGCGGAAAGATTCAACATTACATCGGGCTTTTCGCCAATGAGTTTCTCCATAGGTGTAATCCGGTAAAGCGGGTTATCACCCAGGTTCCAGATGTCCTCGCAAATAGTAACTGCTAATTTTTTCCCTTTGAATGGAATGCATTTCCATTGAAAGGCTGGTTCAAAATAGCGGTTCTCATCAAAAACATCGTACGTAGGTAACAGGGTTTTATGAATTTCAGCCTTCACCTGTTTTTCGTGTAACAGGAAGGCTGCATTAAAAAGATCTTTCCCTGCTTTTAAAGGATTGCGGGCCGGGCTGCCAATCAACACACCAATATCATCGGCATGTTCTTTAATAATATCGATGGATTGATAACACTGGTTGATAAAATCTTCAAACTCGAGAAAGTCTCTTGGCGGGTAACCACACACACAAAGCTCAGAAAACATCACCAGGTCAGCACCTGCCTGTTTTGCTTTTGCTATTCCTTCAATAATTTTTCGTGCATTTTCTTCGAAATTTCCAATATGATAATTTTGCTGCGCTAAGAAAATCTTCATCTTCGTTAATTATTCAATTTCAAAGTTCTGTAATAAAATATTAAATCAGTCGTTTTAACCGCCATGCGATTATTAAAAGCACTTATTCCCGTTGTTTTGTTTTTTTCCTGTAGCAATGAAAACACAGGTCCGGATGTATCAAACATAAAAGTTGATTTTAAACTGGAACGTTTGGAAGAAAGCTTCTTCAATATCGATACCAATTCAATAGATAAAAGCCTGACCTCATTAAACAACCGGTTTCCAACTTTCTTTCCCTTTTATATGCAACAGGTATTAAGGTTGCCCCCAACACCGGAAAGTTATCCCATCTTAAAACAAATTTTAGCCGGCTATGCTCCTATACACGATTCCATTGAAAAAAAATATTCCAGCCTGAACTGGTTGAAAGATGAATTGGAAACCGGATTTAAGCATGTGAAATATTATTATCCTTCGTACAAAATTCCTAATGTCATCACCTTTATAGGAACATTTGATGCACCGGGTGTGGTGCTTACCCCGCAGCACCTGGGCATTGGATTGCACCAGTATGCAGGAAAGAATTTTTCGGTTTACAGGGACCAACAAATTCAGGAGATGTATCCTGAATATATCTCCAGAAGATTTGACAAAGAATATATAGCTGCTAACAGCCTGAAAGCTATTGCAGATGATATTTACCCGGACAGCAGTGCAGGCCGCTCCTTAATTGAGCAAATGATTGAAAAAGGAAAACAATGGTATTTGCTGGATCATTTTTTACCCAACACAGCAGATAGTGTGAAAACAGGTTACACTCAAAAACAATTGAATTGGGTAAAAGAGAACGAAGGAAATATATGGGGCTTTTTTACTGCCAATACAGATATATACACCATCGACCCTGCCATTATACAGGATTATATTGGTGAAGGACCTTTCACCAGGGGCATGCCCGAAGGCTTTGCACCAGGCAATATAGGACAATGGGTGGGCTGGCAGATAGTAAAGCAATTTTCCGGGAAAAACTCAAAATTTTCATTGCAGCAAGTATTAGCAACCGATGCCAAAACCATTTTCCAGGGATCGAAATATAAACCTAAATAAAACCGGGTCATTATAGTATTCAACTATCAGGTTATTGCAATCATTCCTCGGTTACCTTTGCACCCTTATGACGCAATTCTCGCATGATAGCATCAAACCATTTAAAGAAGAAGGCTCCAAGAAGGAACAGGTCAGTGAAATGTTTGATGTAATTGCTCCCCGTTACGATTTTATGAACCGCTTTCTAAGCGCAGGTATCGATAAGTTCTGGAGACGTAAAGCCATTGCCTATTTTAAGAAAGATGCTCCGCAAACTTTACTGGATGTAGCTACCGGCACCGGCGACATGGCTATTACAGCGGCTAAAATGCTACATCCCCAACAGATTGTGGGTATTGATATCTCAGAAAAAATGCTGGAAATTGGTAGAAATAAGATTGAAAAACAAGAACTTGGAACGAAAATTACGTTGTACAGCGGTGATAGTGAAACAATAAATTTTGCTGATGATACGTTTGATGGCGTAATGGTGGCCTTTGGTGTACGAAATTTTGAGAACCTGGAGAAAGGCCTGCAGGAGATCTTTAGAGTGTTGAAGCCCGGCGCCCAGTTGGTGGTTTTGGAATTTAGCAAACCCCGATTGCCTGGGATAAAACAACTCTATAATTTTTATATGGGTAAAGTGGCGCCACAGATGGCAAAATGGTTCAATCAAAATAAAAAAGCGTATCAATATTTGAATGAATCGGCAAAAGCCTTTCCTGATCGCCGGCTATTTATTGAAATTTTAAAAAAAACAGGTTATTCCGTTACCTCATTTAAACCACTAAGTTTAGGAATATGTTGTATTTACAGTGGAAGAAAGCCAGCAAATTGAAGACCCGGGTCTTGTTCTTAGTGATTTTCTTTTCTTTTTCCTTCTTCTCCTTTGCTCAAAAGGTATTGCACCAGGAAGAGCATGATTATAAACCCTATTATTTTGGTATATCATTAGGTATTAGCAAAGCCGGTTTTAAAACACATTTACACCCCAGTTTTTTAGAGCAGGATAGTATACAGGTTGCAGAACCCCTGAATAATGGTGGATTTAACCTGGGTTTATTGGCCACACTAAAGCTATCAAACCGTTTTGAATTGCGTTTCAACCCGCAGCTCATGTTCACCGAACGGAATTTTTATTTCAAATTGCTTCATGCGGACCCCTATGATAATTCGCTTGTTGTGACAAAGAAAGTTGAATCAGTTATCACAACGTTTCCATTGCATTTTAAATTCAACTCGGACAGGATCGGCAATTTCCGTGTATACATGTTGGGTGGGGGAAAATTTGATATTGACCTGGCTTCAAACGCAAAAGCAAGAAAGGCCGATGATATGATCAAAATAAACAGGTTTGATTATGGAATAGAAGCTGGTGTTGGTTTTAATTTTTATTTCCCAAGCTTTATATTATCTCCTGAACTAAAGATCAGTAACGGCTTAAACAATTTGCACGACAGGAACGATAAACTTAATTACAGCCGTGTTCTGGAAGGAATTCAATCCCGGATGATCATGTTCACCATTCACCTGGAAGGATAAACGGTTTCTTTCGATCTTACTTCCATTTGCCGGCTATTGGCTCTCAAGCCGCACACTGTCAACTATATATTTTGTTTCGCCACGCCATGTTATTGCACCATTTTTTTCTTTATAATGAACGGTGATGAATTTTCCCTGTAGGTTCATCAGTTGGTTAGCTACCTGTTCATTTGTAACCGAAAAGAAAAATTTTTCTGATGCAATAGGAACATTATAATTTCCTTTTACGCTGCTTAGTATCATTTCCCCTTCATAGGTTTTAAAAAGGTTGCCTTTATGAGAGAACTTCTGGAGCAAACCATAGCGGTTGCCGCTGCTGTAGGTAAAATAATACTTCCAATAGAAAAAGCCGGCTAGCAGAAATAGTATCACCAGGAAAAAACAACCTATGAATTTTTTTGCCCTTGATTTTCTTTTAGGCAAACCCTGCTGAGGGATCTTTTCCATAAATGTTGAATAAGATTATAAACCATATTTGTCTACCAGGTAAATAAGGGCTGCCATATTTACGGCACCTAATAATAATTCTCTTTTATTTACAGCTTCAAACACATCGTTACGGGCATGATGGTAATCAAAATATCGTTGTGAATCAGGTTGTAAACCAGCTACAGCTGTACCCAGCTGCCTGTTCAGTGGTCCAATATCAGCGCCACCACCGCCCTGTGAAAGATCCGATGCTCCATATGGCGCCAGTAATGATTTCCATTCAGAAATTTTTGAAAACTGGCTAGCACTAACAGTAAAACCAAATCCACGTGGAGTAAATCCGCCGGCATCACTTTCCAGGGCAAACAAGTGTTTCTCCCCTTTTGCTTTTGCTTCTTCAGCATATTTGTTACCGCCTCTTAAACCATTTTCCTCGTTGGCAAAAAGCACAAAGCGGATCGTTCGTTTGGGTTGATAACCCAGCGCTTTAAACGTACGCAGAATCTCGATTGTTTGCACACAACCTGCTCCATCATCATGGGCCCCTTCGCAATTATCCCAGCTGTCCAAATGACCACCAACGGTTATGAATTCATCGGGGAATTCCGAACCCCTTATTTCACCAATTACATTATGGCCTTTTGCATCAGGTAAAAATTTCCCATGCGTATGCAGACTGACGTTAACAGTACCGGACGATGCTTGTTTACTTAACCAGTCAGCATCCTGCAGGCCAATAGCAACAGCAGGTATTTTTGGTAATGAGTCAGCGTAACGGGTAGAACCTGTATGCGGATTATTATCCGTACTGTGACTCATACTTCTGACAATTACACCCACAGCCCCGTATTTTGCTGCACGGCTTGGACCACTTCCCCGGTATTGTGATGCATCGCCATAAGCCTGGAAGGTTTTTACAAAGGTTGGATTGAACTTATAATTATAAAATACGATCTTCCCTTTTACTACATCTTTGTTTTGCTCCAGTTCTTCAAAACTGTTCACTACAATAACAGGTGCTGTCAACAACTTCATCGAGCCAACTGAATTTCCCAATGCCACCACATCCAACTTTTTTGTTTGCTTTTTATTGTTCTGCATGGTCATGGCTGATGCTTCGTCTTTTCCACCCCTTACCCAATGTGGTACCATACATTCCTGCAACCAGGCATTGTCAGCACCCGCTTCCTTAATGGTTTTTAATCCCCATTGCTCAGCCTTTACCATTTGTGGCGAACCGGCGAGCCTGCCACCAATTTCTTTGGTCAGAACCCTCAGGTCATCATAAGCTTTTCCATTAGTAAGAATATGATTTGCAATTTGTTTTATAAAAGCCGAATCTTCATTTTGAGCTTTGGCATTTACTATTATAGAACCTAAAAACAGTGTTACCAATAATTTCTTCATGCTTTAAAATTAGGGTTGAAAATGATTGGCTGAGCAATTATTTAACTTTTGAAGAACGGAACTGATCCCTTTTTTGTAATTACCTTAGTCACCTTAAAGTTGCTCTCATGCGAATTGGAATTGTTTGCTACCCCACGTTTGGTGGTAGTGGTGTTTTAGCTACCGAACTGGGGAAAGCGTTGGCTCAGAAAGGTCATCATATACATTTTATAACTTACCAGCAACCCGTGCGGCTGAATGGTTTTATTCCAAATATTTATTACCACGAAGTTCAGGTACCCACCTATCCCTTGTTTGATTACCCGCCTTACGAAACAGCATTGGCCAGCACCATGGTTGATGTGATAAAAAATAACCAGCTGCAGTTGCTACATGTACATTATGCCATACCCCACGCTTCGGCAGCCTATATGGCAAAAAAAATACTGGAGCAGGAAGGTATACACATACCAGTGATCACAACATTACATGGCACCGATATTACCCTGGTGGGAAGAGATAAAACCTATGCACCTGTTGTAGCATTTTCCATCAACCAGAGTGATGCCATTACCGCGGTTTCGCAAAATCTGAGAGATGAGACCTTCAAAACTTTTAAAATTGAAAAACCCATCGAGGTCATTCACAACTTTGTAGACGTACAGCGTTTTTCACGTAAGCCGATTGATGCGTTCAAAAAAGTAATTGCCCCGGGTGGCGAAAGGATATTGTTACATGCCTCCAACTTTCGTAGAATAAAAAGAGTGCAGGACGTAGTTCAAATTTTTACAGAAGTAAACAAACGCATACCCAGCAAATTGTTATTTGTTGGTGATGGTCCTGAAAGGGTTTCTGCTGAACAGTTATGCCGGCAGTTAGGCGTTTGCGACGAAGTGCGTTTTGTTGGAAAGCAGGAACAAATGGAAGATATTTTAGCAATTGCAGACCTGTTTATTCTTACATCGGAATATGAAAGTTTTGGACTGGCAGCATTAGAAGCAATGGCTGCCGGCGTACCTGTTGTATCAACCAACGCAGGTGGTTTACCCGAAATTATGATACAGGGTTATAATGGTTTTATGGGCAATGTAGGAGATGTAGAAACCATGAGCCGCCAGGCATTCGAGATCCTGGAAAATGAAGAAAGGCTACAGGAATTCAAAACCAATGCAGCACAACATGCAAAGGCGTTCGATATACAGAATATTGTACCCCTGTATGAAAAATTATATGAAGACGTATTGAGCCAGGTTTTGGTTCAGTAACTCTATTTTGTCTCCGGGTTTTGCTCTTTTATCTTCTTAACCAGGGTTGCGGGTTTACATTTTTTGATTCGATCATGATATAGAAATCCAGTTCGCCGCCATCGCCATCATCTGATGAACCGGCACGGCCAATGCTTTGACCGGTATTTACATTTGTGCCTTTGCTTACACTCACGGATGACAAGTTGGTATACACCGTAAAATACTTACCATGGCGTATCATAACCATCCAGCCGTCACCCGTATTGGATACAGCACTTACTTCACCTTCAAATACAGCTTTTACTGGTATGCCTGCTGCAGGGGTAGATATGGTTATTGCCGGGTTATCCATGGATAAACCATCTATCTTACTGGTACCAAATGGAATGGAGACAACTCCATTATCAACAGGCCAGGGCAAACTTCCACGGTTTCTTTCAAAACTGGCGGCCAGTTTTGCCTGTCCTTCATTAAGTACCAGATAACTGGTTTCTTTTTTCTTAGTTGTTGTTTTAGGCGCAGATGCCGTTGCAGATCCTGTGGTGGATTTAGGGTTTTCAGCATCTTTCTTTTTTGCTGCAGCTATACGGGCTTCTTCTTCTTTTTTGGCCTTTTCAATTTCACGCCGAACAATAGCCGCAATCTGGCCTTTTAATACCTTATCTCGTTTTCTTTTAGCAGCCATTTGTTTGGCCAGGTCTTTTTCCTGCGATTTCAACTTGGCTACTACAGCATCTTTTTCTTTCTTTTGCGAGGCCAAAGCCTGTAATTGCTGCTGTTGGTTTTGCAGTGCCGATTTTTTTTGAGTTTGTTTACCTAACAACTGTTGCCTGCGCTCCTGTATCAGCTTTTGGGTTTCTTTAATGTTGGTAACCTGCTGCTGGCGATAAGATCTATACGATTTTAAATAGGAAACCCTCTTTAATGCATCATTAAAACTGCTGGCGGAGAAAATAAAGTTTAAAAAATCGTAACTGCTTTTATTCTTGTAGGCATACACTACACTTTTTGCATATTCGCCTTTTAAAGTATCTAATTGCCTTTGCAGCCTGTTGATCTCTACATTACTGATATAAATATCATCAGATATAATCCTGATCTCTTTATTGATGTTACCTACCAGCCTGTCTTGCAACTCAAGTTTACGTTCCAGCATTTTGAGTTTGGCAAGATTTGCTTTTGTCTGACCTTTGACCTTGCTTAAACTTAATTGTAGCTCTTTGATCTCGTTTTGAATTTCCTGCCGTTCTCTTTCCATTTTGGCTTTGTCGCCATTCTGGCTAAAAGCAGTATGAACGGTAAGAGAAAGGATCAGTACAATCAATAGTTTCTGCATGTTTGGTCTTTTTAGGAATGTATCTAACGTTTTCAAATAAAATAAATTTTAATTACGATCATAATTTTTCGGAATGGAAAACGGGAAACTTACAGTTTCATTCAGATCGTATTGTTTAAAATCCAATTTTATATCAAGCTTTGATTTTTCTGTTACCACAATGCTTCTTTTGGTGGAAAATAAAAACCCCTTTTTGGTTTCATAATCTTCATAAGTAAGTTCAGCTGTGCGGCTACGGGCAATATTTACATCATCAAGTTTGCTGTGTACCAAACTGAAAGTTGAAGCATCTAAACTAATAAGGTTTTTAAACCATGTACCCATACTTAAAAGTGAAATCGTACTGCTTTTCGATGAGAAAGAAACAATATTGGAATCAACAAATACAGCATTACCAATAATCAGGTCTTGTAAAGTAGGCAGATCCAGTGGCAGTGATGTCAGGTCCTGCAGATAATCTACACTGCGGGCAGTATATACTTTATTCAATTTATCCAACAACTTTACCGAATCCCTGGTGATTAGTACCCTCATCGCCTCAATACCTAAAATGGCGTTTGCCGAAAGCCAGATCGCACTGTCCTTGTACATCCGCACATTTGCATTTACATCATATTTTTTTCCATCGGCTCCTTTGTAATCAATGTTAACCTTTGCGTTAAAAGTGCTATAGTCAATGCGGTTTAAATCTATTTTTTGAAGCGTGTTGTTTATAAACTGAATCGTATCGTTCCGGTGGCCATTAATAGACACAACCGAAGTCGTGTCTTTTTTATTGATAGCTGTTTGAATATTTTTTGTTGACCGGCACGAAGCCAGTGAAACAACTGTCGCTATTATGATTAAAATTCTGATCATTCAATTAATGTTTACCGGTAGATCCAAAACCACCAGCACTCCTGCTGGTATCTGTTAATGATTCGGCCGGTTGCCAGGTAATTTTTTCAACTTTCTGAATTACCATTTGTGCAATACGGTCACCGTGATGTATGATTTGCGATTCTGCCGAAAGGTTTACCAACAGTATCTTAATTTCCCCACGGTAATCGCTATCCACAGTTCCAGGTGTATTTAAACAGGTTAAGCCTTGTTTCACAGCAAGACCGCTACGCGGACGAATCTGTGCCTCGTACCCTTGCGGCAGCTCAATAAACAAGCCTGTTGGTATTAAACTTCTTTCCAGAGGTTTAAGCATAATTTCTGTTTCAAGATTGGCCCTCAGGTCAAGTCCTGATGAGCCATCGGTTGCATATTCCGGAAGTGAATTTGAAGAACTGTTAACAATTTTTACGGCAATGCTCATTGTTTCAAAGATAGGTTTGGCTGGCAGGATTGATGTTAAAGAGTTTCCAATAAAACAGTAGCATACGCCACTACGCCTTCTTTACGACCAACAAATCCCATTTGTTCAGTTGTAGTAGCTTTTATAGAAATATCTTTTACACTAATACCTGCAATGGAAGAAATACTTTGCTGCATCAGTTGGATATAAGGTTTAATCTTCGGCTCCTCCAGGCATATGGTGCTGTCAATATTAATAACACGATAACCTTCCTTTTGAATCAACAACATGGTCTGTTGCAACAAAATCTTACTGTCAATATTTTTATACTTCGGGTCTGTATCAGGAAAATGAAAGCCTATATCGCCCAAACACAAAGCACCTAACAGCGCATCACAAATAGCATGAAGCAAAACATCAGCATCGCTATGCCCCAACCCTCCCTTATGATGAGGCACCAGTACACCCCCGATCCAAAATTCCCTTCCTTCTGCCAGTTGATGAAAATCTACTCCCGTTCCAATGCGTAAGCCCATAAAAAATTTTTGCAAATATCTGTAAAATAAAAAAAGCGATCCTTGTTAACAGGATCGCTTCAGAACTACCCAATAAATAATTTATTCTTCCACGGCGCCTTCACCGGTAAGGTCAAATATCAATGAAAAGCGTAGCGTATTGGCCAGCGGATTCTGGTTCACGCCACTGTTCACAGGTATCAAATACGAAAAGTTCAATCCAAATACATTGTATTTAACTCCCACACCTGTTGTAAAGTAACGGCGGTTACCTTTTGTTTTATCTTCGTAAAAATAACCGGCACGTAAGGCAAACTGGTTGTTGTACCAGTATTCTGCACCAAGAGAAACCTGGAACTCTTTTACCTCTTCTGAAAATCCACCTGGAGCATCTCCAAAAGAACTGAACCAGCTACCCAACACACTTTTATTACGGTACTCATTAAAATTAATGGTATCCTGTGCTGTTGGCGGGTTTGCCGGAACGGGTGGTGTAGGTACCATCAATTTATTGAGATCGATACCAAAGCTAACCTTGTTGCTCTCATCAATTACCTTGGTATATGTTGTACCAATTCCAAAATTGGCCGGGATAAAATCTTTCTGATCAGCATTATCAGTATAAGAAATCTTTGAACCCAGGTTGGTCAATGCCAAACCAAAAGCCCATCCTTGTCCTGCCTCATTCAACCGGCGGTGGTAAAAACCAATGTCACCAGCCACGGCAGTACCGGCTTTGTAGGTTACACCGCTGCTTGGAGCATAGCCACCTGCAAGGTTTGAATAAATATATTTCAAGCCTACACCGATACTTGTATTCTCTGAAAGTTTCCTGGAATATCCCAGGTCAAAACCAAACTCCCTTGGATTGGATTGATTTAACGGGTTGCCATTATAGTCTGTAAATTGAATGCTTCCTAAATTAAAATAACGGAGCGACGCTGAAATAGCCTGCATTTCATCAAACTTATAATAACCGGATAATGAAGCCAGGTAAACATCGTTCACCAATTTTTTTAACCAGGGTGTATAGGTAACATTGGCACCTGCATTTGATTCATTGAATGGCACCTTAGCCAGGTTAAAATAAGAAGAACTGGCATCAGGACTTGTGGCCAGCGCCAATTCACCCATTGCACCTGCACGGGCATCTGGAGAAATTCTTAAAAAAGGGACAGAAGTTGTTACAACATTTATTCGTTCCTGAGCTTGTAAAGAGGGGGTAATTCCTGCAAATAATAAAGTAAAAGCAGTAGTCAATCTTAATGCAGTTGATTTCATAGTTCTTGTTTATAAAGGCGTGAAAATAGACAGTTTTGGTTTATATGCGAAACAATTATTACTTTTTGAAATTCTTTATAAGACCACTAAACGTTCCCATTTATCGGCTGTTTTTCCATTGAAAGAACGAACCCTTAAACGATAAATATAAACGCCGCGACCTATTTTATTTCCATACTCATCTTTTCCATCCCACAGAATCTCATTGGAACGGTTTCCGGGTGTATTTATTGTTTGAGCAATGGTTTTTATAAGCTTACCACTAACCGTAAAAACCTCAACTTTGGCGGAGAGGTCAACTCCCGGATAGTTATGTTCAAACCAGAATGATGTTTTCGTAGTAAAGGGATTTGGGTAATTCAACACCCGGTCAATTTTAAGCTCTCCGCTTTCCACAACAGTAAAATCCAGCACATACTCACTTGAATTATTCATTACATCCCATACTTTTATTTTAAGAGTATGAGTGCCTGCATCAAGCTGTGGCAACTGGAACCTGACCGTGCCTCTCTGGTAGTCATCCAGGTCAGATTCATAAAAATTATTCAGCACATAATAAATATTGTTGTTGTTGTCAAGGGTGGCAACAATATCATGGCCAATGCCCGAACTAACGGTGTTGATGCCAGATGAATCAAAAAGCTTTAGGAGCAAAACTGGATTACTGTTCGTGATACCACCAGTCACAAATTTTTCATCGTTCAGATAGGCCTTTATCACCGGACCTTCAGTATCAGAGATTCCGCCGGCGCCAATACTTCCAATGACAACATTGGTAGAAAAGCCGCTGGCACTGCTGGTTCCACCCTGTGCATACAAACTGATCTTTCCTTTGCCATACTGATAGTTGATGTCTTTGGGCAACCTGAATTGTATAGTAAATTTTCCTGCTTCCGCCGATGCCTTTCCTTTAAATAATACACTGCTTTGATCCTGGAAGCCCACCGCTATGCTGCCGGGATCATTCGCTAACGTGGTTATCGTTCTGGGTTTATCAAATAATGAAAGGCTTACCGTGCCTGAAAAATTCTGTTGTAAAACGCCACTCCTATCAGTTATCACACCTTCCATTTTTACGGTCTCGGTAGCGCTTAATGTGTCAGCAGCAGATGTAATATCCACCCCATTTACCTTGGTTACCTGAACCTCCAGACCGGCAAATCCAAGGGTCATTGCCGGATCGCCAAGTAGGGTGAATTTGCGGTTGTTTACAACATCCCCACTTGTTTGATAGGTGTAATTTTTGGCAGCCATTACAGCTTCGCCTAAAGAACGATAGCGGCCATTACTTGTAGTTTCAAGGGCAAATTTTAAATAGTTGTTGTTTAATATCCGGTTGCTGAAAGCAAAAACAACACGTGTGGTCGTCATTAAAGCAATAGCACCGGTTTTTGGCCGCACCAATAAATTTTCTCCTAATGAATTTAAAAAAGGATGATCGTATGGGGCAAAATCACAGGTAGCTGTAATAAATAAAGGGAGACGGTATTGATTATTCCAGTTATCAACAATGGATTGATCCAAAATTACTTCTTCTGCCAGCCGTTGAGCACCACCATGTCCATTATAATTCCAGATAAGGGTTCCATTATATATATTATTGTTGATGACTGTGTTGGCGGCGGGATAGCGGCCACCGGCAGCCGCACCTTCCTGTTGAAAGGCATCGAGGTAGATCTTTTGCTGGTTGTACAAAGGAGCCGTATTAGAAACGGTTGCCGTTACAGTTTCTGCATCTTCCAGGTGTAAATTCTGGTCTTCGTCATCAGCTATAAAATTAAGGTTGGTCCGCCACGGCCCCAATGATTGGGGTGAATGATAATCCAGCACCTTGTCAACAAAGTTTTTAGCTTCCTCAACAGTTTTAGCCGGTATACGGCCAATACCGATATCCAGTTGATTCGTTATAACCCCCGAATTTATATCCTCATCATCATCAAGGAAACCAAAAAAATCATCGGACGTATACGTTGATAATGGGTCAATGGAATTAGCACTCTGGTAGGCAGGTACCAGGTTGGTGTTATTGGCGATCCTGTTCTTATAATCAAAAGAAGCTTTTCCAAACAACAACAGGTATTTGCCTGAAGCAGGCCAGTTAGCCCTGTACCTGTCGTAATACATTTTTACAAAATCACGCATGGCAATGGGATCTGGAATTCCACTGGCAAATTCATTGAACACCTGTTCCGTGGTAACAACAACCGTGCGTAGGTTATTTTGTTGCCGGTGAAATTGAGCAAGGCGCTGTGCCTGCTGGATCAATTCTGGATGTGTAATAATGATAAAATCGGTTTCAGTTGCAGCGTGCAGGTTTTGCACGGCAATTCTTCCTTCAGCCTGGGGAATTAAAAGATCGTGGGAAAAACAAACATACTCCCGCAATTGCAGGGCATCGTTTGTGAAAAAAATGCCCGGGGCTGTAAGCGATGTATTCATCCTGACCGGAGCCAATGGATTGGTCACTTCCCAAACCTGTGCATTAACATCGGTGGTTTCAATAGAAAAGTTTGCGGCAGCATTGTTTACACTTAGCCAATCCCTGAATAAAAGCTGTTTCGAAGAAAATCGTAAAGGTTGCCGGCAAAAGACCCTGAACCAATTAAGCCAGCCCTGGCTGTTAAAGCTACCGGGAGTATAGGTAAAGGTTATAGAGTTGTCTATGGCACTAAAGCTGGTCTCGTCTTCAGCGGTTTGCACAAACATATCGTACACCCCTGCACCAACAGGATTTACAGAAACCTGCTGCATTACCTGGCCATTAAGAACTGCAGAAAAAGAACTCACCTGGTTGATGGATCTGGCAGCCACACTGGTAACAAGTGTTCCCGCCGAACCCGATGAAAAAGGCAGAAAAAAACTCCGGTTTAGTGTTTTGCCCGGAGCGGATGAAAATTCCTCACCAAACCATTCTTTACCGCTTGCTAAAAAATTTACAGAATCCAGTTCGTGAAAATATCTCTCATCATAGGTATTGACAGTTACCGGTGCCGGTTGTAGTACATCCTGGTTTTGAATGCGTTTGCCATTACCGTTAATGGTAATAAAATAAAAAGCCTTCTCAGAATAAAGGTTTTTTTGATGAATAAATCGTCGGTTTGCCGAATCTTTTTTCCAGGTATCGGGGCCCTGGGCAAAAAACAAAACATAATCAGCACCGTTTAAAACACCATCACCCCCGTCTACAACCATAATAGCATTTTCTTCAAGGTCATCGGCCCGTGGCTGGCTGTTGGCTTCAGCCAGCATTCCACCACCATTTCCATAGATCCTGATTTGTGCAGAAGGTATTGCCCCCTGTACACCCAAAGAAGCCAGGAAAGCTGCGTCCATCTTATATACTCCCGTCTCTTTTACACTGATCTTAAACCAGTTTCCGGATGCAAGTACCGAGGAAGATTTATACGTTCGCTGGGCAGCCACCCCTAACCAAAACAGGATCAATACACTCAGAATCAGAAGCTTTGGTGAGATAATCATGGCAGCTGCTATCGTAGATTTTACATGCAAAAAACGTAGAAACCACTATTTATTTTATAGCAATCTCTCTATATTCGCACATCTGTCTTAGAAATCTAATAGGAGTTACAATAATTCCCATCAGACGGCGTTAAAGTTATTCCAAACATAGGTTAAACCAAGGCAGACACATGAAAAATCCATGTGTTCCTTTAGAAAGACAAAAAAAGCAACCATGCAAGTAAGAAATTTTTTAATCCTTTTATCCTGTGCCGCAGCTATTTCTTCCTGTAACCTGCTGGGCAAGAACAAAAAAGCCAAATCGGATGTAACCGGTTGGAATTACAACGACAAAAATCAAGGTGGTTACCAGGTAGCCAAATCCCAGGAACAAGGCTTAGGCCCCGGCCTCGTGTTTGTTCAGGGGGGTACGTTTACCATGGGTCAAACCGAAGAAGATGTAATGGGCAACTGGGATAATATCCCCCGCCGTGTTACAGTTCCTTCTTTCTACATTGACCGCACCGAGGTCGCCAACGTCCATTACCGCGAGTACATGTACTGGCTTGGTCGTGTATTTAACCCGGAAGATGATCCTGCCAACCAAAGAATTATTGATGCCGCCTTACCTGATACGCTTGTTTGGCGTAGCGAATTGAGCTATAATGAACCCCTGGTTGAATATTATTTCCGCCATCCCGGCTTTAACTATTACCCCGTAGTAGGTGTTAGCTGGAGGCAGGCCCATGACTTTGCCATGTGGAGAAGCGACCGTGTGAACGAAGGTATTCTTATGGAAAAAGGTTATGTTGCACAACAAAGCCTGCAAGGTCAACAGGGACAGGAAAACTTCACTACCAAATCTTACTTGTTAGGCATGTACCAGGCACAGCCCGGAAAAGGTGCTACTTCAAAAAAGAACCCGTTAAAAACACCGCAGGGTACGCCGCGTACTACTGTAACCATGGAAGATGGTTTGCTTTTACCTGACTACCGTTTGCCATTCGAAGCTGAGTGGGAATATGCCGCTTATGGTTTGATCAACCAAAACCCCCGTCCTTCTATGAAAGAAGGTAAAAGAGGTGAAGAGTTACAATCCAACAAACAGGTATATCCATGGACGCATAACATGAACTCCAGTGGTTTGCGTGATACAAAACATGGCAGCTGGCAAGGCCAGTTCCTGGCTAACTTCAAAAGAGGTTCCGGCGATAACGCAGGTGTGGCCGGTGGTTTGAACGACCGTGCTATTTATACATCTGAAGTAACTGCCTTCTATCCCAACGGCTTTGGTATCTATAATATGGCTGGTAACGTTAGCGAGTGGGTAGCCGATGTTTACCGTCCTTTAACAGGATTGGATGTATCCGGCAACCAGGATGATGTAGCCCCTTTTCGTGGTAACAAATACCAGAAATTATATGTAAAAGATCCTTCTGCTACGGATCCAAACGAAAGATTTGAAAGAGACAGTACCGGCCGTGTGAAGATGGCTGATGTTACAGATGAAGAAAGCAAAAACCGTCGTAACTACCAGCGTGGTAATGTTATTAACTACCTGGATGGTGACAGCTTATCGAACTCATCGTATGGTTATGGTATTACAACGCTGATCTCTGATAAATCAAGAGTTTATAAAGGTGGCAGCTGGAACGACCGTGCTTACTGGCTTGTTCCCGGAACACGCAGATTTCTTGAAGAAGACCAGGCTATGAGTACTATTGGTTTCCGTTGCGCAATGGACCGGATGGGTAGCCCTGAAGGAAACAAAAGAAAAACCGGTAACTTCTGGAAAAGCAAAAAACAAAAAAGATAATCCTGAAAAACATAACATATAACCTCCCGACAAACGGGAGGTTTTTTATTTTTAGGCATTTATGCTCATAGCTTTATTCACTCCTACTTTTGCTGTATGAAGACTGAAGAACTCTATAAGATTTATTTACAAAATCCCACCATTCAAACCGATACCCGGAAACTTCAGAAAGGCGATCTTTTTTTTGCGTTAAAAGGTCCAAGCTTCAACGGGAATGCATTTGCTTCCAAAGCCCTCGACGCCGGTGCTTCCTATGCTATTATAGATGAAAAACAATATGCCCTTTCAGAAAACATAATTCTTGTTGACGATGTGCTGGCCACACTTCAGCAGTTAGCTAAACATCACCGCCAACAATTTGATATCCCTTTTTTAGCTATAACAGGCAGTAACGGTAAAACAACTACCAAAGAGCTGATTCACGCAGTGCTTTCCACTAAATATGTAACCTATACAACGGAAGGAAACCTGAACAACCACATCGGGGTGCCATTAACCCTCTTAAAAATTAAGAAAGATGCCCAAATGGCCGTTATTGAAATGGGTGCCAACCATCTCAAGGAAATTGAATCCTATTGCACCTATACTATGCCCACACATGGCCTGATCACCAATTGCGGTAAAGCGCATTTGGAAGGTTTTGGAAGTGAAGAAGGTGTACGGAAAGGGAAGGGAGAATTATTTGACTACCTGCGGGAACATGACGGAACGGTTTTCCTGATGAAGGACTACGACTACCTTGAAAATAGTGCCCGGGGCATTTCAAAAAGATACACTTATGGAACAACCAACGCCGACGTAACGGGTGTTGTAAAAGCAACTGATCCTTTCTTAGTGGTTCATTTTGAAAAAGGCTTCCAGGGCGATATTTATACAAAACTTGTGGGTGGATATAATTTATCCAACGTATTAGCTTCGGTTGCTATAGGAAAATATTTTTCAGTTCCCGATGAAAAAATAAAAACAGCTATTGAAAATTATACACCTTCCAACAGCCGGTCTCAATTGCTTAAAAAAGGATCCAATACAATCATCCTGGATGCTTACAATGCCAACCCAAGCAGTATGAAGGTGGCCATTGAAAACTTTGCCCAGGTAAAAGGCAATAATAAAATTTTGGTCTTAGGGGGCATGGCAGAAATGGGAGTAAACAGTTTAGAAGAACATCTAACCATTATAGAAGAAATTAAGAAACATTCCTGGAAGAATGTGGTTTTGGTTGGTGGTGATTTTATGAAGGTCAATCATCCTTTTCTACAATTCAGCTCCACGGCCGAAGCCGGTTTATGGTTGAAATCAAATGCCCAAAATGCCCGGTTGTTGATCAAAGGATCACGTAGTATGCAGATGGAAAAAGTATTGGAGTATTTGTAGGTTATGAAAAATGAAACACCGCACAGGAGTTATTTAATTACCATCATCACCTGTAAATGTCCAAGATGCAGGGAAGGAAATTTATTCAAATACAAACTTTCCTTCCGTTTCAAAAAGAACATGGTGATGAATGAAAAATGTCCTGTATGCGGGCAGACAACTGATATTGAGGTGGGCTTTTATTATGGAACAGGTTATGTAAGTTACCTGGTTGCCATTGGGATCACTCTAGTCAGTTTTTTACTCTGGCTGCTTATTATAGGATTTTCCTTCCGGGACCAGCGTTTTTTATATTGGATCACACTTAATTCTTTAATACTCATAGCCTTGCAACCGTGGTTGATGCGTTTTGCCCGTAGCCTATGGCTTTCCTTTTTTGTAAAATATGATCCTGACTGGAAAGATCATAAACCAGAAGATCCTGAACGAATTATAAAAGAACAAATGAATAACTGGTAAACTCTGATTGTTGAAACTGCTTTTTGTTTTTTTATAAATGGTTGCTCAAGTAAAGGGAATGCTGCTTACATTGTGAACCTCAACAGATACTCTTAGTTCACATTTTTCAAAAAAACATTGCTTATGCACAAGAGATACTTATTTGTAGGTCTCAGTTTCTTTTACCTTGCTTCACATGCACAAACAGGATCCAACCACGGTAATAAATTTGAACAAATAGAAAATTTATTGCCTACACCCAATGAATACCGTATGGCGGATGGGTCACCAGGACCCAAATACTGGCAACAACGTTGCGACTATGACATTAAAGCCAGGTTAAATGATGAAACGCAGCGAATTGATGGTGAAGAAAAAATCACCTACTATAACAACTCTCCAAAAGCACTAACCTATTTGTGGCTTCAGCTGGATGAAAACCAGCACGATCCCAATGCCGATAATCTTGTTTTTGACCAGAGCGGCATCAACCCTATCATGTCCGAAACTTCATTACGAATGCTGGATCGTAAAGAAGAAATGAAAAAGCATGGTATGAAAATAGAAGCGCTGACAGACAGTTCGGGGAAAAACATTTCCTATACTATTAATAAAACCATGCTTCGTATAGACCTTCCTAAACCCATAAAACCGGGTCAACGATTTTCTTTTAACGTAAAGTGGCATTATTATATGGTTGACCGTATGAAAACTCCGGATGCCCGTGGCGGTTATGAATTTTTTCCTGAAGACGGCAATTACCTGTACACAGTTTCCCAATGGTATCCGCGGTTGTGTGTATACAGTGATTTCCAGGGATGGCAGAATAAGCAATTCACTGGCCGGGGTGAATTTGCACTGACCTTTGGCAATTTTAAAGTACAGGTAACGGTACCATCAGATCATATTGTTGGTGCCACCGGCGAATGCCAGAACTATTCTTCTTTATTGAATGCTGCTCAGCTAAGTCGCTGGAAGCAGGCACAATCAGCAAAAGAACCCATAGAGATTGTTACTCTGAACGAAGCCAAAGCTGCAGAAAAACAAAAAAGTAAATCTCAAAAAACATGGATTTTTAAGGCAGAGAACGTCCGTGATTTTGCCTGGACAACCAGTCGCAGGTTTATTTGGGATGCGATGGCCACTAATGTAGAAGGAAAGAAAGTGATGTGCATGAGTTTTTACAGTAAGGAATCTTATCCTCTATACCGGAAATATTCAACCAGGCTGGTAGCCCATACTATTAAAACCTACTCAAAATATACTATCCCCTACCCTTACCCGGTAGCACAAAGTGTAGAAGGCAATGCAGGTATGGAATATCCCATGATCGCCTTTAATCCCGGCCGTGCAGAGAAAGATGGTACGTATTCAGAAGCCACACGCAATGCCATGATCTTTGTGACCATTCATGAAGTGGGACATAATTTTTTCCCCATGATCATCAACTCCGATGAACGCCAATGGAGCTGGTTTGATGAAGGCATTAATTCATTTGTGCAGTTTTTAACCGAAAAAGAGTTTGATGTGAATTTCCCATCAACCATGGGGCCCACCACTACTATTACTGATTACATGAAGCTTCCAAAAAATCAATTGGAGCCCATCATGACCAATTCCGAGAATATTATACAGTTTGGCAACAATGCGTATGGCAAACCCGCAGCAGCGCTGAATATTCTTAGAGAAACCATCATGGGCCGCGAAGCTTTTGATTTTGCATTTAAAGAATATGCACGTCGCTGGGCTTTTAAACACCCCACACCGGCCGACTTTTTCCGAACCATGGAAGATGCCAGTGCCAAAGACCTTGACTGGTATTGGAGAGGATGGTTTTACGGAATTGATGCCGTTGATATTGCCATTGACAGCATGAAATGGTACAAAGTAAACCTGGCTCAATTACCAAAAAGAGAAATGTCTACCGAACAAAGACATCAAAAACCTTTTGAAGACATCACTATAAAGAACAACAAAGAATTTGGTACTCCGCAACTGATTGACAGCGATACAGCTTCCCGTGATTTTTATACAACCTATCAACCGTGGAATACAGCCGATTCGGTAGAAAAGATTTCTTATACCTTGTATAATGAATCACCTGATTCTGCTACCAAAGCCTCCAAATATGGCAATACAAACTATTACGAACTGCACTTGTCAAACAAGGGCGGGTTGGTAATGCCTATTATACTGGAGTGGACATTTAAAGATGGCACTAAAGAAATAGAACGCATACCTGCCGAAGTATGGCGAAAAAATGAACAGAATATCAAGAAGGTGTTTGTAAAACACAAGGAAGTACAATCTGTCAAACTGGATCCAAACAAGGAGACAGCTGATATTAATGAAAGCAATAACAGCTGGGGCGAAACACCATCTCAACCTTCGCGTTTCCAGGTTTTCAAATCGCATAAGTTTGAACAAAAAAATGCCATGCAAAAAGAAGCAGAGAAAAAGAAAGGTTTCTAAATAATTAAAATAACAGATAAAAAGTTCCTTCCGAAAAGAAGGAACTTTTTTATTTATGTACCAGCGGCATAAAAGGCTGGGTTATTTAAAGTAATTTACTACAACTGAATTCATTTTTATGAACCGTAAGTACTTTTTGCAAAAAAGTTTTTTAGGAGGCGCCGCACTCATTTTTAACCCCGTAATGGCTAAACAAAATAAAAGCCATTTGAATGAGCCTTATAAAACAGAATTAGTAAAAGAATTTGTTGGTGCAGGGCATAATAATCTTGAAAAAGTAAAAGAACTACTCGGTCAATATCCCAATCTTTTATATTGCCGCTACGATTGGGGCAATGGTGATTTTGAAGAAGCTATTGAAGGAGCAGGGCATGTTGGCAATAAGGAAATTGCAAGATACCTGATTGATAAAGGCGCACGGCCAAACCTGTTTGTGTTAACCATGTTAGCAGAAACAGCTATTGTAAAAGCAGTACTTGAAAAATATCCTTCATTACTTTATTCGTTAGGAGCACATGGATTTACTCTATTACATCATGCAAAGAGAGGGGGCGATGAAGCTGAAGAGCTGGTTCACTATCTTGAATGGAAAGGCCTTAAAGACCTGCAGGTGAAAATAAAATAGTATTGCTACAAAAAGGGCCTGTAAAAACAGGCCCCGGAATGTGCATATTATATGCACATGAGAAATAGTTAATAACGTAGAATTCCAATAAGTGCTCAGCAGGTGATGGTTTTCTAAGTATTCACGTTTACAAAATGAGCATTCTTAATTTTTGCAGCTAAGTTGGTGCCAGAAATCTTGAAATAGGTTGGTGAGAAAAATTTCACTTTTTAGATCACACTCCTGCCTGCCACCCCATAAACCATGAAATTCTAATTCTGAAGCATGATTTTTCAGGTATCAATCTTTACCGGTTTCTTATTGGGCAACGTTATATAATAATGTCCGCATACAGCCTGTTGACGCTATATGATAAATGGCAAAATGGTTATACAGGCAAAGCAGCAAATCAACTGTAAAAATGAATCTTAGCATACAGAAACCAACTACATGAGGATGTTTGAAAGGATCAACGAGAATAATAAATTATCGCTGAACAAACCATTGAACAGCGACATGATTTATTATTCTGAATTGCATGAATGGTATACACAAAATGCATTCAGAAGTTTCAGCCTGAAATTTGTTATTGATCAGTGTATCTATTACAATGTGCAGGGTAAAGTACATGCGGTGCAGGCAAATCAGTTTTTACTGGCCTGCAAACACCCCAACGTGAAAGCTTATTTCGAAAACAAAACCGTTGTAAAAAGTATTTGTATTGACATTTGTCCTGAAACTCTAGCCCAGGCTTTTACTGTACTAACTTCAAAAAACGAAGACCTGGATAATTACCTGGCTGGCTACTTTAAATACCCCGCTTTTTATGAGAGTATTCACTCCAGTCAAAACACATCCATTGGACATAAACTAAAAAATCTTTGTGCCACCATCACAGCTGGCAATGCTCCTGCCGTAAATAAAGAATGGTTCTTAGATCTTTCGGAAAGAATCGTTTACCAGGAATATGGCAACTACCTGGCACTAAATGAAATTAATTCAGTGAAACCATCAACCAAAAAAGAAGTGCTACAAAGACTTCAACTGGCGAAAGAATTTATTGATGCAAATTTTTTGCAGATTTCCGAAATCAAAGAGGTGGCCGATTACTGCAATATGTCGGAGTACCATTTCTTCCGGAGATTTAAAGAAGTATACAAGAAAACCCCGTATCAATACATAACAGAGAATAAAATGCAATTGGCAAAACAATTGCTGACCCAAAAAAACCATTCGGTGTCAGACATAGCTATCCTCTGCAGCTTCCCCGATGTGTTTACCTTTAGTAAGGCCTTTAAAAAATTTTATGGCATTTCACCCTCTATGGTTAGATAACAAGTTCAAAAATACCAGGCCGGGAAACTTCCCGGCATTTTTATTTCTATTATATTGTTTTCGATGTTTAAAACAAAACGGGCGGTGGAAACCGCCCGTGGACTACTTAATAATTTTTAACTATTAGACGGATTGTGACCAATCCCTCGCACATGAGAATAATTCTGAGTGCAAATTAAGGTGCACTTATTTCATTTTTAAGTCAACATATCTGAAACAGCACATTTACTATCCGAACCATTAATATCAATAAACTGAACCGGTTTTTATCTGTAAATGAACCAGTTAATTAATACCATGTTGCAGTATCTCTACATAAAAAAAGGCTGCCTGTGCAGCCCTTTTTATTCGGTCAATATTCATTTAATACCCCTCATTTTGTTGATTCCTGATGTTTGGATTCGCATCAATTTCTGATTGTGGGATAGCATTAACCCTCCGGTTCTCATTAGCATCTATTGGTAGCAATACAGTGGGAAATTGAGAAATCGTATGATTAGGAATGGGCAAATTCAAACGTGTCAGATCAAAAAATCGCATGCCTTCAAATGCAAACTCCTTTCTCCTTTCCTGGAGAATATCTGCTTTTAATTCATCCCCGGATGAAACGTAGCCTGTAAAGGCAGGGTCTCTTTTTTGAGCCAGAACATTCAGCCACAATCTTGCATTGGCATCATCACCTAAATTGGCGTAAGCTTCCGCTAAAATCAATACAACATCGGCAAAACGTATAACCTTTGTATCATCTTTATCAACCGCATTGGTATTGTTCTGGTATTTATAAATTGTATATACAGTGTTTCCGGGAGATAATGTTGTGCTCACCCCAATCACCTGGGTTCTTACATCTGTTGCACTATACTGTTCAAAATGTTCAGTTGTTACCCAAACATCGCCATAACCGCCACCAAAGGCATCATAAAATGCTGATAAGGAATTTGTGCCAAGGTTCCCGGCAATGTCTGTAGACACTTCAAACAACGTTTCTACCCGATCTGTCCTGAATGCGGGGCTTTTCCAGTAAGCCGCAAAAGAACCCGGTTCAACCAAACTAAACCCGCTGTTATTTATAACATCAAGTGCAGCTTCTCTTGCACCTTCCCAATCACCCATATGCTGGTATACCCTGGCAAGCAAGGCTTTTGCCGTGTATTTACTCATATGCGAGCTATTTTTTACCCGGGTATAGTTTGTGCTGATTATTTTAAATGATTCACCTGCATTTCTTGTCATTAAAGTAAATGCCTGGTTAAGATCTGCTATGATCTGGGTGTAAACTTCCTGTAGCGTATTCCTGGCCGGCATTGCGTTTTGGTTAAAAGAAGTAACGATGGGCACCCCCAGCGCACCGGGATCGACCGTATAGGGTTTTGCAAAATGCTTCACCAGTTCAAAATGCATTAAACCCCTTACAGCATAAGCCTCACCCTTTAATTCATCTACTATGGTAGATGATGGCAAATCGGCGTTAATAACCGTATTAGCATTTTTAATGGCACTATAAGCAGAGTTCCATGCACCTTCCATATCGCCATTTGCTGCCGTTTGATTATAGTCTCTAGCCCATAAGTACCGGCCAGAGTTGGTAGGCTTCAGGTATACATCGTCAGCCATCAGGTCACCTTTTACAATCAGTGTACGTCCATATAAATTAACACTTCGCAAACTGCTGTACATGCCATTGGCAGCTGTATTTAGATCGGCTTCGGATTTGATGGCTTCATTCAACGGGAGCGAATTGTAAGGCTCCTGGTTGAAAAATTCTTTTTTGCAGCCTGTAAAAATCAATATGGCTGCTATTGATATAATTATTTTGTTTGAGCTCATGATAAATTTTTTAATTAAAATCCAATATTTAATCCTGCTGTAACAGACCTGGTGTAATAAATATCCTGGTTGGAAGCTCCGTTTATGCCTTGCTCGGGATCTATGGTTAAGTTGTTGTCGTACGTTTTTGTCAACAAATTGGTGCCTCTTACATAAAACCGTGCACTGTTCAGCCCAATACGACTAATTAAACTACTGTTCAGGTCATAACTGATGGTTACATTTCTTAACTTGATGAAATCGCCTTTATTTAAGAAACGT
Source organism: Flavisolibacter sp. (assembly GCA_035714205.1). GTDB lineage: Bacteria > Bacteroidota > Bacteroidia > Chitinophagales > Chitinophagaceae > Flavisolibacter. The sequence goes on along the minus strand of DASTMJ010000205.1, from coordinate 13,809 downwards.
GTAGAAAAACTGCTTGAGCTATTAGTTGATCCATACACATATTTGGGAACGTCGGTAACATCTCCCGGCTTTTGCCATCTTTGTAAATTGATACGGTATTTATTGAACGGAGGGTAGGCGCCATCTGCCAGGTAAAATATCCAGCCATCTCTTACCCGGTTTCCATAATTATACACAAGATCTGCTGCAAGCGTAAAACCTTTGAACGAAAAGGAATTGGTAAGCCCGCCAAAATATTTTGGTGATGCACTGCCAATCAGCTGACGTTGTGCCGAATTATAATTATTCGTTGTCTCTTCATGCGAACCATCAACGTACCATAACGGGTCGCCGTTTGCAGGATCCACACCGGCCCATTCCCTTACATAAAAAGTTCGGTAATCATAACCTTCTCTCAAAATAAAAGCGCCGTCTACTATATCCTTTCCATCGGGTAGCTTTAAAACCTTATTCTTATTATGAGTGATATTGAAACTTAAATCCCACGAAAAATCTTTCGTTCGTAATGGTGTTGCATTTAATGTGAATTCAATTCCTTTATTTTCCAACTTCCCAATGTTATTGGTAAATGAGGTAAATCCTGTCGTTCGTGAAAGAGGTTGCGAGAACAACAGCCGGTCAGAAACGCGTCTGTATACATCAACTACAATACTGATTCGGTCATTTAAAAAGCTTGCATCCATACCAATATCGGCCTGGTTGGTGCTTTCCCAGGTAAGATTTTCATTTCCTACCACATTAAAGGTGCCACCAGGCTGGCCGTTATAGTTGAAACCAAAACCATAGGTTTGTCGCCATGCATAATCTCCAAGACTTGCATTACCCGTTTTACCATACGATGCCCTGAGTTTTAGAGAATTTACAAAAGATAGGGCAGCAAAAAAATCCTCCTTATTGATGTTCCAGGCACCGCCTACAGACCAGAAATTACCATATTTTGTATTATCACTAAATCTTGATGATCCATCCCTGCGAAAACTTCCGCTAAGAATATATTTGTCATCGAAATTGAATGTTATAGCAGAATAAAGTCCGGCGAAATCATAATCGGAAGCTGAGGCAGCACCGGCTTTAGGTGTGGCAGCATTTACCGAAAGATACAGATCACTGTTTGGAGGAAAACCATCTGCCCGGGCATTTATGTTATAATTCTTGGATTTTTGTGCTTCATATCCAAGTTTTGCGTCCAGCCTTAATAATCCATCGCTCCCAAAAGACGTATTATAATCCAATTGATTGGTAGCGATCCAGTTGAAATATCTTGTATAGTAGGCCAGGCCAATGCCACCCTGAGATGGACCATCGCCATGAAACTGGTTATAATAATTGTATTCTTCCATTTGATTATAATCCACTCCGTACCGCGATGTAAACCTCAGCCCTTTGAGAATGGCATATTCCGCACTGATATTTCCCTGCAACAGGGTTCTGTTCAGATCGTTCTTGTCATATTTGGCAATATAAAGCGGGTTATACGCCCCATTATTAAAATTAGATCCACCTGTTGTGCTGATATTTAAACTTCCGTCAGCATTATAAGGGTTCATTGTAGGACGCAACCAGGCAACTGCTGAAATAGGGCTGGCAAATAAACCACCATTCAGTGGTGTATTCTGGTAAGAGTGAGAAGCATTGAGAATGATATTAAAATTCAATTTATCACTGCTTATGTGCTTGTAATTCGTTCTTAGCGAATATCTTTTGAATTCGGCTGGAATTACAGCCGCCTGCTGTTTAAAATAACCTCCCGAAACATAAAACTGGTTCTTGGCATCACCCCCGCTGGCAGATAAATTGTATTGTTGCTGCACTCCATTACGTTGAACAAGATCCATCCAGTCCGTGTCAACACCACTTCCCTTTCCTAACGCAGCTAGTGTTGCATCAATTTGCGCCTGGGTCGCACCACGATTTATCAAACCTTCTTCCTGCAGCATCAGGTACTCTTCTGCATTCAAAAAATGAGCATTATCCGGTAAAGGCGCCAAAGAATTGACCCCCATCTCCACATCGGCCCTGTACTTAGTTTTTCCTGCACGTCCCTTTTTTGTGGTGATTACAATTACACCATTCGAGCCTCTTGAACCATAAATGGATGTTGCCTGTGCATCTTTCAAAACGTTAACCGATTCAATATCGTTTTGATTAAGTCCGGATAGTGCATTTGAAGTGGTTGAAAGTCTTGAAAGGTCACCAAAATTTACAATAATACCATCCACAACATATAAGGGGCTAGCCCCTGCACTAACTGAACCGATACCTCTTATCCGAATGGGTTGCGCTGCACCTGGCTGACCCGTTGAAAGTGGTGCCTGTAAACCTGCTACTTTACCCTGCAGCATTTGATCTACAGAAGTAAATGGCTTGTTTTCAATTTCCGCAGCCTTCACAGTGGAGATAGACGCAGTAACGTTCGCCCGCCTTTGGGTACCATAACCAACCACTACTACTTCCTGCAGGTCGTTTTTTGTAACCGTAGTTAATATAATATTATAAGAAGAGGCGTCAGTAAGACTAATCTCTTTTTCGCCCATTCCAATATTTGATACCAGCAGCGAGGTTGCATTTTCCGGCACCGACAATGTAAACGAACCATCGTTTGCACTTAAAGTACCGTTGGTTGTTCCCTTTACTACAATGGAAGCTCCGGGAATTGCCTTGCCTTGTGTATCCGAAATTTTTCCGGAAACAATCCTGGTTTGGGCCATCACCTGCATACTTAGCAGGAAAAAGCCGAAGCATAACATAATATCTTTTCTCATCAGCATGAAGTGTTTTGTTATCAAAGACCACAAGTTGATTAGAATTGATTCAAACAAACATCAATCAATATGTAAACCATGAAATTGATCATATGAAACAGGAAAAAATATGGATAAAAAAAAGAGGAATAAATGCGAAGGCGCAGATCTCTGGTATAAATCCGCAATTAGCCTGTTTGAATCCGGGGTTTTACAGTGAAAAGAAAAACCAGGTAAATAATAGGAGCCAAATCAAGTGAAAATTTTCCCCGGGAATAGATGGCCTGCTTCATAATTCTGAAACAGCTAAACAGGTGCTTGAAATGACAAATAACAAGGTTGAAATTTTTCTGCATCCATAAATGAAGCGTGAAAAATCGCAGATGAAATCCATCAAAAAACTATGCACAATTATTTACTAACGTTCACACATCTAAATTTCCGTTCATCATATGCGCAACTTGTGACAAAGAAATTCCTGGCATTTGTAAATATTTTACGAAGGAAATCGTGAACGATGGAACGACTGAAAACTATGAAAAAAATGAAAACAAGATTAATTGTGAGAAAGGGCAATGAAAATATCGCATTAAAACTAGAAGACATTGCTTTTATATTCAGGGATCATACTGTGATTATTGCAGTAGATAAAAACGAGAAAAAATACTTGTGCGATAAAAACCTTTCCGCATTGGAAGAAGAACTGGACCCCTCACTGTTTTTCAGGGCCAATCGAAAATATTTGATCAATATACATTACATCAAGGGTTTCAGGTCTTTTGAAAAAGTAAAACTGGAAGTAAATCTTACACTACGTTCCAACAACCACTCAATAATAGTAAGCCAGGAAACGGCACCTCATTTCAAAAAATGGATCTATGAAGAATAGTATTTTAACCATAAATAAATTTAATCGGGCAACAAAAAAGAGTTGCAGGATGCAACTCTTTTTACAGGCAGAGAACCTGATTCGAAAAATTCTGGTCAATAAATTTTAGCTTGCCTTGTCATAGTTCTCTACTTCTTCCAATTCACCGTCCTCCATTCGTACAATGATCCATTTTTTTAGACCTTCTAAATTTACAACCCATACATCCCTGTTATCCATCTTTACATTTACCACCCTGGTAATATTATAGTCGGGATATCCATTTTGCACCTGTGTTTTTAATTCATCAGGAAGGTTATGGTCCTGGCCATAACTAACATGATAAACCATTTTGCCATTCTTGCGGAATAAGGCATTATTCTTCATATCTCCTGTAATAAACGTTACAAGAAAGTCTTTATTCATACGGAACCACTGTGGGTCCATCGCATCCTTAAAATGTTTATCAAAGGCATCAGTAACAGCTTTATTTACATTTGATTTTGCATAAATCACAACAGGCTCAAGTGTTTTCATCGTATCCACCTGGGCAACGGCAGTTTGAATATACCCTGCACAAAGCAGGCTGACTGCCAGCTGTATTATTGTTATTTTTTTCATACCTGATAAGTTTTAAATTTTACCTACTTCATGCTTCCTAAAAATCACATGGCAATGCTAAGCCAAGTTTAAGCTTAATGCAATGATGCCCATCACTCCGTTCAATGACAGCAATCAGAGGCTGTCACATTATTGAACCTTCCTGTCTACAAGAACCCCGCTTTTTCGCAAAAAAGGTTTTCCGTCTATCAGAATACAAATACCAACCTCTACTGGCTAACCCAGATGTAGTAATTATAAGTGGCATCATCATCGGGAATTTGTTCTTATCCACAATTTCTAAGGGCAGGAATTCCATAGAAATACTAGTACAACACTGGATTACAATAAAGCATCGGTTTTTGGCCAGAAGCTGCCCATTTCATCCTGTATATTTTTTTGCGCTATTTCATTTTGTTCTTCAAGGGTAAATTCATCAGTGCCTGCAGTTTGAATCCATGAATCGTTTTGTTTCCTGAATACCTGCGGATGTACTCCAAAGAACTTTTGCAACAATTGTTCTACATCCCCCGTTTTATACCACTTTTCAATTTCAATATAGTCCCGGTAGCGGGTTTTGGTAATGGAAAGAAATGGTAATGACTCATCATGCCAATGACCATGAAGAATGGCTTCGCCAAACTGGTGTTCTTTATCAGAAAATCTAATGCTAAGTAAAGGGAACATCAACTGGAATTGCCTCTGAATATCCATTAACGTTGTGGAAGGATCTAACGGGATTTTCATATCCTTTTTTTTGATGGTGATACAAATGGTTTCAATTCATCAACAGGAACATCACCCTGCGCCGACCATCTCCCGGTTTCTATGCCAGTGAATGTTACGCAGCAATGCACCTATAGCAATACAGGCTATTATAAACATAATGAGCCAGCCAAAAAAAGGTGTAAACGTGATGATCTTTAATAAGACAAAAAAGCCAAATGCTGCAAAAATCAATTTCCAGAATTTCCATTGATGCTGAAAACGATAATTAACCCAGTTAGCTAATACCAGGGACACAATTATGGTTGTCAATACCAGGAACCCTATATAGCAGGCCATCAGTATCAATCCAAACGGGATACCAATAATGGTTAACAATAGAAGTACAACCAATACTGGAATACCAACAATAAATAATAAACCCCAGCCTAGTGAGGCTATAACGGATTTTGTCAACTGGTTACCTGCAATTTTAAATGTTTTACCAAACAGGAACTCTATCAACAACAGGAATAAAAAAACAGTGATCAGATACCAGCTTAATCCCAATAGCGTTGAATGACCAAGGAAATACCAGTTATCTGTTTTTAACTTAAGTGCAGGATCAAAAACTGCAGCTCCGTTTTTTATGGAGGACTTGAAATCCAATTCACCTTTTTTACTCCAGTAACGAACTCCATTGTTAAATGCTGCGTTTTCTCCTATTGTTATTTGATTGGCAGCTATAATGGCGTTACCCCACACGTCTCCATTCAAAACAAGTTGCCTTCCCCTGTAATCAAAGTTTTTTTGTGCAGTTCCACTAAAAATAAAATTACCTGCCGTACTGCGTATATCACCGCTAACGGTTCCTGCCATCATAATCTCACCACCACTCGCAACAAGTCCGCCCGCTATTACAACTTGTCTTTTTATTTCTACCTTGCCGCCGGTCAGGACAAGATCGCCTCCAATATTTTTATTAATGTAAAGTTCACCACCGGCACATCGTATATCATCAGCAACATATCCATTAATTGTTACCTTGCCACCTGCAACCAAAAGATCATTTTTTACGGAGTCATTAATATACACTGTACCACCGGCTATTATCAGGTCGCCATATACAGGTGCGCTCAGCGTTACGGTTCCGCCGGCAATATAAAGGTCTTCATAAACCGGCTGGGTAAGATTAACTGTTCTTCCCCATAACATACGATAAGCTTGTGCCTGTTGAGATGAAAATAATAACAACAGGATGGTTATGACTGGTTTCATGATTTTGATTTAAGCAATAGATCCTGAAAGTAAAGACCTGCTAAGTCTATTTCAATGATGATGGTCAGCTATATGCGTGAAAGCTGTCAGCACAGGTCGTAACGAACAGGCACAACGGCACAGTACATTCCCATTTTTTTCAGGCTAAAAAAAATGCCACGCTGATCGTATTATAAATAGAGGGTATTAATATTAAAATGGAAATTCCAATTCTCATAGGTCATGTTATTTTGCGTTTCAAGAGTAAGGTGCTCGGTTCCTCTTGTTTCCAGCCAGTCATTACCAGATCTTCTAAATACCTGTACAAACAAGCCCAATTCGTTTTCAAATACCTGTTGCAGGTAAGCAACTGTATCCCAGGGATGTACTTCTAAAACTAAAGGCTTAAAGTTCTCAACCAGTTTATCAAGCAAAGTGTTGTCTGCGATCTTTGATCCAAAATGGAAAGAAGGTCCAACTTTTGTTACAGAGGTGTAAAAGTGCAATTTCAGGTTCGGGAATCTTTTTGCAATTTCTCTATTGAGGTCTTTGATACATTTCTTAGTTGCAAGCAAAAGTTTCATAGCTTCTCGTTTACTGAATAAAATAATGAAATGTTATACAGGTTATATGCAACCTGTTTTCAACGGGCTGGATTTTTCAGCACAACATAAAAAGCAATAAAGAGCAGGATTAAAAAAAGGAATGTCAACACAACCACCGGCTTTATTTCCCTGTTGCCAAATTTTAATGGTCTCCGTTTATGGGATGTAGATTTCATGATCAATAATTAATACTATTCCAGCGCTCATCCACAGGGCATAAATAAGTCACAAAATAAGGTTTGAAATGTTGTTAAGTAATGACATCAGTCAGCACATTTAATATTTGTTGTCAGTAAGGTTATATTTATAATTGATTTTTTTAGCTACCCCTACAATGCATAGAAAAAGCTATTATATCATAAATGCCATTACTGTTTACAGGTTGCTTTCTGCCTTTTTATTACTCTACCTTATTTACAGGGATAGGCCGGATATTTTTAAATGGATGATTGCTATTAGTTTTTTTACTGACTCAATTGATGGTTTTCTTGCCCGCAAATATCATGTGGTGAGTGTGATGGGTGCCCGTATTGATTCTATTGCCGATGACATGACGGTTTTGATGGGCATCATCGGCTTATTTGTATGGAAGCCAGCATTTATTCAGCAGGAAATTTTATTGATCTGTTTCCTGCTTATATTGTTCATTCTACAAGTATCATTAGCCTTTTTACGCTATGGCAAGTTCAGTAGTTTTCATACCTACTTCGCCAAAACCGCAGCCCTGTTCCAGGGCTTATTTTTGATCTTTGCATTTTTTCTCACAGATATGCCTTACCTGCTGTTTTACATGGCAGCCGTAATCACAGCAGTAGATCTTATTGAAGAGATCATCTTGGTTTTTGTTATCCCCGAATGGAGAGCCAATGTAAAAGGATTGTATTGGGTTTTGAAAAACAAGAAAGTTATATAATTACTTACCATTTCCCCGGATCACTGACAGGCGTCACCAACAGCTTTGACCGTGCTCATTGTTAACGGGGATTATTCTATATAAGCTTTGCGGCGTATGCAAACACTTCTTGTATTTGCAACTTTCTCACTCATCAATGTTAAAATAACTTTATTATGAAAAATGATCTTGAAATTCAACAGGATGTTATAAGCCAGCTGAAATGGGAACCTTTTCTTACTGCTTCTGATATAGGTGTAGCTGTTAAGAACGGTATTGTTACCCTTTCAGGCCAGGTTGATAGTTACTCCCAAAAACTGGCTGCAGAAAAAGCAACTAAAAAGATCGCAGGTGTAAGGGCTATTGCGGAAGATATACAAATAGGCGTTTCACCTTCTTATCTTAAAACAGATGCAGAAATTGCAGAATCAGTAATCAGCGCTATAAAGTGGCATAGCATGGTTCCGTCTGAAAAAATAAAAGTAAAGGTAGAAGACGGTATTGTAACTCTTGAAGGCGAAGTTGAATGGGAATACCAGCGCAACTCTGCAAAAAAAGCCGTTAACAATTTACTTGGCGTTCGCAATGTATTGAATCTTATCACCGTCAAACCAAAAGTTACAGCGGCTGATGTTAAATCCAGGATCTCTGAAGCCTTTAAAAGAAGTGCAGGTATAGATTCTGAAAAGATCAGCATTGAGGTCAGGGGTAATATGATCATACTAAACGGTAAGGTAAGGTCCAATGCAGAAAGAGAAGATGCCGTACACGCTGCATGGTGTGCACCGGGCGTTTCCATTGTAGAGAACAACCTGAAAATTGAACCCCAGGAAGTTTTAGCTTTCTGAATAAATAAGGTAGTGTCTTTATGGCATTACCTTATTTAAAATGAGATGAAGTTCGGTTTTATGCCCTTTGATAGCTGCAAATCAGGCGATTCACGCCTGGCGATAAATTAATGCATTATGAACCCTGCAAAATCGTTTGAAGCCACGAAAGTGGAAGATTTTAAAATGATCATTGTTACAAGCCCGGCTTTCAAGGAAAATGAAAGTATACCAGCAAAGTATACCTGCGATGGATCAAATGATAATCCGCCGCTTGACCTGGCTAATATTCCTGAAGCAGCAGCATCTCTTGTTCTTATTGTTGACGATCCTGATGCACCCGGTGGTACCTGGTTGCATTGGCTGAACTGGAATATTCCCATAACCCACCATATCAGGGAAGGCCACAAATCCGGGATACAGGGTATCAATGATTTTAAAAAACGTGGTTATGGCGGACCCTGCCCTCCAACCGGTACTCACCGTTATCAGTTTAAAGTATATGCACTCAACAATATTCTTAAGATTGAAAACACGGCAAACGTGAACGACGTGGAAAAAGCTATGAGCGATAACATAATGGCCTTCGGCTCACTTACGGGTATATATAGCCGTAAAAAATGAAACCCTTCAGTAATGAGGCAGAGGATCCGGCTCTTTAAATAATTTTTCTTTTGCTTTCTAATTGTTCCCCCAGGCTTATGATAGTGTATTAAAGATGTTCTTTTACAACACCAACATCCCCATGTCATTCTACATCAAAAGCATAAAATAGAATTGGATCAACAGGTGCGATTTGAAGTAGCTTATTGAATATGCAAAAGCTTGTTCACCTGAATACCGTATTTTTTTTTCCCGACTATCCTGGGTAAAAAGAAGGCTGGATAGAAATCCAGCCCGTTGCAAGTCCAATATCCTATGAAAAACCAGACCCAAAATTGATTTCCTTTAACTGAAGAACCAATGATTGAGAAGGGTTAGCCAAATGATTGTGGTCAGTAAGCGGCCTGTAAATCGTTTGATTTTAGACTGATGATTTTATGTAGCTCTGTCATAAACTTGTGTACGCAAATCGGAATAATGGCTCTTAATCAGCTATCTTGGCAAGCTTATCAAAATCTTTGACTATGATATTTCCACCTTTGATATCTATGAGGTGTTCAGCTTTGAAATCGGTTAATGTTCTTATTAATGATTCAGTAGCCGCACCAGCCAAAGCAGCCAGGTTTTCCCGGCTTAAGTTGATCGATAATGGCTGTGCTTTGTCAGTATACCTGCTTTGCAAACTTACCAGGGCGTTGGCCACCTTTTTACGTAGCGAGTTGAAAGCCAGGCCGATCATCTGTTCGTCCTTTGTTATAATTTCAGTTGCCAAAAGTTTTGTGAATCCTACACAAGCCCGGGGATTGGATCGTACAAATTCCTGGAACTCACTGCTGGGTAATGTCGCTATTTCCGCATCTTCCAACGCATCCGCATTATCGGAATAAAGCGAATTAAGAAGTAAAGCTGTATATCCAAAGATCTCACCTTCGTTAATGATCTTTAATATTAATTCTTTACCTCGTTCATTGGTTTTGTAAATTTTCACCTTCCCCTTTTTAACGTAATAAAGTCTCAGGGGATGATTTCCTTCAATGTATATACGCTGCTTTTTTTTATAGATATCGATATGCCGGCCACTCATAAGCTCCTCAACTAATGAATCAACGTCCTGCCTTATATCTGGCCCGGTCACTTCAGGTATGTTATGTTTGAATCTTTTTTTCAAACCCTCTGATTTCGCAAGTCTGTTTTCAACCGCATTCAACAGGTCGGTGGGATTGAAGGGTTTTGTGATATAATCATCTGCACCTAAAGACATACCTTTCCGTAGATCGGCCTGCTCTGTTTTCGCTGTTAAAAAAATAAATGGTGTATCCTGTAACTGGGGGTTTTTTTGCAACATATGAAGTACACCATAACCATCCAGTTCCGGCATCATAATATCACAAAGAATCAGGTCGGGCTGGTTGGAAATGGCCAGGGTAACACCTTCTTTCCCGTTTTCCGCAGTAAAGACTTTGTAATGGGAAAGTTCAAGAATTTCTGTTACATTATCCCGTATTTGCCTGTTATCCTCAATCAATAGAATGGTTTTCATACTTCACCATTTGTAATGAAAAATATTTTGGTTTTTAAAGGATATTGTAATAAAACTAAGGTTACTCCCGGAGGTAATGAATGAGCAGACTTATGAACCCTACTGACAATCGTCATCATCCGGTCACAGGAAGCAGTCTCAAATTTTTTATTGGAAGAACGTTCTGGCTTTGAAAATCTGAGCAGAATCAAATGCCGGAACCACTCAACTCATTTTTTTAGTCAATGTTTATCGTGTGCTTTGCAATACCATGAGGATTGCCAGCCATCCACCGGTTTTTCATTCGGAATATTTGACCGCCCTGTTAAGGAGCATCGACGAATCAGTTGTTGCCACAGATGAGAATTTTATTATACAATATTGGAACAGGAGAGCTGAAGAAATTTTTGGATACACCTCTGCAGAAGCTATTGGGAAAAGGGGATATACCATTTTGAAATTTATTTACCCTGCTCACTCCGAAGAAAAAGCAAGAACAGACCTATTGGAAAAAGGATATTGGAAGGGCAATATTCATTTCCTGACCAATGAAGGAAAACTATTATTGATCGATGCTTCAGTTACTGTTATCAAAAATCCAAAAGGAAAAACAATTGGATACGTTGGAGTACACCGGGATATTACAGAATTAAACGAGACCAAAACAGAGCTGTCAACCTTTTTATCGATCATCTCCTCTGTAGATGACATATTTTTTGTAATAAATAAAGATCTGCAACTGGTGCATATCGATGAAAAAGCAAATAAAAAAATCAAAGAAACATATGGATTTACTTATAAATCCGGCGATAATGTGATCTCAAAATTACCCCAACACCGAAAAGAGCAAATCAGGGAGTGTTTCCAAACTGCACTCAGCGGACAAAAATGTACTTATCAGTTAGAGATTAAGGTAAAAAACAAAAATATCTGGATACAGGCAAGCTATTTCCCAGTAAAGAATTCGGAAGGCTTTATCACGCATGCATGCTGCCTGGTTAGGGACATCACACCTCAAAAATCGATAGAGCAGCTAAATGAACTTCTTTACCGAAGCAAAAAGCTTTTTGAAACCTTTATGGATAACAGCCCTATTTTATCATGGATAACCGGTGAAGATGGTACATTGAACTATATAAACCCTTCGTATGCAAAAACCTTCAAGCTGAAAAAAACAGATATTGGGAAACACCTTGCCGACGTTTTCCCATCACATTTTGCTGAATCGTATATTGAACACGACAAGTTGGTGCGAGCCAGCACCAAGATCTTGCGTACCATAGAAAAAGGAGTTACCCCGGATGGGCAGGAGCATAGTTACCAGATTATAAAATTTCCCATTTTATCAGAAGGCAAATTTTATGTTGGCGGATGGGCAATTGATATAACGGAAGAAACTTTGTTAAAACAATCACTAACGCAAAGCCTGAGGCAACTACAGCTTTCCGAAAAACATTTAAAGAAATCCCTGGAAAAAGAACACCAGCTAAACGAAATGAAGAGCCGGTTTGTTTCTATGGCTTCACATGAGTTCAGAACACCACTCAGCACTATTCTATCTTCCCTTTATTTACTTGAAAAATATATGGCGGACATAATTGATGCACATAAAAACCGCCACCTGAGCAGGATCAAAGAAGCCGTTTACCACATGAATACATTGCTTGATGATTTCCTTTCACTTGGTAAACTGGAAGAGGGCAAAGCAGTTGTTCATAGTACCCGCTTTAATATAAAAGACTTGATAACCAACATAACGGAAGAACTAAACCCCCTCTTAAAAAAAGGTCAGATACTGCGGTATGTCCATGAGGGTCTTACAGTAATAGAACAGGATAAAAAATTACTAAAAACCATCCTTCTCAATTTAATTGTTAATGCTATTAAATTTTCGCAGGAAAACAAAAAGATCTCAATTACAACATTTGTAGAACAGAAAAAGGTCCTGATAAAAATAAAGGACAGGGGAATAGGTATTAGCAGGATAGATCAAAAACATTTATTCGAAAGTTTTTACAGGGCAACAAATGCTCAGAATATCCAGGGAACAGGCCTGGGCTTACATATTGTAAAGAAATACGTAAATCTTTTAAACGGCACAATCAGGATAATCAGCAAATTAGATAAAGGAACTACTGTTATTATAGGCTTGCCTGCAAATAACTGATGCACACAGATAAACACCGCTGTCTTACCATATCCGGTAATTGGTATCAAGAAATATCCTGACGGTCCTCATGAATCCACATCTATCCTCTTAATAGCTTTACGAAAAACTTTCAGACATGAATTATTCAATTGCTGAATTTTATATCAACGAACAGGAAGAATGGAAAGACTCCATTGAATTTTACCTGGAATATATTGATGAAACAGAAGAATGGTTGAATGAAATTACAAGGTATGACACTGTAATTCACCTGGCCGCTAAAGTAGAACATCACCTCAACCAGTTACAGGTATCAAAACTTGATTTTTTCAGGCAACAATCCGGTATAGAGGTTTTGAAAAAACAACTTCTCTTAAAGAACCTGCCTCTCGAAAACGAACAGATATCCGCAGGTATCCACCAGCAGCAGAAAACCTTACGTGAAAATATGCACAGCCTGGAAAAAACTTTCCTGGATACAAAATATAGTTGCAACGAATTTTTAGCATCAACATTACAGGAACAAAAAGAGAAAAATAAAAACAGTGATACCTGAGGTTTTTTATGGAGGAAGCAAGAATAATTAAATAACGGGTATTGCTGTCAACCCGCTTTTTTTAATTCTCTTAATTTGCCAAGGTAAAATATTACTTCTTCATCTGTTACCTGCTTAAAATCTGTATAAAAAGCCCCAACACCATAAAATGTCTCAGGCAAATGAAGTGTGATTACCTCGTCTGCTTCAGCCGATAATTTTTCCATTGCTGAGGAAGAGATAACAGGTGTAGCCACAACAATTTTAGCGGGTTGGCTTTTTTTTAAAATGGCCAGCGTGGCCAGCAGCGTTGCTCCGGTTGCAATTCCATCGTCAATTACAATAACTGTTTTACCACTCAAATCTTCTGGTTCCCGGTTTCCCAAAAATCTTCGTTTCATTTCTCTTAAGCGGGTACGTACCGCTTCCGTTTCACTGGTAATATAAAACGGCGTAACATTATCATGAGGCACAACATACACATCATTCAAACCTACGGCACCTATTG
>DASTMJ010000204.1:0-3047 GCA_035714205.1 Flavisolibacter sp. | reverse complement strand
GTTTTTAAAAGCTTTCGAGTCAGGCAAGCTGGTGCCACCCGGAAACAAGGTTGTTATTGTATTGCAGCTTAGCGGAGGTAATGATGGATTGAATACAGTGATCCCTGTTAGAAATGATATTTATTACCGTTCAAGGCCGCGGCTCGGTATTGAACAAAGCAAGGCATTGTCAATTTCCGATGAAGCCGGCCTGCATCCTGCTTTAACTGCATTTGCTGATGCTTACCATGATGGATCCCTTGGTATTCTAAATAGTGTTGGATACCCAAACCCTGACAGGTCACATTTTCGCAGTATGGATATTTGGCATACCGGCAGTCAAAGTCACGAATATCTTACTACCGGCTGGGTGGGTCGTTATCTTGATGCGCAATGTAATGGATGTGCTCAACCTACACAAGCTCTTGAAGTTGATGATGTATTAAGCCTTGCTTTAAAAGGGAATGATGTGAACGGGCTTGCGTTCAAAGATCCAAAACGTTTGTTTGGAACCAGCAATGGTGCGTTTTTTAAAGAGCTGTCCAAACATCATACGGAACACCACGATGAAAAACCTGTAGATTATTTATATAAAACAATGGCTGAAACAATTTCTTCTGCCGATTATATTTTTAATCAATCAAAGCTTCATCCTACCTCAGCGGATTACCCAAATTCTGAATTAGGTAAAAGTCTGCGTACCATTGCTTCACTTATTTATTCAGAGATCAATACCAAGGTATACTATGTTTCCTTAGGAAGTTTTGATACTCATATCAACCAGGAAATGCAACAACAGCGTTTGTTTAAAGAGATGAATGATGCTGTACAGGCTTTTGTGAAAGACCTGAAATCAAACAACCGTTTTAATGATGTACTCTTCTTTACGTTCTCTGAATTTGGAAGAAGAGTATCACAAAATGCAAGTGGAGGCACAGATCATGGCACCGCCAATAATATGTTGCTTTTAAGTGGTGGCTTAAAAGAAAAAGGATTGCTGAATGCCATGCCTGATCTATCTGATCTTGACGAAGGAGACCTGAAATATAAGGTTGACTTTAAAAATGTTTATGCAACCATTCTGAATAAATGGTTGCAGGCAGATGACCAAAAAATTCTGGGTAGAGAATATGACCTCCTAAAATTTATCTAACCAAACACTCATCATAAATTAAAAAGGTCCCGCAATAGCGAGACCTTTTTTTATAAAACAGATCATTCACTTCGCCTGCCGGATGCTACTCTATACAATACAAAGGCCATAAAGGCAAAAAAAGCAACTCCCAATAATTTATAACCCAGTTCTCCAATGGCACCAGTGATGCCATGTTCTGCATTTACTTTCTGCAAACCGGCGTTAGTTGTTTCAAATGCAGAAAGAAAGGCTACTATAACGCCTGCCAATGCACCACCGGCAACAAGGCCGGTTGCAAATAAATTTCCTTTCCCAAGATCTTCTTCTTCCGGAGCTACTTTTATTCCCTTTCTTTTTTCACGCCACTCTACAACTCCACGAATGGCACCCCCAATAAAAATGGGAAGTGTTGTTGACAATGGTAAATAAGCTCCAACAGCAAATGACAAAGATTTGATGCCACATAATTCAAGGGTAACTGCAATAAAAACACCTACCAGCACAAACTGCCAGTCAAGATTAAACGATAGAATACCTTTTATAAGTGTTGCCATTAAGGTTCCCTGTGGTGCTGGATATTTATCAGAACCAATGGCGTGAGTAATGCCCTGGGCTGCCATTTCTGCTGTAGGCGTATCCAGGATTTTTACAGTGGCACCAATAGCAATGGAAGAAACAATGGCGCCTACAAAAAGAGCCAGTTGTTGATTTCGGGGTGTGGCTCCAACAATATAACCTGTTTTCAGATCCTGTGATGTAGCACCTGCGTTGGCAGCTGCAATACAGATCATTCCGCCTACAATTAAAGCCATGGGCTCATAAAAATAACCGGTCCAGTTTACAGCAATAAAAATAAGACAGGTGCCCATTAAAGTGGCTATCGTCATACCGGAGATAGGATTATTGGAAGAACCGATCAAACCAACAATGCGTGATGAAACCGTTACAAAGAAGGCACCGAAGATGATCACCAATATCCCTAATAATAATTTGCTCCCGATATTCTGACCTGGTATTAAGGTAGACGGCATTAATGCAACACAAAGCACCAGTATCACACTTCCTATACCTACAACTTTTAAAGAAAGGTCACGTTCTGTACGGGGTACATTTTCTTCATTCACCCCGTCTACACCACCTTTCTTAAGTGACCCGATACTACCTTTAAAAGAAGAAATGATGGTAGGAATGGTTTTAATCAATGTAATAAAGCCACCGGCAGCTACGGCACCCGCTCCAATCTGTCGCACATAAGCTCTATAGATAGCATCAGCCCAATCTGCAAAATCATGTTTCACCGGGTCCCACCCTGCGGATCCACCAGGCTTGGACAAATCTGCCAAATAACCCAACTTATACAATTGGGCGGCTACTACATCAGCACTTACCAGGGAAGATAACAGGGGGATAAAAACAAACCAGCTTAATACACTGCCCGCTACCAACACACCAGCTATTCTTGGACCGATGATGTAACCCACACCTAAATACTCGGGTGTTATTTCACCACTCAACCTTGCAGAAGGAAAAAACTTTTGCGCCTGCGTTGTTGCAAAACGTGGCACTTCGGCAATCACATGAAATATTTTTTGCAAGATGGCATAGGCGGCTGCAAAACCCAGGCCCATAAATGCGGTTTTGGCAAAATCGCCGCCTCTTTCACCTGCCTTCAATACAGAGGCACAGGCTGTACCCTCCGGATAAGGAAGCACACCATGTTCTTTTACAATAAGTGATTTACGTAAAGGGATCATCATTAACGTTCCCAGCATACCACCGAAAATGGCCAATATCAATATGGTGAAATAATTAAAATAATTAGCGCTGGCAGGTTCGCTTAAAAACAAAAAACCAGGCAAGGTAAATACTACACCGGCTGCAATACTTTCTCCTGCAGACCCGGTGGTCTGAATGATATTATTCTCAAGAATGG
>DASTMJ010000203.1:0-5786 GCA_035714205.1 Flavisolibacter sp. | reverse complement strand
ACACCTCAAAAAAATAAGTATGGTTATGGGTGGGGAATTGATACCCTCTTTGGAAAAAAATTTATGGCACACGGCGGTGGTATTCACGGGTATACTTCCTATCTCATCCGCTTTCCTGAAGATGAACTGGTGGTGATAATGATTGATAATGCTTCCTCAACTTCCTTATCAAAAATTTCCACGTCACTTGCTGCCATTGCTTTACATCAACCATATAGCCTTCCTGAACAAAAAAAAGAAATTCAATTAGAAGAGGCTTTATTGAAAGAGTATGTTGGCGAATACCAGTTGGCTCCTAATTTTAGCATTATTGTTTCAGTAGAAGGAAACAAGTTAAAAGGGCAGGCAACCGGTCAGCCGGCATTTGAATTGTTTGCTGAAAAAAAAGATCTTTTCTTTTTAAAGGTTGTGGAAGCTAAAATAGAATTTCTAAGGAACGAAAAAGGTGAAGTGAGCGAATTGATACTTTACCAGAACGGCAGACAGCTCAGGGGAAAAAAATAAAATAGATCACAATCCAATAAAAGAGTACTACGATACATGAAAAACAAAAATTACGAACATGTGCAAACTGACCATGGTATTAATGGACAATATAAAACCTGGTTTCTTGATTATGCATCTTATGTAATATTGGAAAGAGCCGTTCCGGCTGTTGAAGATGGTTTAAAACCTGTACAGCGCCGCATTCTTCATGCTATGAAGGAAATGGACGACGGACGTTTTAATAAAGTAGCAAATATTATCGGGCAATCCATGCAGTATCATCCGCATGGAGATGCATCTATTGGAGATGCATTGGTAAATATGGGCCAGAAGGACCTGCTTATAGAGACACAGGGTAACTGGGGTGACATTCGTACCGGTGATGATGCAGCGGCATCACGCTATATAGAAGCCCGTTTAAGCAAATTTGCATTGGAGGTTGTTTTTAATCCTAAAACAACCAACTGGCAGCTAAGTTATGATGGAAGGAAAAATGAACCCGTAACGCTTCCTGTAAAATTTCCATTGCTGCTTGCACATGGTGCCGAAGGTATTGCAGTGGGTTTGGCTACGAAAGTGTTGCCACACAACTTTTGCGAGATCTGTGATGCTGCAGTAAAATATTTGAAAGGGAAAAAGTTTGATCTCTATCCTGATTTTCTAACCGGCGCCATGGCTGATGTTAGTGATTACAACCAGGGCATGCGTGGTGGCCGTGTAAAGGTGCGGGCCCATATTGAAGAACTGGACAAAAAAACATTGCTGATCAAAAGTGTGCCTTATGGGGTTACCACTTCAGGACTTATGGACAGCATAGTAAAAGCGAATGATAATGGTAAGATCAAGATCAAAAAAGTAACGGATAATACAGCTGCGGAGGTTGAGATACAAGTGGACCTGGCTGCTGGCATTTCTCCCGATATTACCATTGATGCTCTATACAAATTCACTGATTGTGAAGTATCCATTTCTCCCAATACCTGCGTTATTATTGATCAAAAGCCGCATTTTGTAAGCGTTAACGAACTGCTGAAGATTTCTGTTGATAATACGAAAGACTTATTACAAAAAGAACTGGAGATAAAGCTGGGCGAGTTGCAGGATAAGTGGCATTATACTTCTCTTGAAAAGATATTCTTTGAAGAAAAGATTTATAAAGAGCTGGAGAAAAAACATGAAACCTGGGATAAGGTGATCATGGCTATTGATAAAGCTTTTGTTCCATTCACAAAACAATTAAAAAGAGCTGTCACCAAAGAAGATATTTTAAAGCTTACGGAAAAGCCGGTTCGCCGTATTTATAAACTGGATATTGATGAACTGAATGCCCAGATAAAAGACCTGGAAGCACAGATCAAACAAGTAAAATATGATCTTGAACACCTGAACGAATTTGCCATTGCCTATTATGAAGGATTGCTGAAAAAATATGGTAAAGGAAAGGAACGTAAAACCGAGATCAAGTTATTTGAAGTGATCGAAGCCAAACACGTTGCGATAGCCAATACCCGTTTGTATATAAACCGGGACGAAGGTTTTATTGGTACTTCATTAAAGAAAGATGAATTTTTGGTTGAGTGTTCCGATCTGGACGATATCATTGCTTTTACCAAGCGGGGTATTATGAAGGTGGTGAAAGTTCAGGATAAAATCTTCATAGGTAAGGATATTTTATATGCTGCCGTTTTTCGAAAAGGGGATGAGCGAACAACCTACAATATGATCTATACCGATGGCGCATCTGGTATTACATACGCCAAACGCTTTAATGTGACCGGTGTAACCCGTGATAAAGAGTACGACCTTACAAAGGGACATGATAAAAGTAAGGTGCATTATTTAACGGTTAATCCTAACGGAGAAGCCGAAGTGGTAAGGGTGATATTAAGTCCAAATTGTTCTGCACGTAATAAGGAGTTTGAATTCTATTTTGAAGAAATGGAAATCAAAAGTCGCGGCAGTATGGGTAACCAGGTAACCAAATATCCGGTTCGTGCTGTAAAATTTAAAGAAGCAGGTGTGGCTACGCTGGGTAGCATTAAACTTTGGTTTGATGATAAGTTTGGCCGTCTGAATCATGAAGGAAAAGGAATTGAATTGGGCGATTTTGATGCAGAAGATAAGGTGCTGGTTTTTTATACAGACGGCACATATGAGTTGACCGACCAGGAATTAACCCAGCGTTTTAATCCAGAAGAAGTAATGCTGGTTGAAAAATTTGAACCCGAAAGAGTGATCACTGCTGTTTATCTTGATAATGACAAACTCCAATACAATGTCAAACGCTTCCGGATTGAAACAACAACCCTGCGTACCAAGTTCCCATTTATAAAAGAAGGAAAAGGTAATATACTTGAAGCCGTATCAACCGAGGAAGAGCCAATCCTGATTGTTCAGACAGGAAAAGGAAGCCAGGTTAGGAAAGCCAAATTCAAAATGGCAAAAATGGTGGAAGTTATGGGGTGGAAAGCTGTTGGTGCAAAACTGGTTGACTTTAATAAGAATATTATGATGGAGTGGGAGGTGAAGGAAGATGCAAAACAACCGGAATTGTTTTGATATGTAGTAAATAATAGAGTCCATTACTCATTGATCAATGGACCCTATTATTCTAAAGAAAGTGTATGGTGTGACTTTTTACTTCTTTTTTCTCTTCAATCGCACCGCTGCATTCTTCTCCAGGCTACTGGATAACCTGACCTCATATCGTTTTTTGCCGTCAGAGATCAGCATCAATGCTGTATTGGGAGGTATAGAACCCAGGTTGTTAGCGAACATAGAAAGTGTATTAAACTCTAACGTTGAATCCAGCCCAATCCTTAAATGAATGGAGCGGGTACTTAATTTTAAATTGGCTCCGTAAAGTTTATCGTTAAAAAAAACTGAAATAGAATCGCCGTCTATTTCACCGTTATCATACAAATCTACCTGTATCGAATCACTGTCAATTTCAAGTTCTCTTTGTACATCCAGTGCTCTTTCTTTAAACTCCTTGTTTACCACAATATTCTCAATAGGTCTTTGTTGCACCGTAGCTGCAACCAATGTATCAGTAGCTGATGGTGTCCACACCTGGTAGGTTTCTTTAAAATTGCGTAAGGCCGTTAGAATAGAATCCTGGTTGCCGGCTTCTTTGTTGAGCTTCAGGTCAAAAACAATATTTTGGCAGGTATATTTATAGGCATCCCGTGCATAAAATTTTCCATTAAGGTTAGATCCTGCTTTAGCAACCCGGTGCATGGCACGAAAGTCCATAATGCAATCCACTTCCATATTTGCATTTGAACCAAAATAAGGAACAGGCACATTGTACAAGGACAACTCTCTTGTTTTTGAATTATAGTTACCATTCAGCTTAATACTCCTGAACGTATTCCTGAAATAATAATTCATGATGGTTTGAACAGAAGTATTGTTTTGCTTTACAATCAGTTCAACCAGGTAATTATTACCACCTCCATTTTCAGAAGTGGCGGTTCCATACCAGTACCCTACAACATTTTGTGCATGTACAGACAAAGAAAAAACGATCAAAAACAAGCAGATGAACTTTTTCATTAACGGTGGCTTGAGTATTTATTTTATATAACGTTTTATTTCCCGCTCGGTATCTCTTTGTTTGATGGTATCCCGTTTATCATGCAACTTCTTTCCCTTGCCTAAACCAATTTCGACTTTTACCAGGTTCTTTTCATTAAAAAACAGACGGAGCGGAACAATGGTGTATCCTTTTTCTTTTAGCTTGGCGTCAAGCTTTTTTAATTCACGGCGGTTTAATAGCAATTTTCGTTCCCTAATTGGATCGTGGTTATTAACAGTACCATGGGAATATTCTGAAATGTGAAAAGAGCGGAGAAACAATTCACCTTTATGAAAGATGCAGTAACTGTCCTTAAAATTGGCCTTTCCTTCACGAAGTGATTTTACTTCGGTACCTGTAAGCACAATACCAGCCACGTATTTATCATCAATAAAATATTCAAAATATGCCGATCTGTTTTTGATTTCCATTTACACAAAGTTCATAATTCATGGTACATCGTTCATAGGAGGAATGTGAAAATAACATTTAAAGTGGATGACACTTTATAAAACTCAACCATCTATGTTCATTTCATTAATCGGCTGTACATCCTGCCAACAAATTCGTCACGTTAACAACAAAACAATTGTTGGAGGGGATATCTGCAATTAATTCTTAAATAAGGTAAGCACCGTACTTAATTTTTGTTTCAGTTCTTTACGGTTGACAATAAAATCAAGAAAGCCGTGATCCAGGATGAACTCACTGCGCTGGAAACCAGGCGGAAGATCTTTCTTAATGGTTTCTTTAATTACCCTCGGACCCGCAAATCCAATCAGGGCTCCCGGTTCTGCAATATTCAAATCGCCCAACATACCAAATGAAGCTGAAATGCCACCAAAGGTTGGGTCGGTAAGCAGGGAAATGTAAGGAAGTTTAGCGTCTGATAATTGGGAAAGCTTACCACTGGTTTTAGCCAGCTGCATCAGGGAAAATGCACTTTCCATCATACGGGCACCACCACTTTTGCTGATCACCATATAAGGAAGGCGGTGTTGTATGCAATAGTCAACTGCGCGGCTGAATTTTTCTCCCATCACACTTCCCAAAGAGCCACCAATAAATTCAAAATCCATACAGGCAATAACTATCCCGTTGCCATTTACATTTCCTGTTACAACCCGCATCGAATCTTTCAGATCCGATTTTGCCCAGGTTTCTTCCAGCCTTTTCTGGTAAGGCTTCAGATCCGTAAATCCTAAAAAATCCTTGGAACGAATGTTTTCAAACAATTCGGTATACTGGTTATCATCAAAAAGTATCTCGTAATATTCATCACTGCCAATACGGTGGTGGTAGTTACACTTCGGACAAATAAATAAAGCTTCCCGCAGATCATTCACTGTGCATATGTAATTGCACTCAGGGCATTTGGTCCATAAACCTTCCGGCGTTTCTTTTCTTTCAGAAGAAGGCGTGGTGATACCTTTCTTCAACCTTTTGAACCAACTGGTTTTTGTTTCCTGGGTTTTGCCTTCTTCGCCGGCAAGATTGGCATCAAAATCTTCAAACTGTTGCACTATAAAATAAGATTTTGGTTTAGCGCAAATATAGGTGTTTGTGTATTGTAATAACTTTAGTGTTGGCTGGCAAGCTTTTCTGCTACTATAAAGCTTTACTTGCGACGCTCCGTTATACCGCAAGAAGTCGCATCATCTTTTTTGTTAATCAAAAGTATGCAGAAGTAAAACCTGGTAATTTTATTCTTCACTGTATT
>DASTMJ010000202.1:0-20564 GCA_035714205.1 Flavisolibacter sp. | reverse complement strand
GGGTTTTTTCATGCATCATCAGGGCTCGTTTGCCAACGGCTAAAACTTCTTTCGGATTGTTGCGGTTCAGGGCTACAATAGAGGGTTCATTCACCACTACTTCATCGTTATGGATTATCAAGGTATTGGCGGTTCCTAAATCTATGGCTATTTCCTGCGTGAACCAATTAAAAAGTCCCATGCTTCTGTATTGGATTTATTGTTTTTTGAAGGTTGTGTGCAAAGTTGTAAGAAATAAATTGAAATGTCAAAGTAAAAACAGCTGAGACTCTATCTTTTTTCTGGATAATCAATGGTTTAGGGAAAGTTTTACGAATATTTAATTGGAAGGAAGCTGCTATATGATGAATAAACAAGTTTGATGGTGGTTGTTTTTCAAGTTGTGTTTACATTTAAAAAGATGAAAGCCATTAACCGGACAGTGTGGATTCTTTCTTTTGTTAGCTTATTTGCTGATATAGCCAGCGAAATGCTTTATCCTGTGATACCTGTTTATTTAAAAGAAATTGGTTTCTCGGTTTTATTAATTGGCATTTTAGAGGGAGTGGCGGGTTTCACAGCCGGTTTAAGTAAGGGGTATTTTGGAAAATTGAGTGATGAAAAAGGCATCCGCTTACCATTTATCAAGTGGGGTTATTTTCTCAGCGCCGTTTCCAAACCCATGATGGGGGTTTTCGCATTTCCTATATGGATATTTTTTGCAAGAACAATTGACCGCCTGGGAAAGGGATTACGAACGGCAGCAAGAGATGCGCTTCTTTCCCAAAATGCTTCTAAAGAAACAAAAGCCAGGGTTTTTGGATTTCATAGGAGTATGGATACATTGGGAGCCGCTATTGGTCCGGCCATTGCTTTGATCCTGCTGGTTTTTTATCCGGGCCAGTATGTACTCATTTTTTTTATCGCTTTTGTTCCAGGCCTAATATCGGTAGCACTTATATTTTTTTTGAAGGAAAAAAGGCAACCTTCTTCAACCCTTGGCAAAGGGGCCTTTTTTTCATTTTTGAACTATTGGAAGATTGCGCCGACAGATTACAGAAAACTGGTAGCAGGATTATTATTTATTGCCTTATTTAACAGCTCAGATATATTTCTTCTTTTAAAAACAAAAGAAATTACCGGAAGCGATCAGCTTACAGTTGGAGTCTATATCCTATATAATCTTGTTTTTGCACTGGCCTCTTATCCCTTGGGTGCCCTGGCGGATAAGATTGGGATCAGGAAAGTAATGTTTTCCGGCCTTTTATTATTTGCCATCACCTATTTTCTTTTTGGCATTACCAGTTCCATATCAGTCGTTTTCGGGTGTTTTGTTTTGTATGGATTGTATGCTGCAGCCACCGAGGGCATTGCCAAAGCATGGATCACAAATATGGCACAAGGCACCAACACAGCCACGGCTATTGGTTTTTACACATCTGCGGAAAGCATTTGCACATTTTTAGCCAGCGTTATTGCCGGTGCTTTATGGACAGGCTTTGGCAGCAGTGTTACCTTTTTTGTAACTGCACTGGCCGCACTTATTGCCCTGGCTTACCTACTAATTATGTTGCGTGAAAACACGGTTGTTGGTGAAAGGTAGCACATGTACCTTTTTGGCATGCCTACCATTTATCTATGGAGCCGGGCTCCGTTTATAAGATTGCTGCTGCCATTTATCGCCGGCATTATTTTACAATGGCAGCTACAATTTCCATCTAAAACCATATTAATTGCATTAGCACTGACAATTGCTTTTTTACTGCTGTACATGTTTTTATCCTTGAGACTGCGGTACAGGCTTAAAATATGGAATGGCCTGGCCGGAACTTTCGCCTTATTATTACTTGGAAGCTTTCAGGTTTATATAAAAGATGTTAGACACAATGAAAACTGGTTTGGCAACAGATATTCCAACAACACATTCATAACCGTAACTGTTGATGAGCCCCTTGTAGCCAAAACAAATTCCTACAAAGCTGTTGCTAGTGTTAACCGGGTATTGGCTTACGATAGTAGTTTATACAGTAAAGGGAAAGTAATCCTCTATTTTAAAAGGGATAGTATTCTGAAAGATTTACAATACGGCAACCAGCTTGTCATCGGTAAATCATTACAGGAAATAAAAAATAGCGGCAATCCCGCCAATTTTGATTATAAACGATATAGCCTGTTCCAGGGCATAACACACCAGGTTTATTTACAGCCTGGAGAATTTGTAGTTCTGCCAACACTAAAAACAAATGCCTTTCATAAAATGATCTTTAAAAGCAGGCAATGGGTGTTGAACATTTTACGAAAATTTATAAAAGGAGAAAAAGAACGGGGCCTTGCTGAAGCCTTATTGATTGGTTATAAAGATGATCTTGACAAAAACCTTGTGCAATCCTATTCCAACGCAGGTGTGGTACATGTAATTGCAATCTCTGGTTTACACCTTGGTTTAATTTATTGGCTTTTATTATTATTTACCAGGCCTCTTAAAAAAATAAAACAGCTTGCCTGGCTACGCCTCCTATTGATCTTAACCTGTCTCTGGCTCTTTAGTTTGCTGGCCGGTGCACAACCTTCTGTTTTACGTTCAGCTATTATGTTCAGTTGCATTGCAACAGGTGAGGTGCTCTACCGAAAAACCTCCATTTATAATACGTTGGCACTATCAGCTTTTATATTATTATTTATAAACCCATTCTGGTTGTGGGATGTTGGTTTCCAACTTTCTTATGCGGCCGTTTTAAGCATTATCATTTTTTTTAAACCCATTTACAACTGGTTTTATATTCCCAATAAGGCCGTTGATTTTTTTTGGAAATTAAATGCTGTGACCCTTGCTGCACAATTGCTAACACTCCCAGTAAGTATTTATCATTTTCACCAGGTACCTACTTTGTTTTTAGTGACCAATATGGTGGCTGTTCCCGCTTCAAGTATCATTTTGATAGGAGAAATCTTATTATGTACCATATTCTTTACAGAACCGGTAGCTTATTTTCTGGGCAACATACTCAGCCGTCTTATCTTTTTCATGAACTCTTATATCGAGTGGTTTGATAAGTTGTCTTTTTCAATCTGGAACGGGCTTTCTATTACAATTGTACAAAGTGTGCTTTTGATAGCTATGGTGTTTGGTTTTTGTTTTTGGCTTATGGAAAAAAGAAAATCCTATTTATGGGTGTTTACCTTTTCGATGCTTTTGTTTTTAATTGCCCATACAGCTTCGCTGGTTGAGACAAGGCAACAAAAAAAATTAATTGTATATAACGTACCGCGCCACAAAGCTATTGATGTTATAGTTGGAAACTATTATTCGTTTATTGGCGATTCTGCTTTGCTAGCTGATGATTTCCCGCGAAATTTTCACCTGCAACCTTCCCGAATATTTCATCGTACTGTTTTTAAACCAATATTTCCAATTGATGTGAAGGAAATAAAACTGGACCAAACAACCATCTGTTTGATTGATACAAGCTTTTTATTAAAACAACAGGAAAGAAAATCGCTGATAGATGTCCTGATTTTATCAAAAAACCCAAAACTTGACGTTCCGGCATTGGCTGCATCGTTCGACATTGGCCAGGTTGTTATTGATGGTTCCGTTCCTGCCTGGAAAGCACGGCTTTGGAAAAGAGCTTGCGACTCACTTCAAATACCCTGTTATGATGTTAATGAAAAAGGTGCTTTTGTGGTGAATTTGTAGGCCTTACCTTTGCGGCTTCTTACGATTGCCTGCACAAACTTTTTCCATGAGCAAAAAAATTACATCTGCATTGATTTCTGTCTTTTATAAAGACGGGCTGGAGCCTTTAGTTCGTGAATTACACAACCAGGGAGTAACCATTTATTCCACTGGCGGCACTCAAAACTTTATCCAGAACCTGGGTATCGGTGTAGTACCTGTTGAAGATCTTACCTCATACCCATCCATATTAGGTGGTCGTGTAAAAACACTTCACCCTTCTGTCTTTGGAGGTATTTTGGGAAGAAGGGATAATGAAACTGATGTGCAGGAAATGGCAACTTATAAAATTCCTGTAATGGACCTGGTGATTGTTGATCTTTATCCCTTCCAGGAGACGGTGGCGCAGACAAGTGATGAAAAACTGATCATTGAAAAGATCGATATTGGTGGCCCATCCATGATACGGGCTGCTGCCAAAAACTTTAAAGATGTAACCGTTATTGCATCAAAAGATGATTACCAGGTATTAGTTGATCTTTTGCAACATCAAAACGGTGAGGTCAGTCTTGAACAACGTCGCGAATTTGCAGCAAAAGCATTTCGAATTGTAACTGATTATGATATTGCCATCAATAATTATTTTCATAAGGAATCACCACTTACGGTTGTAGGTGCCGGCACTCAAACCGTTTTACGTTATGGCGAAAACCCTCACCAGAAGGCAATTTTTTATGGCGATCTTTCTGAATGCTTTGACCAGTTAAACGGAAAGGAAATTTCGTATAATAACCTGGTTGACATAGATGCAGCTATTGAGCTGATCAAAGAGTTTGATGAAACTACATTTGCCATCATTAAACATACCAATGTATGTGGTATATCAAGCAGGTCAACGGTTGAAAATGCCTGGAAAGACGCACTGGCCGGGGATCCTGAGAGCGCATTTGGTGGCGTATTGATTTGCAACAAGGAAATTGACCTGGCAACTGCTGAAGCCATCAACGAAATATTTTTTGAAGTACTGATTGCGCCATCGTATGCGGCAGATGCGTTTGATAAATTAAAAACCAAAAAAAATCGCATCTTATTACAATTAAAAAATACCAATACTTCACCAACCATCTTTAAAAATGCGGTTAATGGCATATTGCAACAGGAAAAAGACAATGGCAATTTTGAAAAATGGGAAGAGGCAGGCGCAAGAGAATGTTCAGTTGCTGAAAAGGCGGATCTTATCTTTTCAAACATTGTGTGTAAGCATTTAAAATCAAATGCCATAACCCTTGTAAAAAACAAACAATTAATAGGCAAAGGTTGCGGTCAAACCAGTCGTATTGATGCTTTAAGACACGCCGTTGAAAAAGCAAAACAATTCAAATTTGATTTGAGTGGTGCCGTTATGGCCAGTGATGCTTTTTTTCCTTTTAATGATTGTGTACAACTAGGTCACGAAGCAGGAATAACAGCATTTATACAACCGGGTGGATCAATAAGAGATAAGGACAGCATTGATTACTGTAAGCAAAATAACCTGGCGATGGTGTTAACAGGTCAAAGGCATTTCAGGCATTAAAATTACCTGGTGGCAAAGCATAGGTAAGCCATCATTTATGAACAAAAATTCAAAAATACAGAAGCCGGTTAGCGATGCGCAGAACATGATTGATGTGGCAACTGTATATCTCTCAAAGTTTAACCCTCTTACCATCAGAAAAAAAGGCAAAAGGTCAAAGGCATTATTTGCCTTAGCCCTTGTATGTTTTTTTTGGGGTACTACGTGGATCGCATCTAAAGAGGCCGTGCGGTATGTTCATCCATTACAGATGGCCGGCACCAGGCAATTTTTTGGCGGCTTATGTTATGTTGCCTTTTTTCTTTTTAAAGGGGCTTCCTGGCCAAAAGGCAAAGATTGGGTCACAATTCTCACACTAAGCTTTTTGAATTTCATGTTGAGCAATGGCCTTTCTACCTGGGGGGTTAAATATATTTCTGCAGGATTGGGAGCCATAATTGGCGCTATATTTCCGCTTTGGCTGGTAATCATTAATATGGCAGGAGCAAAAACAAAACTGCCTGCCAAAACAACACTGGGGCTGTTGTTAGGGTTTACAGGTATTTGTGTCATTTTTTATGAACACCTGCATGATTTTTTAAATCCGGGTTTCCTGCTTGGAATTTTTCTTTCATTGGCGTCTACCTGGTCATGGGCTTTTGGAACGCTTTATACAAAAAAACATGCTGTGCATTTCAACCCCTATTTTAGCCTGGGTTTACAAATGCTTATTTCCGGTGTTACACTTTACAGCATCTCTTCGCTTACCGGGCAATCAGTTTCATTCAGTTCTTTTGCCTGGCAGGCCTGGGTTGCCATTTTTTACCTTGTTATTTTTGGTTCGGTGATTTCCTTTATTGCCTATTTATATGCCCTGCAACATTTGCCTACAGAGCAAGCCAGTTTATACGCGTATATAAATCCGATAGTGGCTGTGTTATTAGGCTGGTTGATTTTTGAAGAAAAGCTGACATCATTTATTGTTACAGGAACACTTATAACCTTGTATGGTGTTTACCTGGTGAACAAGTCAGCCATGAAGATCCGTTAGCTACTAATGTATGGATGCAACAAATTCATTGTATACCTCCTTCCACCCTTGAAATTCCTTGCTGTTACCCAAAAAACTATTATGCCATATTGTTATGAGCTTACCGTTCACATCTTTTACTGCCTTGTACAATTCAAGTAATTCCTGTAAAGTTTGTTGTGGGTTTAATTGCTGTTCGTAATAGGCATTTGCATCCATGAAACAAAAAGGATGGATATACAAAGATGTTGCTTCATCTTGCTTAAGATCGTACCAATAAAAACCTGAAGCTATGGAAGATCTGAAACCGTTGATGGTTCCATAACCCATGGAATAGTCATTTTTTATACCCGCATTCAAAAGATGCCTGTATGTATCCGGCAAATCAAAACGGATGTAATGCTGGCGGGAGGCATCAACAGGTTTTCTAATTATATTTTCCAAAAATGCTTTTTCTTTTTGCAACAAAACAGGGTGATCGCCACTGGCCCAGGAAGGGTGAAGCGCAATCTTGTAAGTACCCGATAAATAATGTACCAGTTCCCTAAATGCTTTATTGCGAACAGATATATTCTTGTCATATTTACCTCTATGAGTGGCAACCAGGAAAAAGTAAACAGGCGACAAACCGTAATTCTCATGTAATTCATCTAACCATTCATAGGCATCATAGGGATCCTGAATTTTATTTTTTAATACCTTGACACGATGGGAAAAACTGCGCCATTTTCCTGTCAGCAGCAACATCAACAAAGCCCCTGTATTGCGTTCAAACCCTTTGTTCTTAAAACTCCAGGCCATATCAATATCATAAGTGGGTAAAAACGAAAAAGAATTGGATGGCTCTTTGAAATACCCGTTTTTTTCAAGCAAAATGTTTCTGAAATCTTCCAGCCAGATATTTACAACCGGCAGATGTAAAAACCCTTCGCGAAAAGCTATCGAATTTGTATGATCATACCGGCCATAACTGTCTTTTTTATGAGGCAGGTATTCTTCGTACCGGGAAATAAGATAAAATATAGCTGCAAACAAATCAAAGGCCCAGGTTCCTTCTGTTTTAAAAAAAATCTTTTGGCTTTTGTATTCAAAACAATCAACTTTTACAGGGTGAATAGATGACTCAAAAAGCAAAGCATGCGGATGAATCCATATTTCATCATCTGCAAGGTGGTGATAGCTGTAATTTATTTTACAGGAACATTCTGATTTGCGATAGCTATCCTCATCACTTGTTAAGCGGAAAACGGCTTTATAATAACCCGATAAAAAATCAACAATATAAGACAGGCGGGGAGAAATGGAATGGCTATAAATGACAGCATGGTAGTTCATCGTGAATCATTTCTTTCTCTCCATAATTCATTAAATGATTTGGCCGGAAATTGTAACTCGCTGCGATGTTGTTTCCAGCTTTTTACAAATGTATTGACAACCCAGCTTTTTATTTTACCCGAGCCCATGTTCATCATTTTCCTGTTAAGCATGGCTCTTTTCCAAAACCTCCAGGCCATTTTCTCTGAAAAAGATACCGCTCCTTCCTCTACAGCCTCATGCCGGTTCTCCAGTAACAACTCATGAAGATTTATTTTCACTGCACAAACCTCTGTACAATTACCACAAAGCGAAGAGGCATAACTTAAATGCTTCCACTCGTCCATTTCTTTTAAGTGAGGTGTGATAACAGCACCTATGGGGCCACTATACGTAGTATTGTACGTGTGACCGCCAACGTTTTTATATACAGGGCAAGCATTTAAACAGGCGCCACACCTGATGCAATACAATGCTTCCCTTGTTTTTTCATTGGCCAAAAGATTTGTGCGACCATTGTCCAATAAAATAACATACATGTCCTGCGGACCGTCATTTTCGTTTACCTGCCTGGGACCTGTTATAATTGAATTGTAAACAGTAATTTTCTGCCCTGTTCCGTATGTTGATAATAAAGGCCAGAATAAAGCCAGATCGGTGATAGATGGAATAACCTTCTCGATACCAACGATAACAATATGTGTTTTAGGCCAGGCACAACTAAGGCGTGCATTACCTTCATTTTCTGTTACAGCAATACCACCTACATCGGCAACTATAAAATTGCCTCCTGTAATTCCAATTTGTGCTTCAGTATATTTTTTACGCAGGTTTTGGCGGGCTATTAAAGTTAATTGGGAAGGTGAGAGATGGGATGGGGTTCCTAATTTATCAGCAAAAACTTTGGCAACATCTTCTTTGCTTTTGTGCATGGCCGGAGTAACAATGTGATAGGGAGGTTCACCATCCAACTGTTGTATATATTCACCCAGGTCCGTCTCCACGCTTTCAATCCCATTGGCTTCCAAAAATGTATTAAGGTGCAGTTCTTCCGTAACCATGCTTTTGCTTTTTACAATAGAAGAACATTCTTTTTCCTTACATATCTTTAAGATCTCCTGTAAAGCTTCGTCAGCTGTTTCCGCCCATATAACTCTTGCACCTTTTTTTGTGATT
This sequence comes from Flavisolibacter sp., assembly GCA_035714205.1. Lineage (GTDB taxonomy): Bacteria > Bacteroidota > Bacteroidia > Chitinophagales > Chitinophagaceae > Flavisolibacter. The sequence continues at coordinate 11,834 of DASTMJ010000202.1, read as the reverse complement.
TGTGTTTCAAAAAGCTCCAACTGCCTGTCAAGCGTTTCAATTGCTTTCCATTTTATGTTTTTAGCTTTTTCACGGGCCAGGTTCACATCTGTAAATTGCTGTTTGCCTACAGGCACTACAGCGTTGTACCGCGACATGTTGAAGTTGATCTTTCGCCTGTGTTCACGGTCAGCAGCTTTGATGGTACTTTTTGCAATAAATACAGCCGATTGCTCAGACATACTATTTTGTTTTTTCTTCTTCAAAATGTTCTACGGCCACCTGGTGAAGCGTATCAAAAAAATCATTACCAAACTTACGTATGATTGCTTCTTTCAAAAACTGGTATACAGGAACTTTTAATTTTTTGCCCAAGGCGCAGGCAGGTTTGCAAAGTGTTTCTCTTGGCTCGTAATTGACCATTGTATATTCTTTGCTTTTGCTTAAACGGATAGGATACAAATGGCAACTGATTGGTTTTTTCCAGCCCAGCTTACCATCGTTATAGGCCTGTTCAATACCGCATTTTATGATGTTTTGCTTGTCGCGATAACCATAAGCACAGATTTGGCCGTTGATAGTTGGCGTTACCCAGCCAAACTCCCTGTCATAATAATACCGGCCCTTACGTTCTATTTCCTGAAGGCCTTCTTTAGTGAGATAAGGCTTGATAACATCAAAATGTTGATCGATCAATTCTTTTTCACCTTTATCAAGCGGTGCACCGGCGTCGCCATCTTCGCAACAACCACCTTTACATTTATGAAGATCACATACAAATTTTTCATGTACCACATCATCACTGATCAAAACATTATCAATTGCTATCACAACAAGTTTTTTGCAAATTTAACCTTTGCAGGAAGGACTATGAGAATTTTAAGTTTTACGCTTTTGAAGTCCTTTTAAAATGACCTTTATTTCCACTGGAGCGTGTTGATGAGATGCATGAGGTCTTTACGTAAAAATTCATTAACTGGTCTAAGCGAATCTTCATTTGGTGTTGCACCAAAATATAAAGCTCCTCTTAAAAAGTGGCGCACTGAATCGGTGGCAAAAAACTGGTTGGAGGTAGCAGCGTTCCCTTTTAAAGTAAAATAAACACCCTCTATGCCGGATGGTGTAGTAAATGGTTCCGGCAGAATGGCTGAAGCCCGATAGGTATGTTGCTTATAAGATAAAGTATAGGCATCATTGACTAATGAATCGAATTTGTTTTTACCAATTTGCTTATAGCTTATATGAATACGGCCATTGAATTGTGGAAAATCAATATTGATCCAGAATGGATTTTCAGCCTTCTCATCAAAGAAAAGGGAATCTTTTACAATCTGGCCATAAGCCGGGTATTCAAATGCATAGGGAAAGCCGGCCTGTTCAAATTTCTGATATTGTTTTTGTGGCAATTCGATCTTATAATAACCCCTTGGTTTTTGTGTATACTCACTATTACATGCCATCAGAAAAAAAGCAGCTATGCAACAAAACCAAAAACTTTTATGCTTCATTTCGGTACTGGTTAATAAAAATCTTCACTGTCTTAATACGGTTCTTTTCTATTTCCAAAACTGTAAAATCAAAATCGCCGCTGGTAACTGTGTCATTGATATTAGGAAATTCACCGGCTATTTCCAGCACCAAGCCGGCGAGGGAATCACTTTCGCCCTTAACCGAATCAAACGTATCAATGTGTAATCCCATTGCCCGGCACAGATCATACAACATAATTTTAGCATCGGCTATAAATGTTGTATCATCTATTCGGCGAACGGTGTTTTCTTCTTCATCAAATTCATCCCTGATGTCTCCAATGATCTCTTCAAGAATATCTTCCATGGTTACGATACCATTGGTACCACCAAATTCATCAACCACTACAGCAAAATGTATTCGTTTAGTTTGAAACTCTTTCAACAGGTCTTTGATCAATTTTGATTCGGGCACAAATAAAGCAGGACGAATTAAGCCATGCCAGTCAAACTCTGTTTCATTAAGATAAGGCAAAAGGTCTTTGGTGTTCAAAATACCAACCGTATCATCTAAGCTCCCTCTGAAAACCGGGAGGCGGGAATAATGCAGCTCTTCTACTTTTTTAAAAAGATCGGGCAGGTTGGTATGATAATCAACCCCATTTACATCCAGCCTGAACTTCATAATCTGTTTTACAGTGATGTTGCCAAATTTGACGATGCCTTTAAGGATGTTTTTTTCTTCTATTGAAGTTTGCACGTTATTGATCTCTATTGCATCATCCAGTTCCTTCAAACTAGCAGCTTCCATTTCATTGGCACCACTGGTTTCGCTTATCTGGTCGGCAATGGAAACCATACGCAGGCTTATTCGGCGAAGCAATAAATGCAATGCTTCTACTACGGATGACGTACTGTATGCAAAGCGTAGTGTATTTTGAGTTGCCCAAACCTTTGGCAGCATTTTTCCTACAAAAACAATTACAAATGCTATGATCACAATCTTGATGAGCATATCAATGTTGATCGGGATTCCGGCATGAATGGTGCCAATGCGCAGCACCGAGGAGAGTAAAAAGTTAGCAAGAATAATGATGCTGATGTTAAACACACCACCGGCAATGAGTAAGGATGTGTAAACAGCCTTTCTTTCTTCCAGCAATGATGTAATACGTTTTGCTGCAGCATGCTGTTTAGTTTTCAACATATTCAAATCCCGGTTTTGCAGGGAGAACAATGCCACCTCGGCACCTGACGTGATAAAACTAAGCATCAGTAAAACCAATAATAACACCACAAGAAAAACACTGCTTTGTGGATTGGCGGCCAAAAAAATATATGCCAGGTGTTGACTAAAGTTAAAAACCGACGAATAATCCAATGCAAAGGTTTTGGTGAACAGAAACTCAACATAAAGGCAGGTCATACGGCCTGCCCAGATTTATTTGTAAAAATAGTGTTTCTTTAAAATGAAAGGTCACTTGGTTCGTCAATAGGTGAATCAGTTCCACTATATCCTTCAATATTCGTCTCGCTGCTGGCGCCGGCATGACCATCTGTTCGTTTATCTAACATAATCAGGTTATCTCCCACTACTTCCGTAGCAAATTTCCTGTTACCTTCTTTGTCTTCCCAGCTTCTTGTACGTAACCTTCCCTCGATATAAACAAGACTTCCTTTATGTAGATACTTTTGAGCTAATTCAGCCAGACCACGCCATAAAACAACCGTGTGCCATTCTGTTTGAGAAATCAGTTTGCCAGAGCGGTCTTTGAAAGTTTCGGTGGTGGCTAACGGAAATTTTGCTACTGCAATATTGCCTTCTAAAAACTGCACATCCGGTTCCTTACCCAAATTGCCAATGAGCATTACCCTGTTTACTCCTCTCATACAATTACAATTTATCTTGTTTATAAATCTTCCTAAAGCTCTTCTAAGTAAATTTAGAAAAAATAATAATCAAATTTGCTGCCAGCAAATGAGTTTCAATCAGGAAAAGTTCTCATCTATAAACTGTTTTACCGTTCTGGCAAAAGGGAATTGACTGAGTTGGGTAACCGGAATCCAGGTAAAATCTTTAATTTTTTCTTTTTTATCTAATTCTACAATTATGAACTTAAAACGAATAAATTGGTGTGAAAGCTTTTGACTTTTTTCTTCAACAAAATGTAGTGGCTTAAAAGCCCTTATCCCATATTCTTTTTGAAAAACCTGCAAAATATATTTCCTCGTTTCAGAACGGTCAGTTTCAATAGCTAAAAATTCAAATAATCCCTGCCATATATCTTTATCCTTACGAAGTTTTATAGCCAGTTTATCCTTGTGCTTAAGAACAATATAGTTGATCCATCTTTCTTTTATTTTGGTCTTTTTTTCTTTTACAGGTAACATTAATTGTTTAGCCTGCAAATAGGCAAGACAATATTTATTAAAAAAACAGGTGTGGCAGTCAGGAACGGGTTTACAGATGATAGCGCCAAAGTCCATGATGGCCTGGTTGTATTCTCCTGCCTTGGAAAGAGGCAGCATATTTTGTGACAGGTTAGTAAATTTTTTTTTGCCTTCAGTATTATCAACAGGTGTGTCTATATCAAAAATTCGGGAAAGAACTCTATATACATTGCCATCCAAAACTGCATAAGGCAAATTATATGCAAAAGACCCGATGGCCGCCGCCGTATATGGGCCTATTCCCTTCAACTGTATGATATCCATGTAACTAGACGGAAACCTTCCTTTATGTTTTTCTACAATAAAACGAGCAGTATGAATGAGGTTTCTGCATCTTGAATAGTAACCCAATCCCTCCCATTGTTTAAAAATTTTTTCTTCAGGAGCCTGGGCTAAGGCAAAAACATCAGGGAATGTCTTTATAAAGTTTTCATAATATTTAAGTCCTTGTTCTACCCTGGTTTGCTGCAGAATTATTTCGCTAAGCCAGATCCTGTATGGGTCTTTTTCCCCTTTCCAGGGCATTTGCCTTTTGTTACTGTTCCGGTTCCATTTTAATAAACCGGGCACAAAACGCAGGATTATTGCTTGAGGATCATAAGTAAAAGCCGGTTTTTTTATGGGCATAATTCAATAACAAAATAATGGAAGAAATTTTCTATTTTGTTGACAATCATACAATATTGTGGTATATTGAATTAAATTACGCCAAAAACTTTGCTATGAGAAAAGCAGATTTAGTTAACCAGATCTCCGAAAAAACAGGCATTCCAAAGGTGGATGTACTGGTAACCCTTGAACAAATGTTCAAAGAGATCAAAGATTCCCTTTCAAAAGGTGAAAATATTTACATCAGGGGCTTTGGCTCTTTTATCACCAAAAAAAGAGCTGCTAAAATTGGCAGAAACATCAAAAAAAATGTTGCTGTTCATATTCCTGAACACCTGATCCCCGCATTTAAACCGGCCAAAGAATTTGTTGCCGAAGTAAAGAAAACCACTATAGTGGAGTAACTTTGCCGACCCTGCGACAAATCTCAGGGTTATTATGAAGAAACCTCAGTGGATTACAATAGGCATTGCTATACTATTAGTGTTAGGTTTATATGCCGCTACACAAAAACAGCTATTTGGTGAACGAAACCGGGCTATTCCTCCTTCCGGTGTTACAGCTGCGTCACCAGAGATTTCAATAGACAGCATACTGTTTCATGCAAAAGAAAACCTTTCAGGTGAGCAGGTCACACGGTTAAACGGATTGGAGAACAGCATTTCAAGGGGTGATGTTGTCAGCCAAAAACTACATGTATATCACCAGTTAGCCAATTTTTGGAAAGATACAGCCCGCGCCTTTGCGCCATTTGCCTGGTACACCGCCGAAGCGGCAAGGTTGGAAAATTCAGAAAAATCCCTCACATTTGCAGCCCGCTTGTTTTTGGAAGGCCTCAAAAATGAAGAGAACCCTCAGTTAAAACAATGGGAAGCTGTTCAAGCGAAAGATTTGTTTGAACGTTCTTTGAAGATAAATCCGGCAAACGATTCATCAAAAGTGAATTTAGGCGCTGTATACTTATATGGAGGTTTAGCTTCTCCCATGGAGGGAATTTCTTTGATTCGTGAAGTTGTAGAAAGGGATTCTGCCAATATACATGCTCAAATAACACTTGGTGAAGCAAGTATGGTTTCGGGGCAACTGGATAAAGCTATTGAACGATTTAAAACAGTAAATCGTTTACAACCAGATAATCTTGAAGCTATATTTCGTGTAGCTGAACTTTATGAGCAAATGCATAATAAAGAGGCCGCCGTAGAATGGTATAAAAAAAGTATCCCATTTATAAAAATACCCGGATTAAAACAGGAAGTTGAAAAAAGAATCAGCCAACTGGAACAATAAGATTTCATAAATAAAAAACATTAACAACGTATGCCTTGTGGTAAAAAAAGAAAGCGTCATAAAATTGCGACGCATAAGAGGAAGAAAAGATTAAGAAAGAACCGTCATAAGAAAAGGAAATAAGAGGTTCTGAACAACCGGGGACAATATTTATTGCTCCCGGTTATTCGTTTTATCGCTTTTTGCCTTGCCGTTTGCACATCCCATCAATTTGCCCCACTCTAAATTTATTTTAGATATTCTCTCCTGCATCGGTATCAGCAATTAGCATTTCCATTAGCATACTTAAAAAAGCTTTAGTAATGTGAATAAGGAATTGATTATTAATTCTACCGCTCATGGCGTAGAGATTGCTTTGCTTGAAGACAAAAAACTGGTAGAACTACACTCTGAAAAAACAGATGCACGGTTTGCTGTTGGCGACCTTTATTTGGGGAAAGTAAAAAAACTAATACCCGGTTTGAACGCTGCTTTTGTAGATGTGGGATATGAAAAGGATGCATTCCTGCATTATACTGATCTAAGCCCTTATGCCAAATCACTGCTGAAATTTACACAGCACACCATCAACGATAAATCTCCGGAAGGATCGGATTTTGCTCAATTCCAGGTTGAGCCTGAGATTATAAAAACAGGCAAGATCAACGAAGTTTTAGGGGGTAAACCCAATATTCTGGTACAGATTTTAAAAGAACCTATTGCAGCTAAAGGTCCGAGACTAAGTTGCGAGATCTCTTTGCCCGGCAGGTTTGTAGTACTTACGCCCTTTAATGATATTGTTGCGGTTTCACGTAAAATTCATTCTTCAGAAGAAAGAAAAAGACTTCAGCGTATTGTTGAATCCATCAAACCCAAAAACTTTGGTGTAATTGTGCGTACTGCAGCAGAGGGAAAGAATACAGCCGAACTGCATGAAGATCTGTCTGAACTTACAGATATGTGGCAAACCATTCAAAAGAACTTACGTGGTGCCTTAGCTCCCACAAAAATTTTAAGCGAACAAACCAAGACCACCAGCATTTTAAGAGATCTTTTAAACGAAGATTTTAATCGCATTGTAACAAATGACAAGGGCATATTTGCCGATGCCAAAAGTTATATACAACGTATTGCACCTGAAAAAGCAGATATCGTTTCGTTTCACCAAAACGGCTCTCCCATTTTTGATACGTTTGGTATTACAAAACAGGTAAAGGCAAGTTTTGGTAAGACAGTAAACCTGAACAGTGGTGCTTACCTGATTATTGAACATACGGAAGCACTACATGTAATTGATGTAAACAGCGGATATAAAAGTGTAAGCAACAACCAGGAACAAAATGCCCTGGAAACAAATCTTGAAGCTGCAGATGAAATTGCCCGTCAGCTCAGGTTAAGAGATATTGGTGGAATTATAGTGGTTGATTTTATTGATATGAAGCTGCCGGAGAACAAAAAGAAGTTAATGGAAGCTATGGAAGAATTTATGCGGCCCGACAGGGCTAAGCATGCCGTTCTTCCCATTTCAAAATTCGGGCTCATGCAAATAACAAGGCAACGCATGAAGCCTGAAATGAATATCAATACGCAGGAAGTTTGCCCAACCTGTAATGGTACAGGTAAGATTGCTTCTACTTTGATACTGGAGGACGAAATTGAAAAGAACCTGAACTACCTGATCACGCATAAACACCGAAACCTAATAATAAGCGTTCATCCTATTGTGTATGCTTATTTAACCAAAGGATGGCTCTGGAACTCCAGGGCTGCGAAATGGAAAAGAAAGTTTAAGCAAAATATTGTCATCAGGTCTGATAATAATTTCCATCTTACCGAATTCAGGTTTTACGACCAGAATGGAGAAGAGATCAAGATGTAACACATAAAAAACCCCGGAAAATTTCCGGGGTTTTCTTGTAGTCAACTATGGTTTAGAAATATCCTTCGTTTTGTTCAATGGCACCCTGGGAAGCATCTATATCACGTTGTGGAATAGGAAATACTAACTGCCATGCATCAAAAGCATAACCATCAGTTGTTAGTTTTAACCTCTTCCTGTCATGAATTGCCTGACCTTCATGAGCCAATTCCAGTTTGCGTTCCTTTAAAATTATATCCAACGTAACAGCAGCTAATGGTAATAATCCTGCCCTAACCCGTATCCTGTTTACATCTTCCAGGGGAGTGGCTCCTACTGCTGTCCCTTCGCGGAAGTTAGCTTCAGCCCTCGTAAGGTATAATTCAGCTATACGAATGATTGGTAAAATCTTGTATTGTTCTTTCCATTTACCACTGCGTGTAGCACCTGCACCTACATAGAACAAGTCTTTACGATCATCTGTTGCTTCATATAAAGCGAGGTGGCTGTCGTCTATAGACACATCACCATCTCTTCCTCCAAATGCAGGTATGGACCAATACAAGTGCATGTTATTAGACCCGTCCTGCTCATTAACCATTATAGCAAATATGTATTCAGATACATTGGAAGAATTATTGAAAGCAGCTGAATATGGATTGACCAGGCTTTTACCTGTTGCCGCCGTAAGAGCCCTGTTTGCAGCATCTCTTGCATTGGCATATTGAGCCATTTGAAGGAATACCCTTGATAACATACCTGCAGCAGCAGACTTAGTGGCATACACGCTATTAGTATTGGGTAATAAAGCTTCAGCCTCATTCAAATCGGCCAGGATCTGCGCATAGGTTTGCTCAACCGTACTGCGGCTAACATATGACCCCTCGTCAATTTTACGGGTTGGTGTCAGTATCAAAGGGAGCCCCGGATTGGTATTAGTATTACCGGCGCTGTAAGGTTTTGCGTAAAGCTTAACCAGTTCAAAATACATAGAACCTCTTAAAAACAAAGCCTCGCCTTTAACTCTATCCCTGTCAGCTTCATTTACAACATCAACTGCACTTAAAATGTTATTGGTGATGTTTATGGCATCATATGCATCTAACCAGGTATCGCGGATAAAGCTATTGGTGGTGAGCATTTCTTTTCTCCACACTTCTCTTGGCTGGTTAAAAGTACCTTCCCACATAATTTCTCCATTGGCGCCAAGCAATTCACCAAACAGCTGCAAGTTACCACCCCACAGGTCGCCGTCACTCACGGCATCATAAGCTCCACTCAAGACCTTTTTAACGTTAGCATCGGAACTCAGTGCCACTTCTTCTGCCACGCTTTGACGCGGAAGAAGGTCTAATTTTTTGTCGCAGGATGCAATAACAAACATTAAAACTGTTATTGCCAGTATAGTACGTTTCATGATTTTCATTTTTTTAAGATTAAAATCCAAGGTTTAATCCAAAGGTTACTGATTTGATTTGCGGAGCAGCGTAAAAATCACTACCCTGGTTACGGTTACCGGCCCTATAGTCGGTATTTACTTCAGGATCCCAACCGGTATAGTCAGTGAATGTAGCCAGGTTAATTCCAGTAACATACAGTCTCGCGGAGCGGAGTTTAATCTTGTTTAATAAAGATGTTGGAATGTTATAAGCCAGGGTTATATTTTTCAGGCGGATGTAATCGCCATCTTCTATATAACGGGATGAAGCACCGATTCCATTTCCATACCCCAAACGCAATTGAGGTACATCTGTAACATCACCGGGTTTTTGCCAGCGACGCAGTTGGTCTTTGGTCTGGTTGTCAAACCAGTCAAAGCTTGCTGACATAAAACCACCTGCTCCAGTCATTATCTGGTTGCCCCATACACCCTGGAACAATACACTTAATTCGATGCCTTTGTAATTAAAACTATTATTAAATCCACCAATCCAATCAGGGTTTGGATCGCCTACAACAAAATTCCCTGCTTCATTATAATCATTGGTTGTTGTTTTACCATCTTCCATATAATAAAGTGCATCACCATTATTTGGATCGGCACCGGCGAACTTTGGACCGTAGAATACACCAATAGATTCACCCACGATTAATGAGTTCATAAAACGACCGTCATTACCCGGGATGAGTGTTTGTTCGCCATCCAGCTTTGTGATCTTATTCTTGTTTTTGGATAAATTAAGATTAGTACTCCAGGTAAAATCACGGCTGCGGATGTTGGTGGAATTCAAAACAAACTCAACGCCTTTATTCTGCATTGAACCAACATTCACGGTCTGAGTTCCGAAACCTGATGTACCTGGTACCGGCACGTTATAAATAAGGTCTGTTGTGTTCCTGATATAATAATCGATCTCACCACTTAAACGATTATTGAATAAGCCGAAGTCCAGTCCAATATCAGTTTGCTCTGATTTTTCCCATTTTAATTCGGGATTAGCCAGTTGAGTTGGAACTAAGCCTGATTGATTATTGTATTTTGAAGCACCATAAAGTCCTAATTGAGCAAAATTCCCAAATCCATTATCATTTCCCGTAAAACCATAGCTAGCTCTAAGTTTCAGGAAACTTAACACATCAGAACTGGCAAGGAAATCTTCTTCACTAAGGATCCATCCCGCTGACACAGCAGGGAAAAATCCATACTGGTTTTCTCTACCAAATTTTGAAGACCCGTCAACTCTTCCACTTACTGAAAACAAATATTTGTTGTTGAACTTATAGTTGGCCCGGCCAAAATAAGATACAATAGCTGATTCATTTAAAGATGATGAACCGCCTGTTATCCTACCGGCACTGGCTAACTTTTGCAAAGCATCAACAGGGAAGTCTTCACCAAAAACGCTGGTAAAATCAGTATTAAATTTTTGATACGACATACCTAACGTGGCATCAATATCATGTTTACCCAGGAAATTATTAGCATAGTTAAAAAAGTTGTTCGTGTTGATCGTAACATTTCTTAACCAGTCAGACTGTCCATAACCATTTGTAGAAAGACCGGTTAAGGTACGAGATCCCCTGAACAATTCATCGTTCTGGGTTTGAATGTCAACACCAACTTCTGACCTGAAACTTAGATTTTTTACCAGTTTGTAATTCAGGAATATGTTCCCGATGTTACGGAAGGTGGTTGATTTATAAACAGAGTTCTCTAATTCTATCAGGCCATTATAATAAGTAGTCACTGGTCGATCATATAAAACCCCATCAAGGTTACGAGGCGGCGTGATTGGTGCCAAGGCTACCAACTGCATAGGAGTTTGGAATGCATTATCCAGGTTATTGCGGTTACCAACGGAACGGCTGATGCTCAGATTAAAACCAACTTTTAGTTTTTCAGTTGCATCATGTTCCAGGTTAATACGGCTTGAAACACGCTGGAAATTATTAAGGATCAGGATACCATCCTGGTCACTAAAGCCGCCGCTTATAAAAAAGCGGGTTTTTTCATTACCACCAGATGCAGTAAGATCGATCATCTTTGTTTTAGCATCGTCATTATAAGCCAGGCTTTCCCAGTCAGTATTTGTTTGGAGTGTACGCCAGTCTGAATGTCCTGAATAACGGGTTAACCTTCCTTCAGCAAATTGTAGCCATGAACCTGAGTATTGAGCTGGATCCAATGGGTCAACTCCTTCTATATTATCACTGTTAATTGCGGCTTCCCTAAGAAGTTCTACATATTCAGCCGCATTTAGAAATTTCCGGTGTCCAGTAGGTTTATTAGATCCATACTGGCCATTAACCGTTAACGCTGTACGACCGGATTTGCCTTTTTTAGTTGTGATCAAAACTACACCACCAGCTGCTCTTGAACCATAAATGGCTGCTGCAGATGCGTCTTTAAGGATATCAAAAGATTCGATATCATTAAAATTAATATCTGCAAGGGCGTTACCTGATAATCCACCCGTATTAATTGGAACTCCATCAATAACATACAATGGATCATTGGAAGCACTTATAGACCCGGCACCACGAATCCTTACCTTCACGCCTTCACCCACCTTACCATTGTTTGCTTCTACAAAGACGCCGGCGGCACGTCCCTGTAAAGCCTGGTTAAAGTTGGGAACAGGAGTGTTGGCTACATCTGAGCCTTTCACAGATGCAATATTACCCGTAAGATCTTTTTTGATCTTAGTTCCATATCCAACCACAACAATTTCAGTCATGGCGTTATCACCAGGTTGCAGTGC
>DASTMJ010000201.1:0-1584 GCA_035714205.1 Flavisolibacter sp. | reverse complement strand
AGCCATAACCGGAACGCATTTTGACATCATTCAGTATGACAGAGATCTTGGGAAGTTTTCTGGTTTGATTAAATTCATCAATAAGCCCGATCTGCTTTTTATAAGTATGTCCCTGCCGAACGATGTACAAGGTGCAATCGGCAAATTTACCAAGGGTCATTGCATCACTCACCATTCCGACCGGAGCTGTGTCAACAATTACCACGTCGAATTTCTCTTTCAGGTAATCAAAGAGTTCGTTGATCTTGGGGTCCAGCAACAGTTCTGATGGATTGGGAGGAACAGGTCCGCAGGGTAATACAAAAAGATTATCGTGACCGGGTATGGGTATGGCCAGTTCTTCCAGGTTGATCTTACCCAGCAAATAATTGGTGAGTCCGGGTTTTTTGGAAAGGTTCAAATGGGAAAGAACTTTGGGCTTGCGAATATCAAATTCGAGTATTACCGTTTTTTTACCGGTCAGAGCCATTACTGCACCCATATTGGTACTTATAAATGACTTTCCTTCCCCGCTAAAAGAAGAAGTGATCAGGATCACAGGTTTCGGTACATGATTTAAAACATATTGAATATTTGAACGAAGAATCCTGAATTGTTCCGCAACAACTTTACGACTGTTATTGGTAACAACCAGCGCCTCTTTCCCAAATGAATGTCCCACCTCTCCTAATATGGTAGTGTCAGTTAGTTTTTCAATATCATTTCTTGAAGTGACCTTGTCATTTAGTAACTCCAATATAAAAATGAACATGGCGGGCAGTAAAAGACCTATCACCATTGCCAGTAATTGTGTATTACGGCGATTGGGTTTGACAGGTGTTAAATTAGGTGTTGCGTCCTGTAAAACTTTTGTATTTGAAATTTGTGAGGCTAATGCAATAGCAGATTCCTCTTTTTTCTGAAGCAAGGAATTATAAATAACAAGTTTGGTTTGCTGAGCCCTTTTGATATCTTCCAGCACCTGCATTTTTGCCGGCATTGTTTTTACCTGGCCCTGGGCGGAACCGCCTTTACTTTGGGTTGAGCCAATGGCAGCCCTGTAAGAGGATTTTATGGTTCGCAGGTTCTCTATAATATTTTGCCGCAATAATTCTATCTGCTGTTCTTTTTGCTGAATGGCCACATTACCGGGGGGAGCATTTTCCAGCAGTGCTTTTTTTTCGAGTTGTGCCTGGTTATATGCACCTACCATTGAGGTTAGCGTTGGATCAGAAATTCCCAGGGTGGGAGGAACCGGGTCGTTTCGCTGGTCTTTTATGTACGCATCAATCATTTCAGCATTATTCAACTGTAATGTTTGTTCGCTTACACTTCGTGTGGCTTCCTCAATCCGGGAAAGATAATTAGAGGACTGGGTGCCGGGATCAATTATATTGTTTGACTGTTGAAATACCAACAACCTTCCATTGATGCTGTCCAGTTCCCGTTCCACTACACTTAAACGTGAGTCTATGAAAGCAATGGTTTTTTGGGTAGCATCATTTTTATCTTCAATAACAGCTTCTTTATATTCTTCCATCAACTGGTTGATCACGTCGGCTGCCAATCGTGGATTTGTAGCCTGCTTTGAGATGATCAATATGC
>DASTMJ010000200.1:0-17052 GCA_035714205.1 Flavisolibacter sp. | reverse complement strand
CCCGTCTATGGTTGCTGCGCTTGAAAAATTCCTGGCAGGGGAAACAAAGAAAAAATAAGATCTCAATTTATTTGATATGGAAAGCACTCTTACAGGGTGCTTTTTTATTAGCCAGCTCGTCAACCGGTAAACCTTTCAACTGGTTTATCTTTGAATTCATGCATTCCTATACCAATCATCTCATAAATGAAACGAGTCCTTATTTATTACAGCATGCCCATAATCCTGTAAACTGGTATCCATGGAGTGAACAGGCTTTTGAAAGGGCCAAAACAGAAAATAAACCTGTGTTGGTTAGTATCGGCTATGCTGCCTGTCATTGGTGCCATGTTATGGAGCGGGAAAGTTTTGAGAATCCCGAGGTTGCATCCATCATGAACGACAACTTTATCAATATAAAGGTTGACAGGGAAGAGCGGCCCGACGTGGATCATATTTATATGGATGCAGTTCAGGCCATAACAGGTAGCGGCGGGTGGCCATTGAATGTTTTTTTGACGCCGGAACGAAAGCCTTTTTATGGTGGAACCTATTTCCCACCAAGAAGAGCTTTTAACCGTGCTTCTTGGACAGAGGTTCTATTATCTATTGCACAAACATTCAAAGAAAAAAGACAGGATGTTGAACAACAGGCAGATACCCTGACGGAACACCTGCATGCATCCAATTCATTTGGTTTCAGTCAGTCGTCTTCGGACCAGGTGTTCAGCGAAAAAAATATCCATGAAGCCTTTGAAAATTGTATGAAGTCTGCCGATAGGGAATGGGGTGGATTTGGAAGAGCTCCAAAATTCCCTCAAACCTTTACACTGCAATTTTTGCTTAATTATTACCAGGTATATAAAAACGATGAAGCGCTAAAACAGGCAGTTTTGAGCCTTGATAAAATGATTCAGGGGGGTATTTATGACCACATTGGCGGAGGTTTTGCCCGCTATTCCACAGATACGGAATGGCTGGTTCCTCATTTTGAAAAAATGTTATACGATAATGCCTTGCTGGTATCTACACTTTCAACAGCTTATAGAGTTACCAAAAATGAACGCTACAAAGCTGTTATTGAGGAAACCTTAGCTTTTGTAGAAAGAGAATTAATGCATAAACGATATGGCTTTTTTAGTGCACTGGATGCTGATAGCGAGGGTGAAGAAGGAAAATACTATGTGTGGAGCGCAACTGAAGTAAAAAAACTTTTAAAGGAAGAAGCAGATCAATTTTCCACCTTCTTCAATATTACTGAAACCGGCAATTGGGAAGGCAAGAACATCCCCTGGATTAAAACCCCCTGGGAATCATTTATCAGGGAGAAAAACCTGGATCATACAGCTTTTGAAAAATTAATTAAAAGCGGGAAGGCAAAACTGTTACAGACAAGAGAAATGAGGATCGGGCCCCTGTTGGATGATAAAGTACTCCTGGGCTGGAATTCGCTCATGAACCTGGCCTATAGCCATGCTTACGGAGCTACAGGTAACAGGCATTACAAAGAAATAGCTGAACGGAACATGAATTTTCTTTTAGCTGCATTTACCGCCGAAAATAACGGCCTCCATCATACATGGAAAGATGAAAAAGCCACGTACCCGGCCTTTTTAGATGACTATAGTAACCTGATTGCCGCCTTGCTCGAGCTGGGGCAGGTAACTTCAGACATAAAATGGCTAAACAGGGCTTATGAACTTACAGAATATGTGATCCGGCATTTCGAAGACGAAACATCATCTTTTTTCTTTTATACATCTAAGGAACAAAAAGACCTGTTACTCCGTAAAAAAGAAGTATATGACGGAGCCACTCCATCAGGTAACGCAGTGATGGCTTCCAATCTTTATAAGCTCTCAATCATTTTTGATCACAGCCAGTGGAAAGAGCGGTCACATAACCTTTTGACTGCCATTGGTGAGGTCACAACCCGCTATCCAACTTCCTTTGGAGTATGGCTTAACCAGTTATTTGAAATAATTAAGGGTACAAATGAAATTGCTGTTATAGGAAATAACTGGGAAATATACCTGGAAGAAATACTAAGGCTTCCAATTCCTCATAAATTAGTTATGGCGTCGGCAAGGCCGGATAAAAACGTTCCTTTATTGGCAAATAAGGCTGTAAATGATGAAACCCTCATTTATTTATGTAAAAACTACTCCTGTCTTAATCCCGTAAATACGATAACGGATTTGCAAAAAATACTATAGTTGAATAATTTTTAAACTGTCCACAATAATCGCATTAAAGCACCGTTTTTGATGATACGCCTAAAAACTTTTTGGCCACTTGGAAATGAGAAAAATAAATTTTAACCTTGTGTTATCGTTGATCTCAAAACGTTATATTTGCCCAATACCCTTGAGTATGAAAATGAAAAACCATTACTACACTTTATCCGCCCTTGCAGCTATTTTATTATCTAGCTGCGGAATCATCGGTAAAAAAGACAAAGGTAGCATGTTGCCAAATGACGGTCAGTTGCATGGTATTGCACCTGGTAGTCGTTATGTGCTGCCCAAACCTCCCGGCATGGTCTATATTCCGCAGGGAACCTTTCACATGGGTCCCAGTGATGAAGATCCTGCTTATGCATTCAGTGCCCGTAACCGTTCTGTTTCAATCAGTGGCTTCTGGATGGATGCTACTGAAATCACCAACAATGAATACCGCCAGTTTGTATACTGGGTGCGTGATTCTATTGCAGCCAAAAAACTTGGTTATGTAAAAGCCGATGGTGATGGCAACGAACAGGTAGACTGGGCTAAAATGAAAACCGTTAAATGGAACGATCCAAAAATTATGGAGCAAATGGCCGACCTTATCCTTGCCCCGGAAGATCGCATTTTCGGTAAAAAAGAAATTGACGCCTCTAAGCTGATCTATCATTCAGAAACGTTCGATCTGAAAGAAGCTGCTAAAAGAGAGAATGCCAATAAACCCCGCTCAACATTCATCGTAAAAAGAGATGAGAAGATCTATCCGGATACATTAGCCTGGATCCGTGATTTTTCTTACGCTTATAATGAGCCAATGACCAAACGCTATTTCTCTCACCCCGCTTTTGGTAACTATCCCGTAGTAGGTGTGAACTGGAAACAGGCAACCGCTTTTTGCGAGTGGAGAACACATTATCTCAACTCATGGCTGGATTCAAAGAAAAGAGTTCAGGAATCTGATTTCCGCCTGCCAACAGAAGCACAGTGGGAATACGCAGCCCGTGGCGGCCGTTCACAATCTATGTTCCCCTGGGGTAACTATTATTTGAGAAATAAAAAAGGTTGCCTGCTGGCTAACTTCAAGCCTGGTCGCGGTAACTATCCTGAAGATGGTGGTTTTTACACCGTACGTGCCGATGCCTACTGGCCAAATGATTTTGGTTTGTATTGCATGAGTGGTAACGTAGCAGAGTGGACCTCGTCTATATACTACGAAGGATCTTATACATTCCAACATGATATGAACCCTGATGTTCGGTGGAATGCAAAGGATACTGATCCTCCCAAAATGAAGCGTAAAGTTATTCGTGGTGGTAGCTGGAAAGATGTAGGTTATTACCTGCAAACCGGCACCCGTACTTACGAGTACCAGGATTCAACAAAATCTTATATAGGCTTCCGTACGGTAATTGATTTACCGGCGCAGTCAGGAGGTCGTCGCAAATAATTAATTAATTAATACTAATACACATATTAAACTGTTTGAGGTTGTTTGCGACCTCCTTCAAAATCATTTTCTTTAGTATAATCTATATCGGAAATTAAATAACCAATCCATCTTAAAAAACAATGTCTTATGGCAGCAGCTATCCCTCCTAAAGTAAGTAAAATCGTAGACGTATTCGTATCTATCGCCGCAGCAATCGTAATCTGGGGTGCGTTAAGAAAAATCCTTCATGCTCCCGATGCGGATATCTGGTTAAAAATAGGTTTAACCACCGAAGCATTAGTATTCCTTGTATATGGTATTTTATATTTGCGCTATCCTGCGGTAGATGATAATACGGGCAAACTGGCTACAGCTGCTCCCGGCGATGTTCTGGGTTCGCTGGATAAGGCTATGTTGGCTGCTGATATTACCCCAACAAACCTGAACAGGTTAGGCGAAGGCTTTAAAAAGCTCAATACTACTATTTCAAATATGAACGACATCACTGATGTTGTTGCCGCAACCGGTGATTACACTCAAAAAACAAGAGAAGTAACACAGGCCCTGTCTTCAGTTAAAGATGCTTATGTAAATGCCGCTAATTCAGTTGGTGCGTTTAATGCTGCTTCAGACAGTGCGAAGATTTTCCACGACCAGATCCAGGTTTTAACAAAGAACCTTTCTTCTTTGAATACTATCTATGAACTGGAATTGGCTGAAAGCAATAACCATTTAAAAGCTTTGAACCAGTTCTATGGTAAATTGGCCGAAGCATCAAATGTTATGATGGGTACTGCCGACGACGCCAAAAAAGTTCAGGAGCAAATCTCTCATCTTGGAAACAATCTTGGCCGCCTGAATAATATCTATGGCAATATGTTAAGTGCTATGCAGGGCAGATAATAATAGCCACGCTAACACGTTATTAAAACCAAACCGAAAAACCATTTCTTAAGCGACTAAATAATTGAACCTATATGGCACTACCTAAAGAGCCACGGCAAAAGATGATCAACCTGATGTACCTGGTGCTAACAGCCCTGTTGGCCCTGAACGTATCAGCTGAGATCCTGAATGCCTTTAAAACAGTAAACCGTAGTCTTACCACAACTAATACAACAATTAATGAATCTACGGGAACCATCATGAAGTCGCTTAGCGACAAAATGAATGAGAACGAAACAAGAGAAAAGGCCGTTTTGTGGATGCCAAAGGCTGAACAGGCTGTAGTTACCACAAAAGCCATGTATGATTATATCGACGAGCTGAAAAAGCAGATCATGAAGAATGCTGATTTTGATCCGGCTCGTAAAGGTGATTCTACTTTTAAAGAAGATAACCAGGATATTGCTACTAACCTGATGATTAAAGAAGGTAAGGGCAAAGAGCTGCTGGCAAAACTTACCAAGTTTAAGCAGGATATGATTGCTCTGGGGGCTACTTCTGCCAACCCCGCTCTGAAAGCGGATATAGAAACCTATCTGAAGCAGGTTGACCTGAATCCTCCACCTTCCAAACAAGGTAATAAAACATGGGAAGATGGTTATTTCTACATGGTACCAACTATGGCTGCTATTACCATGTTAAGTAAATTTCAAAACGATATCAAAACAGCTGAAAACCGCACCGTTGCCCTGTTTCATGAGCAGGTAGGTAAAGTAGTTGTTCGTTACGACGCTTTTGCAGCTATCGTAGGACAAAGCTCAAATTACATTATGCCGGGACAACAGATTGAAATTACGGCAGGTGTGGGTGCATTTAGTAAAGCTGCTGCGCCGGAAATTACCATTAATGGCCAGGGTGCTCCTTTGGGTGCCGAAGGCCAGGCTACTATGAAAGTAGCAGGTGGTGGACTGGGTAAACACAGTGTACCTGTTGTTATTCGCTTTAAAGACCAGGATGGTAAAATTCAAACTGTAAATAAAACAGTTGAGTATACTGTTGGTCAGGCTAATGCTTCAATTGCCCTTGATAAGATGAATGTATTATATATAGGTGTTGATAACCCCGTTACTATTGCTGCCTCCGGTGGCGGTGATGACAAGGTTCAGCCTAATATCAGTGGTGGCGGTGGATCTATTACAAGAGTGGGTGCCGGTAAATACATTGTTCGTGTAAATTCTGTAACCGATGATTGTAAGATCACTGTAAATGTTGATGGAAAAGTAGCCGGTGTGTCTCAATTCCGTGTACGTACCATTCCTGATCCTGTGGCTACCGTAGGTGGCTATGCTTCTGGAGACAACATCAATGCCGGTGCTTTTAAAGCCCAGGCAGGTGTGGGTGCTTATATTAAAGACTTTCCTTTCGATCTGAAGTATTCTGTGACCAGCTTCTCTATTACAGTTGATAATGATGAGGGTGACGTAGAGACTGCAGATTGTACAGGTAACACATGGAACTCCAGGGCACAAGGTATCATTAACAGGCTGATTAAACCAGGCCGTTTGGTAACTCTTGATGGAATTCGTGCAACAGGCCCTGATGGCAGATCAAGAAAACTTCCATCATTAGTTTATTATATTAAATAAAACAGGTTGAAGATGAAAAACCGCATGATAAAGGTTTGTCTGTTCTCTTTGTTGTTTACTGCATTTGTTGCAGACGCCAGCGCACAGCGTGCCAGCAGGCGCAGAACCAATGCAAACACCGAAGCACAGGGCCAGCAGCAAACTACAGAACAGAATAATGACACCAGGCCTCCTTCAGGGTTTAATCCTTATGGAAATATTCCCATTGAACGAGATAGTACCAGTAATGCTAATGGAGTTGTAAAAAAGTCATTACGTACCGATGGTGCAGTAGATAAAGGTTTCATTAATGAGCGTACACCACTTCCATATGAGCACCTGCGTTGGGATGATGCCCTTTTTGCAGAAAAAGTATGGCGTGAGCTGGACCTTCGTGAAAAAATGAACCAGCCGTTCCGTTTTGAAGCGGAAGATGATAACGGTAGCCAGATGTTCTTCGATATCTTAATGAGTGCAATTAAAAGAGACAGCGTAGTTGCTTTCCAGGATGATCGTTTTACAACACCATTAAGTGGTGATGAAATGACGAATGTAACTTCAGGTGGTCCACTTGATACCAATGCTGTAAGAGATCCTAACGATCCAAACAAGATCGTTAAATGGGTAGTTACCCAGGAAAGTTTTGATCCAAAGAGCATTATGAAATTGCGTATCAAAGAAGAGTGGGTGTTTGACCGTGAGGCCAGCCGCTTGTTTGTACGTATTCTGGGTATCGCTCCGGTTAAACAGATCCAAAGGGGTAACATGATACAAAATGAAGTGTTGTTCTGGGTCTATTATCCGGATCTTCGTAAAACACTCGCTAAATACGAGGTATATAATCCAAAAAACATGGGTTATGGCCGTATGACATGGGAAGAACTTTTTGAAAGCCGCATGTTCAGCAGCTATATAACTAAATCTACTTTAGATAATCCTGGAAACAAAGTTATCCGTCAAATGATCAAAGACCCGATCCTTGCATTATTGGAAGGCGATAACATTAAAGAACGCATCTTCAATTACGAACAAGATCTCTGGTCTTACTAATAAAAATACAAAATGAGATCCCCTGCCAAAAGCGGGGGATTTTTTTTAGGTAGCATCCCTCTAAAGTTTTTTCAAAATTGTGGGAAATACGTATAGGAAATGTAGTAAATAGTAGTATTTTTATCTCGGTTTTTCATAGGATATTGGATTTTAAAAACGGGGCTGAATTTCCATTCCGGCCCCTTTTCTTTTTATACCCTATGCCGATGTTGTTTTGTCTTCCTGGGTGAAATAGTTTCTGACGATCCTGGCTTTTGAAAGCCCCACAACCTTAGCCAGTTCCTCCTCCGTTTGTGCTTTAATGTTATTGACAGAACGAAATGTTTTTAAAAGCAGGTTGGCTGTTTGCGTTCCAATTCCTTTTATATCCTGCAAAGAATTTTTAAACGTGCCCTTACTTCTTTTTTGCCGGTGAAATGTGATACCAAAGCGATGCACTTCATCACGTATACTGCGTATAAGCTTATGACTTTCACTGTCGTAAGGAAGCTTTAAGGATTGCTGATCTCCTACAAAAAACAACTCTTCTTCATTTTTTGCCAGTCCTACCAGGGTCATTTTACCCTGCAAGTCTAATTCTTCAATGGCTTCATAGGCCGAACTTAGCTGGCCTTTCCCGCCATCAATAATCACCAATTGTGGTAAAGGTTCACTTTCTGCTTTCATACGTCTGTATCGCCTGTAAACAGCTTCTTTCATAGTGGCAAAGTCGTTAATGCCTTCTACCGTTTTTACATTAAAAAGCCGGTAATCTTTTTTGCTGGGCTCTCCGTTTCTAAAACATACCATCGCCGATACCGGGTAGCTGCCCTGGAAATTGGAATTATCAAAGCATTCAATATGTACCGGAACAGCCGCTAATTGCAGGTCTTCTTTCACTTGTAGCAATACATTGTATTTATCTGCATTTTTTACACCCAATTGTAATCGTTCTTTTGCTTTCTGGCTGTCAATAAAATAGTGAACATTTTTTTCGGACAGATCTATTAACTTTTTCTTATCGCCGGCTTTGGGCACGGTAATTTCTACTCCCGGTTCATCATATTCAATTGAAAAGGGAATGACAATCTCTTTTGCCTCACTATTAAAGGTTGTACGCAACTGACCAATTGTAAATCCCAGTGTTTCTTCAGAAGATTCATCAAGATGCGTTTCAACTTTAATAGTTTTGGTTTGAATGATAGCGCCATTCTGAACCATCAGGTAATTTACATAAGCAATATCACCATGTTTTTGAATGGTAAACACATCCACATCACCCAGCGAGGTATTCACAACAATTGAACGGGACTGGTAATTTTCAAGGTATTGGATCTTTTTGCGTGTTAATTCAGCTTTTTCAAACTCCAGGTCTTCAGCATGCACTTTCATTTCTGCTTTAAAATGCTGAATCACCGGTCCAAGATTACCTTTTAACAGGTTCTTGATCTGGGCTATATTATTGTTGTAATCATCTTCTGACTGGCGGTTTTCACAAGGCCCTTTGCAATTCCCTAAATGATATTCCAGGCATACTTTGAACTTGCCTTTTTCAATGTTTTTTTGAGTAAGATTCAGCGGGCAGGTACGTAAAGGAATGGTTTGTTTGATGAAATTAAGCAGTTCACGAACCTTGCTTACAGAAGTGTAGGGCCCAAAATATTGCGAACCATCTTCAATTTTTTGTCGGGTTAAAAAAATGCGTGGAAACGGTTCATTTTTTATAACAATGTAAGGGTAGGTTTTGTCATCTTTTAAATTAATATTGAATAAAGGCTGAAACTGTTTGATCAGTGAATTCTCCAATAAGAATGCATCCTGCTCAGAGTTAACAATAGTAAACTCTATTTTTCTTATACGTTTAACCAGTTCATGCGTTTTGTAGCTGGCCAGGGTTTTATTGAAATAAGAACTTACCCGCTTACGGATATTTTTTGCTTTGCCCACGTAAAGCAATTCATTTTCACTGTTATAATATTTGTAAATGCCGGGGAAAGCAGGTAAACCGGGTGCAATATTTTGAAATTCTGTCTGCGTCATGTGTCTTCATCTAAACTGGAGATCTGTCAATAAAATCATTCCAGATGATCTCCATTTTTCTTATTTTTTGAGGCTGATCTTTTTTATCAACTTTGGTGATTATTGTAAACCGTTTATTTACATACCAGATCATATTTTTTTGAACCGTTGAATCTCCCTTGTTGGTAATCTTATTTATGATGACTGTTTTAACTTCGCTGTTACCATCGGCGCCTGCCGGTTCAAGCATTATGTCTTCTCTTTGTATTTCATTATCAGGTTCTGTAGTTGTGTAGGTCAAAATCACACTATTCAAAACATCATCAAAAATCTTTGTTTCTTCATAATCTTCTTTCCATTTGTCGGAACTGATGTCAGGAAGCTCTAAAAAATCTTTGGCATATTGTTTAAAATCTTCTCTTTTGACATAGGTAGTATTTGAAATTGTATCGATCGTTTCAACCTTAACTATACGATAGAGGGAGGTGTCTATATGATTAGCCTGGCCCTTTAAAAAAGAAACAACAGGAAAAAATTCTACATCCTTGTTTTTGTCTTTGGTTTTGCTTTTGCAACCTATCATTCCAAACAGGCAAATAAAAACAACTGCATATTTATTCATAAGGGTAAAATTAAATCATCTGTAAAACGAAAACCCTGCAATCTTGTTGCAGGGTTTCATATAAGCGATTAGGAAGATTATTTGTTTAATGATACACCGATTTTCAAACCATAATCAAAAAGGTTTTCTTTAACCGGGTATTTATTTACAAAACTTGAGAGAAGCTGGTAGCGAACCTGGGGACCAACCTGCCAGGCTAGTTTACCTGTTGAATATCCTACAAAGGTTTCTATAGACGTATTTACGTTCCACCGGCGAACCAATTGCGGCACTTCGGCATACCTCTTATAATCCGTTGTAATAATGTAAGCCCTGTCACCTAAAACATAAGTTGGTTGAACAGTGGTAGCAATACCAAACTCTGTTTTATCATTACCAGCTATTTTAAACTCAACACCAACAGGCGTTGAAATCTGAACATAATAGTTTTGAAGCCAGTCTTGTTTATAACCATTTACTGTGCTGTATGATGTATAGGTTCTCATGGAATCTATACTATTATTGCTGCGACCATTGAACATGATTGTGGATACAGACGTACTGGTATTATAAGCTTTGATGTCGTAACGGTTCAGGTTAAACTGTACGCCAGCCCTGACTTTCATTTTTTTGGTAATTGGATATTTGGCTGCCATACCAAACTCAAAACCGATATCAGGTTTATGAGTAACCACGTTGTTTACATCAAATACCAGGGCAGGCAAATAATTGAGGTTGGTTGAACTTTGATTACGCAGGAATGATTTATTCTCCCCAAGCTTACGATAACTTAATGTTGGAGTAAAATAAAATTGAAGACCGATCTTTTTCTTTTGAATCCTGGGTTTATAAGAGTTGAACACACTTTCAATTGTCAGCGGAAACAGACCTGGTGTCGATGTTGTAAGTTTTTGATTTTCCTGGGTGGTTGAGGCCAAACCCATTCCGGGATATTCATCAACAATTGTTGGTTCAAAATCGTTAAATGCAACAACCTCGTTTACAATAAAGTTGTCATTTAAATTACCAGCAATGCCGGTAGTTATAGAACCAGGTGTTGATTCACCTGTCACTTCTTTTGATATTGGCGCTTGTGAAATCAATCCGGGCTGTTCCAGGGCGGTACGGGTAATAACTCCACTTGTTTTGTTTACTGACTTAGCTGAATTATTAGATTGGGATGTTCTGGAATTCAACTGCTTGCTTGTAGCTGCATTTCCAATTTTATTGGATGGACTATCAACGAGGAGATAGGTTAATGATGAAATAGCTAACAGGATGATGCCTGCTGTAAAGACAATCCTTCTTCGGTTATTATTTAAACGGCTGGAAATGTTTTTCCAAACCGTATCCGAAGGCCGCATTCGCATGCCGTCGGCATTTTGTCGAAGAAAGTCTTCAAAGTTTTCATTTGTAAAATTTCTCTTCATAATCAGTCCAGGTTTACGGATGTTTGGGGTTTTACCTTCCGGCAGCAGCTATATAAGACTCCTCCTTTGGTTTATATAATATTTTTTTCTTTATCAGCACGTCTTCAAGCATGGCCTTAGCTCTTGTATATTGACTTCGGCTGGTACTTTCTTCAATATCCAGCATGCCAGATATTTCTTTATGCGAAAAACCTTCAATAGCATACAGGTTCAAAACCGTTCTGTAACCAATGGGCAACATTCTTATGCATTCCACTACTTCTTTTGCCTGTATGATAGAAGGGATGCTTTCTTCCCTTACCTGTAAATTGCTGGCGTGAATGATATCGACACTTTCATTAAATCGCTTGTTTTTTTTCAGGATATTGATACAGGTATGAACCACTATTCTCCGGATCCACCCTTCCAAAGCTCCCCTGTTCTCAAACGTGTGGATCTGCGTAAACACTTTTATCAGACCTTCCTGTAACATATCCTCGGCGTCTTCGCGATTATGTGCATAGCGATAACAAACTACCAGCATTTTAGCACTAAATTTTTCATAGAGTGCTTTTTGAGCTGCAGCATTGTTTTTTAAACAACCTTGCAATATGGCTTCCTCGGTCATACGTTTACTTTGGTTGCCTGTAATTTAGACAATTTTTTTGTTGAAATGCTGCACCCTTTGTCTATTTCTTGTAAAATGAAAGGTGGCCAATGACCACCTTTTAATCACTTTCCTTGGTTTTTTAACTTCCGGATGCGCTTGGGTCCAAACCAAAGCCAGAAGCCGGAAATGATCAAAACCACAAGGCCAATACCGGTCAAAGTCATATAACTGGCTTTGATCTGTTCATCACTTGTGCCTAAAATTTTATCAAGTATGGAGCCATCATGCAGGTTTTCAATAAAATCACTGGTTCTTTTTTCCTTCAATAACAATTCTCCTGTTGTGCAATCAAGTTGTAGGCCCCAATAATGATCTTTAAAAATAAACTTGGCAATTCCTTTATCCGGTCTTATATCAATCCTGTCAAGTCTGGCTGATAATTGATTACTTACTGAGTCACGTAAATAGATGATTGCTTTTTTCTGCAGGCTATCAACTGGTAACCACTTAGAAAAATCGGCCGATTCACCTTTTTGAGTTGGCGCCAATAAACCTGCCTGTTTTTTTAGCCCAAGCAAAATACCTGTAGCGGCAATCAGCAGGAAGAAAAGCATAAGCGCAATTGAGATCTTTCGGTGAATTCTGCGGAACCACCTTATTTTTTTTGCCTGCGGTTTTATACTTACCATATTATTATTTGTAATGCTACCATGATCAGAAAGCATACCTGAATGAAAAAATCAAGTTACTGCCTGCAGCTACAATACCGCTTGAATACGGCCGGTAACGTCGGTTTGTAATGTTTTCCCAGTTAGCTGTCAGGGTTATGTTTTTTGTAGCCCTGCAGGAGGTACGGAAATTGAGAGTGTGCCAGGCAGGGGAGTAGGGTAAACCATTTTGATCTTTTGCATAGATATCAGCTTTATCCTGTTCAGATGGGGCCAGCTTTTTGTTAGTGATCTCACTGTTGTACACCGAATATAGTTCCAGATGTAATATGCTGTTTTCAAAATGCAGGTGCGTACTTCCATAAAAAGGGGGTGCATGCCGCAAGGGCACCTGTTCATTTTTTTCGTCATCGGTTTCTTTTCCGTTAGTCCAGTTGGCATGAGATTGTAGAAATAAGCTATTGTTGATATAAAACCGGGCACTGGATTGCAAACCCCACACAGTTGCCCTGGCCACATTCTGCAAGGCTTCAACCCTGCTTTTTGTTCCATCAAAATCAATGCTGTCATTTCCGTTAAGTAAAAAAGGACGCCGGACTATAGCCCTGGTGAGAAGTGTATGAAAAGCATTTATTTCAAAACGAAATTTTTGCACTACTTCTTTTATGACACCTATTTCAAAGTTCCATGCATATTCGGGTTGCAAGTCGGGGTTTGGAACGGTAATGTTTCCGGGAGTACTTTCAAAAAATTTTCCAATATCATCAATGTTAGGCATACGGTAACCGGTAGCAATATTTCCATTGAATTGCCAGCTTTCATCAGGCCTGAAGACCAGCCCGGCACTTCCCGTTAATGCTCCTTTTTGCAGGGCAGTTTCTTGATAAGGAAATTTGATGAATGCAGTATCAAATGTTGCTTTGAGCGAATTATAACTATACCGGGCACCTGTAGTAAATGTGAATTTGGGGTGGAAATTGATCTTATAACTTCCATAGATGCCACCACTGGCCCAGTTACTTCCATTGGGGTAACGGCTTATAAACGGAATGACCGTATTGTTGATGATATCTTCACGAATACCTGCGGAATTCACCTTGTTATAAACATATTCGGCACCATAAAAAAATTCAGCTTTGCCTGATTGTTTTACAGCATCAATATTTGCATTAAAGGCATCAACTGCTTCAGTTTGTGTAGTCCTGTTTGAGCTACCTCTTGGGCGGTCAATCCTGCTTTCTTTATAATCCTGGTAGGCCAGTGCTGCTTTTACATAATCCCATAGTCTGTTTTTTTTGCTGACAATTGCCTGTAACAAATGCATGTTCCAGGTCATGGGCCCGTAATTCCATTCAGCAAACCTTAGTTTATTATTCCGGTATTGAATAAGCCTGTCATAACGGGGAGCTTCACCCGTTTTAGCATGAATAAAACTATACGTCAATTCTAAAGAAGCGGTTGGCCGATACCTTAATTTTTGAAGCAGGTTTAACTGGTTATAGCCACTGAATTTTTGTACCTGTGGATCTGCATTGGAAACGATGCTGTCACTATTACTAATTCGTTGTACATATTCAGGACGTAAATAGCTTTCCTGGCCACCGTTCTTTCCCATTTTCAGGTCATCAAAATCGCTGAAAGTAATGGCGCTAAGAAATGAAAGTTTGGATCCGCCGATATTTAAATCAACATGTGTTGTTTTTTCCTGGTTGGCTGTTGCATATCGAACTAACCCACTGCCACGAACTAATAATTTTTTACCTGAACCTAGTGCTGCTTGAAGCGTATGAAAATCCATTACTCCTCCAATAGCATCGCTGCCATAGATAATGGAACCTGGACCAAAGATCACCTCCGCCGTTTGTGTGCTTAACGCATCTATACTGATAACATTCTGCAGGTTGCCGCTTCGGTATATGGCATTGTTCATGCGAACTCCATCCACCACCAGCAAAACCCGGTTGGTGGCAAAACCCCGAATCATAGGGCTGCCCCCGCCCAATTGGCTTTTCTGAATAAATACATTGCCGGTTTGCGATAAAAGATCGGCCGATGTTTGCGGGTTGCCTCTTAATATGTTTTCCTTATTGATTTTAATGATCTTATTGGGAACCTCGTTTAGTTTTTGTTCCCATTTATTAACTGATAAAATAATTTCCTCCATCGTTTGTTCTTTCAATGTGTCGGTTTGTGCATGAAGCAATTGCAACATGCAGAGCATGAAAGAACCAACGAGCCAAAGCACTTTGCTCATAGGTGTTATAAAGTTTGATTAAAAATAAATTCAACGGCTTTCAAATCAACGGCCGCGGAGGAGGAACTAACGGGTGTGCATATGGATAGGGAAGCGTTTGAATGCCATATAAACGATACCTGCAGGATTGGTTATAAACGATTAAAAAAATACCAAAGGCAACAGCAACAAAAAGTTGAGAATACAAAAGCAAATGGATAAGCAAATAGTTTTGTTCCTTTTCATTGAAATTTTTGAAAAGCTCCATCGCCTTTGTTTCATCTTCATCATACACTCCGCTTCCTATAAAAATTCCATTTTCTATACGGTAGGTCTTAACATCGAACATTTGACCTTCAACCATGATCTCTCTTCCATCTTCAATCCATTTTATTTTTTGAACCGGAAAAGAGATCGTAACAAGTGATTCTTTTTCTAAACGTTTTTCTGCACGATGTTTTAGGTATAATTGAAATACCTGCAATCCTGTTGAAAAAAACAAAGGCAGCAGAATAAAACAGGAAAGAATAAAAGCTATAGTAGATTTTTTATTCACTGGTTATACCATAAAATTATCCCGTTTTAGTTAATCAATACATTACCCGTCATTTCAGTTGGTGCCTGCAATCCCATCATATGCAAAATTGTCGGCGCCAGGTCGCCTAATTTCCCGGGTTGAATCGCTCCTTTCCAGTCAGTATCAATAATAAAAAAAGGCACCGGGTTTAGCGTATGCGCTGTATTGGGTGTGCCGTCTTCGTTGATCATATAATCGGCATTTCCATGATCGGCCGTAAGAAATATCGTGTAGCCATGATCTAGTGCAGTAGTGACGATTCTTTCCACGCAACGATCAACGGTTTCAACAGCTTTTATAGCGGCTTCCCAAACCCCCGTATGCCCCACCATATCAGCATTTGCATAATTCAGGCAAATAAAACTGGCATCTTCTTTTTCAATTTCGGGCAGAATGGCGTTTGTTACTTCAAATGCACTCATTTCGGGTTGCAGATCATAAGTAGCAACTTTGGGCGATGGTATCATGATCCGGCTTTCCCCTTCGAACGGTTTTTCTCTTCCGCCACTGAAAAAGAACGTTACATGCGGGTATTTTTCCGTTTCGGCAATACGTATCTGTTTCAAACCATTTGCTTCAATTACCTCGCCTAAGGTTTTGTTCAGATTATCCGTCTCAAAAATGATATGAACATTTTTGAAGGTCGAATCATATTCCGTCATGGTGGTATAGTGCAGCGGTAGTGTCTGCATACTATGTTCCGGGAAATCAACCTGCGTTAAGGCCTTGGTTATTTCCCTACACCTGTCTGTGCGAAAGTTGAAACAGATTACTGCATCCCCTTCAGCAAGGCTGGCTATGGGATTGCCATCCTTGTTCATAATCACGGTTGGCAGTATAAATTCATCCGTAACATTCTCTTTATATGATTTATCAATGGCATCTGCTGCATTTTTGCTTGTTACTCCAATACCGTTCACCATGACATCATAAGCCAACTTTATTCTTTCCCATCTATTATCCCGATCCATGGCATAATACCGGCCACTAACCGAAGCTATTTCGCCTACGGTTTTGTCAATATGTAACTGCAGATCATTTATAAAGCCCAAACCACTTTTTGGATCACAATCACGACCATCGGTAAATGCATGAACAAAAACCCTGGAAAGGCCCATTTCATGGCAAACACTAAGAATGGCCTTTAAATGATTGATGTGTGAATGCACCCCACCATCACTTACCAGACCCAATAAATGCAAAGGTTTCTGATGTATTTTGGCGTATTCAATAGCAGCCAGCAGGCTTTTATTTTGTGACAATTCTCCTTCCCGGATAGCTACATTAATACGTTGTAGTTCCTGGTATACAATGCGGCCGGCACCCAGGTTTAAATGACCCACCTCTGAGTTGCCCATCTGTCCCTCCGGCAAACCAACTGCTTCGCCGCATGTTGTTAAGGTTGTGTTAGGGAACCGGTTATAAAGTGAACTGACAAAAGGTACGTTGGCGTTTTGTATGGCATCTGAAGACTTCACTGATCCAATGCCCCAGCCATCCATAATTACGAGTATAACTTTCTTTTTTGGCATAAACGAATGTATATCAATGTGAGCAAAGCTATTAAAACGTAAAGGTTTTGTTTATTTTAGCGGGTTAACAAGCCCTCCATAACTATGGCACATTTTTCGTTCATAGAGGCTCGAACAAACCGATGTATATGAAACTTTTTTTTACACTTGCCAGCTTTGCTTTTCTTTTTACCATTAGCGCTTTTAAACCTGTTTCGGGTTTAGATGATGTTATTGGCGCATTACGCAAAG
>DASTMJ010000199.1:0-25371 GCA_035714205.1 Flavisolibacter sp. | reverse complement strand
ATTTTACTTCGTCAATAATTCTTTCTGCAATCAACAGATCAACAGGCCTGGTGATCTTAATATTATTTTCTTCTCCTTCTACCAAAGAAATTTTTAAACCGTAAGCTTCTACTACTGTAGCTTCATCTGTAAACCGTTCTTTATAATCGATCTTGAAAGCAGGTTGCAAAATTTTGCTGTGAAAGGTTTGTGGCGTTTGCACCAAAACAATACGGTTACGATCAAGCACTTCGTTATCATTTTTTTCTTCATTGAGTAACCGAATGCTGTCCCTTGCATGAATAACCGGTACCGCGCTGCCCATTTTCAGGGCATGTTCATAACAACGATGAATGAGATCGGTACTAACCAGGCATCGGACAGCATCGTGCACAAATACAATGGCTTCATCCTGCACCATATTTAAACCATTTTGTACGGAATGAAACCGGGTTTCTCCACCCAATCCTATTAATATACGATCGTAATCAAAGTATGCATCAATGATCTCTTTGCCCATATCGGCGTGTTCTTCGGGTAACACCAGAATGATCTGGAGATCATCAAACGCTTCCAAAAATGTTTTTATAGTATAATATAAAACTGGCTTGTCGTTTAACAACATAAACTGCTTGGGAATAGCACTTCCCATTCTTTTACCGCTTCCACCCGCTACAATAACTGCATATTTCTTCATGAACACCTCTTTAGAAAAACGAAATCAGGATGGCTCAATCCTAACTACAGGCAAAAGAAACAAATGGCGGCGATATGAAGAAAAAAAAGGCAGATGCAAAGGTTTTAAGACCCTGCCCTGCCCTTAAAATTCCAAAAATTTTAAGAAATTGTAAATAGTCTGCATCTGCTTATGGCTTCAGTACCACCTTTACACAATCATCTTCTTTCTTTTTGAATATTTCATACGCATGAGAGGCCTTATCAAGTGGCAGCTTGTGTGTTATGATGTCATTCAGGGTTACTTTTCCATTTCTTACGATTTCAAACAAATGATCTATGTATTTATGAACGGGCGCCTGGCCAAATTTCATGATCAAACCTTTATCGAAAATGCGGTGAATGGGAAAATTGTCATAGGGGCTGCCATACACGCCAACAACCGAAACAATACCACCACGACGAACTGCCTGCGTACACCAGTCAATCACTTTCATGGTTCCTTTTTCTGCATTGATCACAGCTTTCACTTTTTCCAAAAAAGATCGTTCTGCTTCGGTTCCCACAGCATCAATAGCCACATCGGCCCCACGGCCATTGGTCATTTCCCTGATTTTTTCCATAAGGTTTTCATCATGGGCATTGATCGTTTCCACCTTGTTCACTTCTTTTGCTTTTGCTAAACGATACTCCAAAGGATCAACAGCAATCACCCTTCCTGCACCTTTTAACCAGGCCGATTTCTGCGCCATCAACCCGACAGGTCCACTACCAAAAATCACCACACTTTCTCCTCCTTTCAATTCACCCCAGTCCACGGCTGTCCAGCCCGTTGGAAATATGTCTGTAAGAAATAAAACCTGGTCATCACTCAATCCATCTGGAATTATCTTGGGACCAACATTGGCTTTGGGAACCCGTACATATTCAGCCTGTCCGCCATTATAACCACCATACAGATCCGTATAACCAAACAGACCGCCACCCTTGCCCTTCATCATATCCCCTTCAGGACCGTAATGGTCTGGGTTCGTTTGTTCACAATGCCCGGGCAGATCATGAGCACAAAAAAAACACTGGCCGCAAGCTATGGTAAATGGTACCACCACCCGGTCACCTTTTTTAACCTTTGTAACAGCCGGGCCGGTTTCTTCCACAACGCCCATAAACTCATGTCCCAGAACCTGGTCTCTCAGTTGTGGGAAAAACCCATCGTAAATGTGCAGGTCCGAACCACAAATAGCCGTTGACGTTACTTTCAGAATTAAATCATCCGGTGCTTCAATTTTTGGATCCTCAACATTATCTACGCTTATATCACCGATCTTATGAAATACTGCTGCCTTCATACCAAAATTTTAATTTTAAAAACACCTACAACTGTAAAAACTAAGCCATCATATACAGTTGAGTTTCTATATTACCGCAGAGTCGGCACAACATTTTTATGTATATGGTAAAAGAAGTTATGGACACCAGAGATAATAACAGGGATAACTCAAATAAAATCCCGCAAAATGATCCTTCCAAAGCAATGGATAGTAAACAGGAAGTGGACAGGTCGCCAGATGAAAAAACCGACCAGGATTTCCCGGGATACCCCCATTATCCCGCCAAAGAAGATATAATGGATCAACGTACCGATACGCACCGTGTAGATATGGATGTGGAAAATCTTCCCGCTAACCGCAATACAACCGGCGTTAGCCAGCGATTTGCCACATCTCAAAATGCCGGTAATGAAAATAAAGAAAATGATGAACTGAACATTCAGATGGGAACAGAAGCCGATGTAAACGATGACGATCTTGCAATTTTAAATTCAACTGATGCTGAAATTGGTACGCCACAAAATGTAACGAACGAGGAAATAGAAAGCGACCTGGATATTCCAGGCAGCGACCTTGATGATGCTAACGAAAACATTGGCGAAGAAGACGAGGAAAATAATTATTACAGTTTGGGTGGCGACAGGCATGAAGCACAGGAAGAGGATCCGTATTCAGGACCCGAAAGAGGACAATAAGATCATGAATAAAAAGCTTATTGGAATTTCAATTTTAGCTTACCTGCTGGTAGCCTGTACACCTTATCGCCGTATTGATATGAAAAACAGGTCAGGTGGTAATGTACAAATCAACTGGAAACTAAAAGAGTCAGACAGTCTTATACAAAGTCCTTTTTTCATGTACAATTCCGAAACCGTTACGTTTGAGTT
Source organism: Flavisolibacter sp. (assembly GCA_035714205.1). GTDB lineage: Bacteria > Bacteroidota > Bacteroidia > Chitinophagales > Chitinophagaceae > Flavisolibacter. The sequence continues at coordinate 22,499 of DASTMJ010000199.1, read as the reverse complement.
GCAAAATGCAAAACCATATAACGAAGTAAAAATGAGTTTTGGCCAGGGTTCATGGAAAAGGGACACACTGGCTTATATTACAAGCTGGCTGGAATCTCTCGAAATAAAATCCGACAGTGGAACAATAATGCTTAAATCTCCCGAAGAAATTTATTCCTTTTTATTGCCAAGAAGAAAAGGAATTGGTAAAAGAAAAATAGAGATCCTCGTAACCAAATAAGTTCTTTGTTCCATCAAAAAGCACTTAATTTTTTGCTTAAAAGCTGAGGCTTCAACATTATTTACCCTTAACTTTAACTACACCTTTTTTAAGCAAACTTGTTCTGTTTCAACCAGATAATGAATAAGAACGTAAGAAATTGTAACCGTGCAATCAACGAAACAAACGAATCAATCTATTGACAACCTCATATATCTGCCTGCATTTGCTTCTTACCTATTGAACAATAAATTGCAAGAGCTGGTGGAAATGCAATTACGAATCTGCAAAGAAATTAACCTTCCCCTGTTACGCCGGCTAAAAGATTATTCACATTCTGAGCAAACAAAACTGGCAAAACAAAAAATTGCAGATTTTTTAAACTTCCTGAGTAAAAACAGGGGACAAGAACATATTTATGAGAGTTTACAAAATTGGAAAACCGACCAGCTTCCTTTAATTGCTAAAGATGATTTAGCAGCAGATAATTTGACACGACTTACATACATGTGCAAAAAATCCTTCCTGTATTTTTTGCCTGACTACTGCTCAGACACGCACCAAGTAATTGAACTGGTAAAAGAGATTGATCTTTTTTTGCTGGAGATTGAAACAAGTGCTTTGAATTTTTTCATGGACCTTTTACAAAACAGGATCAAGCAACATACCCATTTTATTGAAAAGGTTACCAATACATTACCAGGAATGATATATGTGTTTGATGTGATCAACAATAAAGAATTATACGCCAACAAGCCTTCCAGTGATTTTTTGAGATTTGAGCCCCAGGAGCAGCCCCAGTTAAAAAACTTTGGTGAAACCTGCATTCACCCCGATGATATACAGATGCTGAGACAGTATGAGGAGGATTTCAAAAAAAGCAAAGACGGTGAAATTCGTAGTATAAAATATCGCCTGCGCAATCGTGCACACGAATATCGTTGGATCAGAACCTTTGAAACTATTTTCAAAAGAAATGAGAATGGAGAAGTAAGTGAAAAAATAGGTGTTGCCATAGACGTTCACCAGCAACATATTACAGCTGAGCAACTTAAAAAAAGAGAAGGAGAATTACTTGAAGCACAGGAAATTGCAAGACTGGGAAGTTTTATCTGGGATTTTAACGGGGGCATCTCGCAGGGTTCGCCGCAAGTAGATAAAATACTGGGCGTCGGTTTTGGCAATCACGAATTGTTTATGCACCATGTACATCCTGATGATAGGCAAAAAGTTGAAGAAGCCATACAATTAGCATTACAAACGGGAACATACGAATGTGAATACAGGTATACTCATCCACATGGAAAAGAAAAATTTATCTGGACAAAAGGACTGATCAATTATACGGGCAACAAACCTGTAAGCATGCACGGCACCCTGATGGATATAACCGACAGGCAACAACTGGTAAATGATCTTAAGCAAAAAGAATCTTTACACCAGCAGGCTGAAGCCCTTACCCATATTGGCAACTTTGTTTGGGACCTCACGACCGGTTTTATCAGTTGGTCCGATGAGTTATTCCGTATCTATAACCTGGAACCACAATCCGTCAAAATAACATTAGAACTGGTTGACGAGCTGCATCACCCCGATGACAGGAAACAAATTCAAACTGTGGTTCAAAGCTGCCTGGCATCAAAACAGGAACAGAACTTTGATCTTAGGATCAGAACAAAGGATAGTAAGAAAATAGTTCATGTACGAGGTAGCCTGCAACCTGGCAAACCAGGCGAGCCTGTTTCGGTAATTGGAACGGTTCAGGATATTACAGAAAACGAATTGTTACTGGAAAAATTAAAAAAGTCCGAAAAAATCTATCGGCAGGCCGAAGAGTTATCCAACATGGGTAACTGGAACTGGAATATACAAACCAATAAACTTGAGTGGACAAACCAGCTGTATAAAATATATGGGCTGGAACCGCAATCAGAAGAGATAACTATTGAACGGTTTCTTTCTTTTGTGCACCCAAAAGACAGGGATCATGTGGAAGCGGGAATAGATCAATTCAAAGAGCAAAATACTCTTGATGATACCTTCAGTATAATTGCTGCAGATGGTAAAGAAAAAACTATTCGTTCAATAGCTCATGTGGAGTATGATGAAAATGGAAAACCGGCCTTTGTGATAGGCACCGAACGAGACATTACAGAAAAACAAATCTTAATTGACCGGCTCAAAAAAAGTGAAAGCCTGTTTAAGCAGGCCCAGGACATTGCCAAAATAGGTAACTGGAGCTGGGAGATAAGCACTGATAAAATAGAATGGTCAGAGGGGATCTATAAAATATACGAACTTCCGGAAAATACGGAGTTGACTTATGATAAAGTTGCCGGGTATGTTCATCCGGATGATAAGGAATCCGTTGAAGCCGACCTGGAAGAATGTCTTCAGAAAGGAATTCCCTATGAAAGACATCACCGCATTGTAATGAAAGACGGCAGGATCAAGATCATTCACAGGAGAGCGGAAGTGATCTATGAAAACGGAAAACCATTTAAAATTGTTGGTACCACGCAGGATATAACGGAAATGTACCAGGTGCAACAGGAGCTGAAAGAAAACCAGAATTTTATCCGCAAAATCACAGATGCAACTCCCTCCATAATCACCTCTTACAATGTAAATACCGGCAAATATGTATTTATAAGTGAAGGAGTTGAAAAACTTCTTGGTTATTCCACAAAGGAAGTGATGGAAAACGGTTACACCTATTTAATTGATAAGGTGCATCCGGACGACGTGGCTGAACTTCTGCAAAAAGATAATAAAGCAATAACCGAAGCAAATGAAAATCCCTCATCAGAGCCTGTTGTAGAACACACATTCCGCATTCAACATAAAAATGGTAGTTACCGCTGGTTACATACGTACGGAACTGTTTTTGACCGTAACAGTGAAGGGAAAATTGAACATGTTTTAAATATTTCATTAGATGTAACTGATCAGAAAAAAGCAACTGAAAAGATTGCTGAACAGGAACACTTTATCCAACAGATAGCAGACGCCTCTCCTACTATTTTATACCTGTATGATGTAGACACACAGAGTATAGTTTACATCAACCGAGAGATATTTTTTGTATTGGGTTATTTGCCGGACGAAATTGTGGAAACAGGAACAGCTGTAACGGAAATGTTATACCACCCGGATGATTATCCTTTATTGCCTGCACGCAAACAAAGCAATAAAAATTTTCAACAGGTGGATTCCATGATGCAGTACGAATGTCGAATGAAAGGAAAAGATGATGAATGGCGATGGTTCCTGGTAAGGGAAATAGTTTTTAAAACAAGTGAAAATGGAGAGATCAAACAGATCTTAGGCGCAGCGCTGGACATCAGCCGCAGGAAAACAATGGAGCGCACCATTCTACAAAACACCCTTCAACTGGAACAATCAAATGCCAGTCTTGAAGAATTTGCCTATGTGGCCAGCCACGATTTGAAAGAACCTCTGCGTAAAATATCCACTTTTGGCGATAGGCTTGTGGCTACACATATGGACAAACTAACGCTGGATGGAAAGCTTTACCTGAAAAAAATTGTAGATGCATCACAACGTATGCAAACCATGATCACCGATCTGCTATCCATTTCCATGATCACCGGCAACCGTTCTTTTGAACCTTTCAGCCTGCAAAAAATTTTAGAGGAAACACTTCAAACCCTGGAATTCAAAATCGAACAACAAAATGCAGTTATTGAAGCCAGTGAATTACCCGAAGCGAACATCATACCGGCGCAATTCAGGCAGTTATTTCAAAACCTGATTAGCAATTCATTAAAATTCGTACAAGAAAATGTGCAACCGGTGCTTCAAATAAAATACTCACGTGCCGCTGAAAACGAAACGGCCCACTTCCAAATGTCACCGGCTGCTTATTATCATAAAATTGAATTTTCCGATAACGGGATCGGGTTTGAAATGGAATTTGCCAACAAGATATTTGCTATTTTTCAAAGACTACACGGAAGAAGTGAATACGAGGGTTCCGGAATAGGATTAGCTATTTGTAAAAAAATTGTTGAGCACCATGGTGGTATAATTTATGCGAAAGGAATACCGGGTGTGGGGGCCACCTTTACTATAATTTTACCGGCATGAAGAAGGAGCACTTCATAATTATTGTTGATGACGATACTGATGACAGGGAGATTCTGAAAGACGCATTTGTTAGCGTAACAAAAGAACATCAATATATTTTTTTTGAGAACGGAGATATGCTTCTGGACTATTTATATAATCATACAGAAAATGGATTACCGTCGCTTATTTTGCTTGACCTGAATATGCCCGGCAAAGACGGCCGCGAAACACTAAAAGAATTGAAATCCGACAAACGCTTTTCTCCAATACCCACCATTGTTTTTACTACTTCTTCTTCCTTACGTGATAAGATCACATCGTACGATTTAGGTGCAAATTGTTTTATTACAAAACCAGACACGTTTAATAAACTGGTTGAACTTACAAAATCCATCAACCAACTCTGGCTTCAGTAATTTAAAAGTGTTGGTATAATTATTTCTGCAACCGCATATATGCATACCATTAAATGGCATATAGGCTGTTCGGGCTTTCATTACAAAGAGTGGAAAGAGGAGTTTTATCCAAAAGGGCTGGCCCAAACTAAGTGGTTTTCATTTTATGCCAGCCAATTCAACACACTTGAATTGAATGTAACTTTTTACCGTTTTCCAACTGCCAATTCTTTAAAAGGATGGTATGATAAGGCGCCGCAGGAATTTAGTTTTTCTGCAAAAGTTCCCAGGTCCATTACACATTTTAAGAAGTTTACAGACACCGAAAGGATGATGTCTGATTTTTATGGTTTATTGAAAGAAGGATTAAAAGAAAAACTGGCATGCGTTCTATTCCAGCTACCACCACAGTTTATCTACTCAGAAGACAAGTTGCAGAAATTGCTGGCCCAGGTTGATCATTCATTTACAAATGTTATTGAGTTCCGGCATGAAAGCTGGTGGAGGACCGATGTAAAAGCCATACTCGCAAAGAATAATATCAGTTTCAGTGGTGTTAGTTTTCCAAAGATCTGTTTTGAGGATGCGGTGATAAATACTCCTGTATGTTATTATCGTTTTCATGGCGTACCTAAACTTTTTTATTCTGAATATGACCCTTCTTTCGTCGAAAAAATTTACCGGCAAATACATAATAACCCACAAGTGAAAGAAGCTTACATTTATTTTAATAACACAGCATCAACTGCAGCCTTGCACAATGCCCGTTATTTACAACAACTGATTGCCCGATAATTTTTAACTTAACTCATGATACAACAACTTCCCTGGTTCGAACGCAGTTTCAACTTTAATTTCCCATTGGGTTTATTCCCGGTAATTTTCAGCAGGCTGGAAGGAAGCATTTTCAGGCTACACAGTATTTTATTGAATGCAGATGAAGATCACTGCAGTAGGAGCGATAAAGGTTGGTCGGTAAAAGAACACCTGGGGCATTTATCTGACCTGGAAGAATTGTGGTGGAAGCGACTTGAAGATTTTCAGCAACATAAACCCCAGTTATCGGCAGCAGACCTGACCAATACAAAAACCTCTGAGGCCAGACATAATGAAAAATCTTTGGAACAACTGCTGCAATTCTTTACCATAGAGCGGCAAAAAACGCTGGAAGGTATCTATGCTTTTGATGAACAAATCTTAAGTCTCTCTTCTATCCATCCCCGCCTGCAGCAACCCATGCGTTTAATTGATTCATTATTTTTTGTTGCCGAACATGATGATCATCACATTTCAGCTATCAGCACTCTATTGCGTAAACCTGCTGGTTAAAACTTCCGAACCAGGCTTCAGCGCAAAACTTCTTCAATTACTTTTCCAATTGTTGCGTTGGGCATTTGTATATTAAGTAAAGCTCCAACAGTGGGTGCAATGTCTGTCATATACACCTCCTTGTTCAGTTTTCCTGGCTTTATTTTCCAGCCAAACCAGATAAGAGGAATATGAGAATCATAAGGATTCCAGGCCCCATGTGTAGAGCCTAACCGCATAGATTCAAAATATTCAGGCCTGAACACAACCTGCATATCACCACTTAGTCTTTGGTTATAGCCATTGGTGAGCATCGTTTTTACTTTAACAGGGAGAGGAAAATCATCCATATTTTGCAGATCCACAATAGCAGATACTCCAGGCTGTAACAAATAAAGTTGTGTAACATATTTTTTGAGGGCCTTTATTTCCAATTTGTTTTGCACAATAAGTTCATCATCAAAAAATAACTGGTAATTACTTATAGCAGCTATAAGGTTTTTTACACCAAATTTCTTTTCAAGACTGTCATTTAACTGGCGGCGGCTACCCCACCCGTTAAGTACACCAGAATGTATATTGTGGTCTTCCAGAAAAACGGGATTATGTGCCACACCGTGATCAGCCGTTAAAAACAACAGGTATTGTCCTTTACCAAGATGTGCATCCAGGTAATTTAAAAAACGGGCAAGTTCTTTATCAAAACGCAGGTAGGTATCTTCCACCTCAACTGAATTGGGTCCAAATGCATGACCAATATAATCGGGTGAAGAAAAGCTGACTGCTAAAAAATCAGTAAGGCCTCTTTTGCCTAATTGCTCTGCTTCAATTGCAGCTTTGGCCATTTCAAATGTGTAACTGTTGCCAAATGGTGTTGTTCTGAAACTTTCGTATTTATTAACCGTAATTTTTGATGTAAGATGAGGAAAGGTATAATCTTCGGTTCCCAGTCTTTTTTCATAACGGTTACTATCAGGAGTGCTTTGTTTGTATGTGTTTAGTGGATATAAGGTATTCCAGTCCTGGCCCAGGTAGGTATCCGGCAACTTCCGTTCATTCATTTTTTTTACCCATGCCGGGAGTTCCTGCATATAAAATGTACTGCTTATCCATCCGCCGCTGGCATTGTCAAACCAATAGGCGGCATTGGCGGAATGACCTCCGGGTAAAATAGAACCCCGGTCTTTTAAAGCAATAGCAATGGTTTTATTTCTAAAGTTGGTAGCCAGCCTTAATTCATCTGTAATGGTTGTGCTCCACATATTTTTTGGCGACATTTTGCCGGCAGTTGAAGAACTTCCTACTGTATTCACACTGCTGTCGTCTGTACAATACACTTCTTTTTTTTGTTTTTCGTCGTACCAGCTATTACCCATTATTCCATGCAGGGCAGGTACGCTGCCCGTATATATAGAAGTATGACCCGGAGCTGTATAAGTTGGTGTATAGGGAATAAACGTATTCTCACAACTAAATCCTTCTCTTAGCAATCGTCTGAATCCGTTGTTTTCATAACGGTTGTAAAAACGGTATAAATAATCCCAGCGCATTTGGTCAACTACAACTCCCACAACCAGTTTAGGGCGGTTTGGATCCTGTGAGTGAGCAGCAATTGAAATAAAAGCAACACAAAGAATAACCAACTTCTTCATCTAATTTGTTTGAGATGCCAAATTTAACGGCTGAAATGCCAGCAACAACAATTGCAGTAGATTTTAAGTAAATACCTTTATGTTTTGAATGGAAGTATGAAGTTTTCATTATTTATTTTGCTTTTAGCCGGCTTGCAATTATCAGCACAACCTACAATTCAGGGATTAATAGCAGCAGAGAACAGCTTTGCTGCCTGGTCCGTAGCGCACAGCACAAAAGATGCGTTTATAAAATATCTTGACAGTACCGGCATTGTGTTTGAAAAATCAGAACCTGTAAATGGGTTGAAGGCATGGCACCAAAAAGAAAAAGGATCGAGCATACTCAACTGGCACCCTCAATTTGCAGAAATAGCATCTTCCGGCGATTTTGGTTATACCACGGGGCCATGGACCTTACAACCCAACACAAATACGGATAGTATTGTAGCCCGGGGACAATACACTACGGTTTGGGCTTTGAATAAAAAGGGTGAATGGAAGTTCCTGGTAGATCTTGGGGTGAGTCAACATCCTTCAACCGACACCCAGGAAGTGCAGATTGTTACTGCTTCAAAAACTAAAGGAGTAAATATTGAAGGTGCTTTAATAGCTACAGAGAAATCATTTATTAAAGCTTTTAAGGAAAATAAAGAGCTGGCATACAAAAAATATTTATCACACACAAGCCTTTTAAACAGGAACCATATTTTACCAGCTTTAAAGAATCAGCAGCAGATTGTTATTCAAAATACACCACCCGGAATTGTTTTTTCCATCAACGGATGGGGTATAGCCAACAGCGGCGACCTTGGATATGTTTACGGCACCTATACATTTGGTGATAAAAAAGAAAATTACCTGCGCATCTGGAGAAACGAAACCGGTGGATGGAAAATAGCCGTGGAAGTATTGCGTTACTGATTGAGGTGAAACTTTGTCCTGTTTTTCGACGGCCTGGCTTGAGAAAAATCTAACTATTTTTTGCAGCTATAACCTTAATCACCATACCTTTAGAAGAACGTCTAACTCCCATTCCCCCTTAATTGCTTATTTTTGCGGCGATCAAAAAAAGCTGAATAGAATTACCGAACGTAAAAGTGAGTGACACAACCGGTGTTAAACAGTTGTATTGCAGCTTAGTAAACCTAAACTCAAAAAAACCTAAATCTGAATTCAACATGGCAGATCTTTTTGAACGACTTGTGAAAAACTACGGCCCTCTTGGCCAGCACCGCGAAAGAGCACATGGTTACTTTGCCTTCCCTAAACTGGAAGGAGAAATTGGCAGCCGCATGAAATTTCGTGGCAAGGACATGATCGTTTGGAGCCTGAACAATTACCTTGGATTAGCAAATCACCCGGATATACGTAAAACAGATGCTGAAGCTGCAGCTCAATACGGCCTTGCTGCACCGATGGGTGCCCGTATGATGAGTGGAAACTCAAACCACCACGAGCAGCTGGAAAGAGAACTGGCAGCGTTCGAAGGAAAGGAGGATGCCATTTTATTGAACTTTGGATACCAGGGAATGCTAAGCATTATTGATGCTCTTTGCAGCCGACATGATGTAATTGTATATGATGCTGAAAGCCATGCATGTATTATTGATGGTGTACGCCTGCATCCTGGCCACCGTTATGTGTTTAAACATAACGATGTGGAAGACTGTGAAAAGCAATTACAAAGAGCCAGTGCCTTAATTGAAAAACAAGGCGCAGGTGGTATCCTGGTAATTACCGAAGGTGTGTTTGGTATGGCTGGTGACCAGGGTAAATTAAAAGAGATTGTTGCTTTAAAAGATAAATACGAGTTCCGTTTGCTGGTAGATGATGCGCATGGTTTTGGAACACTGGGAAAAACCGGCGCTGGTGCCGGCGAAGCTCAAGGTGTTCAGGATGGCATTGACCTGTATTTTTCAACTTTTGCCAAATCAATGGCTTCAATTGGCGCATTTCTGGCAGGTGATAAAACCATAATTGACTACATACGATATAATATTCGCAGCCAGATTTTTGCCAAGAGCTTACCAATGCCTATTGTAATTGGTAATTTAAAACGCCTGGAAATGCTGCGTACGATGCCGGAAATGAGGCAGACACTGTGGGACAATGCATTAAAATTACAGGCTGGTTTAAAAGAACGTGGTTTTGATATTGGTAATACAGATACCATGGTGACACCAGTTTATATGAAAGGTGGTGTGGAAGAGGCTACGGCTATGGTGATGGATTTGCGTGAGAATTACGGTGTCTTTTGTTCTATTGTTGTATATCCTGTAATTCCAAAAGGACACATTATATACAGGCTGATCCCTACAGCAACGCATACTGATAAGGATATTGAACAAACATTAAAAGCATTTAGTGAGACCAAGGATAAGCTTGATTCCGGTGCTTATAAGGCTGAAGCCATTCCCGATATGGCAGAAACAAGATAAGCTGACTGTTACACTACAAAATATAAGCATTGCGAAAGCAGTGCTTTTTTTATTTCATGCAATTGCATTTTTCAAACTAAGTTTTCAATTCATCCGCCGATAAGTTTCAGGCTGATGCACTACATTTAAGCCGAATTCAATACCATGGCATTTTCTTCGTTCACTTATAAAAAAATTGCAAAGATCTTAGCTTCCAAAAAGGTTTATCTGGTACGGTCGCTAAACTTTAGAAAAAAGCCTCATCCATTGCCTGTAAATTCAGATTATGTACGGTATGCCACCTTGGGGCTTTGTTACGAAGAGATCATGTTAAATAATGTAACGGGCAACCTTGCAGAACTTGGCGTTTATAAAGGAGAATTCGCCAAAAGGTTAAATTTTTTATTTCCCGACCGGAAACTTTATTTATTTGACACGTTCCAGGGTTTTGAGAAAAAAGATGTTGAAACCGAAGTAGCAGCCGGCTTTTCAACAGGCGAACAAAATTTTTCTGATACCAGCGTGGATCTTGTGCTCAGCAAAATGGTAAACGCAGCCAATTGTATAGTAAAAAAAGGTTTCTTTCCTGATACCGCAAATGGCATAGAAGACAGGTTTTGTTTTGTAAGCCTTGATGCAGATCTGTACGACCCTATCTATGCAGGTCTCAGTTTTTTTTATCCAAGACTGGAAAAGGGCGGATATATTTTTGTCCATGATTTTAATAATGACGGATACAATGGCGTAAGAAAGGCCGTGGTTGATTTTTGTTTTCAAAATAGAATTGGTTATGTACCTGTTCCCGACAGCGGAGGAACCGTCATCATCACCAAATAACGGAAACCATTGCACAGAATTGATTGGTTTAATTACCAACCGGGTAAAACGTCAATTAATTGTAAATGACCCGCTTCTTTTTTCCAGCCAATAGTGGATGTGCCGTTTGTAATAATAATAAACTCCACCGGCACAGTAATATTGTAGCGCAACACCTGTTGCAAAACCGATTCACTAAGATTAACAGCTGGAGCCTTACATTCTACCAGCATCCAGGGTTTGTGTTCTTTGTTATACACCAGGATATCAAATCTTTTTTTTAATTCATTAAGTATAATCTCCTTCTCAAGTGCTATCATAGCCTGCGGAATATTTAATTCAGTGATCAGGTAGTTCACAAAATTCTGCCGCACCCATTCCTCTTCTGTTAATAACAACCAAAGTTTTCTTATGCTGTCAAAAATATAATGCTTCTCCCCTTCTTTTTTTATTCGGAATTGTGGTTCAGGAAACTGCAGGTGGATCATGCTTCAAACCTAATGATTAAATTCGGGCTATAAATAGTGTGTAGTGCGAATGAATGATACCTATTGCAGTATTTTTACAACACCCTGATGCAATTTGATCTGTGCCATTGAAAAATTAACTACAATGAAGACAAAAGAAGATATCGTTAAAAACTGGCTACCCCGATATACCGGCCAGCCCCTGGATAAATTTGGAAAATACATTTTGCTCACCAACTTCAGTAATTATGTAAAATTATTTGCTGATTGGAACAAAGCAGAGGTAGTGGGTATTGATAAACCCATGCAGTGTGCCACTTCCAACGGCATTACCATTATTAATTTTGGAATGGGAAGTCCAACAGCTGCAACCGTAATGGACTTGTTGACCGCACTGGAACCAGAGGCTGTTTTGTTCCTGGGAAAATGCGGAGGCCTAAAAAAACGTAACAAACTTGGTGATCTTATCCTTCCCATTGCAGCCATTAGGGGCGAGGGTACATCAAATGATTATTTCCCTGCGGAGGTTCCGGCACTACCGGCCTTTGCGCTGCAAAAAGCTATTTCAACCACTATCCGGGATTATGAAGTTGACTATTGGACGGGCACCGTTTATACTACCAACCGTCGTGTATGGGAGCATGATGATGAATTTAAAGAATACTTGCAACAAATCAGGGCATATGCTATTGATATGGAAACCGCAACCATTTTTTCGGTCGGATTTTATAACAAGATTCCTACAGGAGCCTTGCTGCTTGTTTCCGATTCACCCATGACGCCGGAAGGTGTTAAAACAGAAGAAAGTGATAGAAAAATTACAGAACAATTTGTGGAACGTCATTTAAAGATCGGAATCGATTCATTAAAACAACTGATCAATAATGGCTTAACGGTAAGGCATCTTCGTTTCTGATTATTAAATTTTAGAGGCATGAGGTTATTAATATTTTTTGGCTGTTGCGTTATGTTAACTGCAGCCACCTGCAAAAACCAACAACAGGCAACATCAAATTGTTATAAAGGCCGGTTAGAAATCAAGGCCGATTGCATGAACTATACTATATCTCTTGTTAATGGAACAATGGATACCTCGTTAATAGCTGCCCGCTGGACCAATGAAAGTACCGGCAAATCTTACAATAATGTATTTGCTCTTGGCAGTAAGTGTAATTTTCCATCCACCATTAATGAAGGTGATGAATTCTATTTTACAATAGACTCCACCACGGTACAGAATTGCGCCGTGTGTTTACTGTATTACCCGGTTCCTCCTAAAAAGCTTTCTATTAAAGTGCAACAGGAGCCTTGTGCGCCTTAATTCATTATGGAGCCCTTATTGAATATAAAAAACCTTTCGGTTGACTTTATAACCAGCCAGCAAACAACCCATGCTGTAAAAAATATTTCACTGCAAGTATTCCGGGGTGAAATTGTTGCACTGGTTGGCGAAAGCGGTTCTGGTAAATCGGTCACCTCCCTGACAATTTTACAATTACTTCCTCAACCACCTGCATTATACCCTAGTGGCGAGATCATTTTCCAGGAGGAGGGATCAGCACCTGTTAACCTGTTAAAAATTCATTCATCAAAATTGAGGGAAATAAGAGGCGCTAAAATTGCTATGATCTTCCAGGAACCTATGAGTTCATTAAATCCTGTAATGACATGTGGCAGGCAGGTAATGGAAGCTTTACTAGTACATAAAAATCTTACCACTGCCGAAGCAAAAAAACAAACCATTGAATGGTTTGCAAAAGTTAAGTTGCCGCAACCCGGGATAATATTCAACCGCTATCCGCACCAGTTGAGTGGTGGACAAAAACAAAGGGTTATGATTGCTATGGCCATGTGTTGCCAGCCCTCTTTGCTTATTTGTGATGAACCTACAACGGCCCTTGACGTAACGGTGCAGAAGACCATTTTGCAATTAATAAAAGAATTGCAGCAACAACAAAACATGGGAGTGATCTTTATCACCCACGACTTAGGTGTAGTAAAAGAAATTGCGGACCGTGTTGCTATCATGTACAAGGGCGAAATTGTTGAACAAAACACGGCTGCCACCATTTTCAAAGAAGCGCATCATCCCTATACAAAAGCATTGATTGCCTGCAGGCCTGCACTTCATCCAAAGGGTGAGAAACTTCCTGTTGTCAGTGATTTTTTACAACAAGATGAAAAGAAGCCCCAGGCAGCTACCGTATATGAAACACTTTCCAATAATGAAACGATTTTAGAGGTTGAAAATTTAACTGTACAATTTCCCGCTAAAACCAACCTCTTTGGAAAAACTTTACAATACTTCACTGCCGTTGATGATGTCAGCTTTGAAATATACAGAGGGGAAACATTGGGATTGGTAGGCGAATCGGGATGTGGTAAGACCACATTAGGCAGAACTATTTTAGGATTGGTACCACCTTCAGCAGGAAAAATAGCGTTAAATGAAAAGGATATTACCGGGCTTTCGAAAGAGGAATTAAAAAAACTGCGCAAAGATGTTCAACTTGTTTTCCAGGATCCATTTTCTTCACTCAATCCAAGGTTAACCATTGGTACAGCCATTGCCGAACCTATGAAAATTAGCGGCCTGGAAACCGATCCGGGGCAAAGAAAAAAACGGGTTGCAGAACTTCTTGACCGTGTAAACCTTTCTTCAAATATGATGAACCGCTATCCGCACGAGTTTTCCGGTGGCCAAAGACAACGTATTGTAATTGCAAGAGCCCTGGCACTTAATCCCGATTTCCTGGTTTGTGATGAATCGGTTTCGGCCCTTGATGTTAGCGTGCAGGCGCAGGTGTTAAATCTTTTAAATGAACTAAAAAATGATTTGGGATTAACCATGTTGTTTATCTCTCATGACCTTTCTGTTGTAAGGTATATGAGCGACCGTATTATGGTGATGAACAAAGGTAAAATTGTTGAGAGCGGCCTGGCAGAGGAAGTCTATCACCATCCGAAAAATTCGTATACACAACAACTCATCGGCGCTATTCCTAATCTCTGAAAAAGGCAGTAAACTGGCTGTATTTATTCTCTTCATCGTAAAACTGTGCCCCGCTGTTTCGTTTTGAATAAGAGATCTTTTTAAGGATCTTATCTAGCTGCTCTTGCACGGGTTCATCCTCTTCCAATCTTGTATTGGTTATTTCTGTAAAACTATAATCGTACTCTTCTCTTCTTGTGGGCTTTTTATTAAATTCAAATGATTTTGAGTCAGCAGGTACAATACCGACCGTCGCAATTCGCCAGTTGCCTTCTTCTTTCTTTTGCCTGTATTTAAAAAAGTACACATACCCGTTTCTCTCTTTATACTGAACCTTTGATTTATCTATAAATACAATCGTATCCGGTGCATCATAACTGTTAAGTCCTAGTAATTTACTTTTGGCAAGGTCAATAGGATTGTTATACGTGGCAGGGAATAACTTTAATTGACCCATTTCTTTCAGGTCGGCATATAACTCATACCGGTAGCCATCTTCTTTTGCAAAATTTTTGAGTATTGTATCATCAACAGGTTTATTATTACGCAACAGTAATAAAGTAGTATTGTACTGAAGTCTTTTGTCATTACTATTTATCATTTGCTGAAACAATGGTGGTACAGACGCGTTAACATTCCAGAAGGGCATTAACAAAACAGCATAAGAACTTAGTTTACGGTTTCCCAGGTCTTCGTTTTGTTTTGAATAATAGTTAGGCTGTTTTTCCCCAGGGTCTTTTTGTGCTTTTTCAATTGCTTTGTTCTTTTCCTTGATAACCTGTTTTTTCATTTCCTGCTTTGCCTCAATCAAAAATTTTGGCAGGTACATTTCATAATCTTTATAATTGACCATGTTACTATCAATCATGGTTTGTAACAGGTTCATTACCGGTTCTTCATAATCATTAATGGTGATCAGTGTCAACAGGTCTTTGAAAATGGTTTTTGTTAATAACAAACTGTCTTTTAATTCATCCATAAAAGAACCGTTGGTAAAATCCTCTTCGTAATTGAGATTGTAATCGCTTATACGCACTGTTTCGGAAGTCCTGTAATTGGTAGTTGTAGAAGTAGTATTTATATCAAGTACCGGCGGTTCATCAATCATTATGTCTCTGAACACATGGTAAGCATATTGAGTCTGGTGTTGCAACAAGGCCTCCAATGCAGTGTATTGAAGATCTAAGGTGTCTCCGGCAGCATAATAAATTTCTTTCAAATAATCAGCGGCGGCACGGGTGGGAATAGAACTGAGTTTATAAACAAATTCGTTTTTTACATCCAGGTATTTTTTTTCTTTCCAGCTAAGGCTTTGAATTACCTTTTTTAACTGTGAAAAATCGGATGAGTCCACATCCAGCATGTGCGTATTTTTTACAGCACGTTTATGCAGCATTGTGTCGGTACTAAAAAAATCAGAAAAATACAGGGCCGATTTTTTCAGAGTGGCATTCACTCCTTTAACAGTGTCGGAAGGCGAAAAACTTTCGAAAAAACTATCAATAAAAGAGCTCCACTGAGTTAGCGTATCTCCCTGGGCCAGCAGGCGATAACGAATACCGTCCTTAGTAAATGATTTGCCACGTATAGCCCGGCTACTTTTTGGATCGCCGATTACATAATCCAACACTTTCATGCCATTTGGCAATATGTTTTTTTGACGTTTCCGGAAAATCCATTCCTGTTTATCTGTTTTATACCGAACTGTATCAATAGCAGCCGTGGTATCATCATCAAAATAATAACGGGATGGTTTATAAAAAGAGATATAGATCTTTTCCCCTGTAGAATCATCGGCAACTACCCTGTCGCTGAACTTACCGGATTCTTCCAGAAAAGAATCATCATCGTTTTCACCTGCACCATAGCGGTACATATCCTGCGGGTACATATCCAGTTTTTTCTGTTTTTGCAAAGTCACCGGCGATTTCACAGTAAAATATAAACTGGTGTCGGTCTGTGTGTATGCTTCTTTATATTGAAATGGTTTTAAAGAAAATGAATTTATAAAACGCAACATCTGGCTGTTCTCCGTTTTGGAATTTGTAACAACCGTATAATAGTGTGGTCCGCGGATGATATACTTTACAATCCCTACCGATCCATCCTTGTATTTATATTTGGCTTCAAGGGCTGCATACCCATTCTGTAGAACCTGTTTTTTGCTGATCAGCTTTTCAATGAATTCAGACGTTGCAAAACTTTCCTCCAACAGGTTCAGGTCAAATGAATCTTCTTCCGCAAATTTTGTATTGTGAACATCGCTGCGAATAACTTCAAAGTTGGTTCCCGTGGTTTTATCATAGGCCATAAATTGCCAGTTGCCGGCATTATTAATAAAAGGCTGGTGGGGCAATTCCACTTCAAAGCCTCCAAAACCCGGGCTGTATTTTTTCCATCCTTCTTTATATTCTTTCAATTGAATTGAGGAAAAGAATTGTGAGGCTTCTTTACTGTCCTTCACATATTCGCCATTACCGCTTACTTTAAAAAGAATGACTTCAAAAGGTGTGATGAAAATATTGTAATGCTGGTAGTCTCCCCTGCGGGTCCTGTTCACTACATCAAAACCTTTATATCCATTTTTTACTATGGCTTTCTTGCTTAAAATTTTCCCGGGAATATTTTCATACAACACGCTGTCAATTTTCCGGTATACCATATCAGTTGTATGTCCCCACATAGAAGCATTGGTGTAAATACGGGAAACCATGTAATAGCTTCCGTTGCTCATATCGGCATATTGCTTTTGATCCATCAGTCCGAACGAACCTGAGAAACTATATAATTTTCCCGGCAGCTCAACACTTATCAGGCTATCTTCAGAAACCTGGCGGCTGAACTGAACAGGTACTCTTATTTTCTCAATTTCTTCTTTGTGCTTACTATCCCTTTCAGTCATTTTTATAGGACGCAACTTATAACCCTTCCTGCGTAACATTTCTATCACGCCTCTTTCTCCCGGCAAATGCGCTGCCCCAACACCTACAAATAAGGAAGCTTTTGTTTTGATGATAGAATCAATATTATCTGCCTGGATCTGGTTTCTCCTGTATAAAAATTTTTCATCAAATGCGGCCGATGTACTGTTTACTTTATTGATGGTATCAAGAAGGTCAAGGTTACCGGTACGATATGCTTCTTCCAGCTTCCCATAGGAAAAATCGCTGTCCATATCATAGTTGCGTTCCTTGAGATTTTTATCCTTGGCAGCATCGGAATATGCTTCCTTCATCAGGGTCATACTCTCATCAAAACTTTCTACACCACACACCTTTTTATTCCATTTTCTGCCAACCTGGTAAATGTACAGGTCAAGGTAGGTGTCCTCTTCAAAATCGCTTGAACCTTCTGAATTGTTCCGGTATAAGAAGCTATTAATGATTGAAGGACTGCTATACAATGCCTTTTCCAGCAATTTTTCATACGGAAAAGCTTTCAGGCTGTTTACCGATAAATATTCATTGGGCTCAGAAAAACCACCTCTTGAGCGGTAAGAATAATTGTAAAAATTTCCTTCAAGATCATATCGCGAAAAATCTTCCTGCCATTTACCAGGGTTGGTTTCCAGGGCTACGACATCTGCATTCTTTAACCCAAGATAAAATGAGTCGGAAAGATGAAACACCATTTTGCTGCTCACATGCATGGTACCAAATAAGTAGGAAGGTTTGGGAAGGCCTTTGCCGGTGATCTCCCACAAAAGACTTGGATATTTTTTTGATTTAACCCTCGACGTTTGAGAAAAAGAAACCGAAACACAGAAAAAAGTCAAAACAGCTACCAGCAGAATCCGCATACAGGTGTTACAATTTGGTTAGAGGAACAAATCTTGCATCCTCAAGATAACTAAAGAGCAGAAAGATTTTCGTTCTCCATAAAAAATTCACTCATTTTTTTTAAATACCCTATTTTTGCGGCCTTTAAAGCTAAGTGACCATACCCGGTGCCGTAAGACCGAGGTGTTTTCTAAGAGTTGTGTTCCGGGCTCATTGCCGGACTGTACATCCCTCGTAAACTCTTAGCCCTTTCTTACAGGCCAGCGGTTTCCGTCGTAAAGCATTCAATAAAACAGTAAAAAGTACATGAAGCTTTCACAATTTAAGTTCGACCTCCCGCTGAATCTTATTGCCCAACATCCTGCCAAAAAACGTGAAGACGCCCGAATGATGGTGGTACACCGTAAAACCGGGCAAATTGAAAACCGCAGTTTTAAAGACATCCTGGAATATTTTGATGATAAAGATGTTTTTACAGTAAACAACACCAAGGTTTTTCCCGCAAGAATGTACGGACGCAAAGAAAAAACAGGTGCCAAGATTGAAGTTTTTCTTTTGCGTGAATTGAACAAGGAACATCGCCTGTGGGATGTAATTGTTGATCCTGCCCGTAAAATTCGTGTTGGTAACAAATTATATTTTGGAGACACGGAAGAATTGGTGGCTGAAGTAATTGATAATACTACTTCCCGTGGACGTACCATTAAATTTTTACATGAAGGCACGGATGATGAATTCAGGCTGGTATTGGAAAAATATGGTGAAACACCTTTACCTAAATACATCAAACGCAAACCTGATGAAGAAGACAGGGAGCGTTATCAAACGGTTTATGCAAAGCATGAAGGTGCCGTAGCTGCCCCAACCGCCGGCCTGCACTTTAGCCGCGAGTTGATCAAACGTTGCGAAATCAAAGGAATACGCTTTGCTGAAGTAACACTGCACACCGGGTTAGGTACATTTCGCCCTATTGAAGTGGAAGACCTGAGCAAACATAAAATGGATGCTGAATACTACCGTATTGAAGACACCGCCTGCAAAATTGTAAACAAAGCAAAAGAAACAGGTCACCGCATATGTTCTATTGGAACAACTACTATGAGAGCTTTGGAATCTTCGGTTACGGCTCAAAAATTATTAAAACCATCTGAAGGCTGGACCAATATCTTTATTCACCCGCCTTATGATTTTAATATTGCCGATTCCCTGGTAACTAATTTTCATTTGCCAAAAACCAGCCTTCTCATTATGACCTGCGCTTTTGCTGGTTACGACCTGGCTATGGAAGCATATAAAAAAGCCATCAAGGATAAGTACCGTTTCTTTAGTTATGGCGATGCTTTATTAATTGTTTAACTGTTACTACCAGATTATAAAAAAAGAGGCCTTAATCAGCCTCTTTTTTTATTTTTTATGAATGAGTGATTTTACTCAAAGACCAAATAAACCGGTGTTCAGTTGCTGCAACACGGTTTTTTTCTGATCCGCGGGTACCAGGACAGAAATATTATGAACGCTTCCCCCGTATGATACCATACGGACATTGATATTACTCAGGCTGTCAAATACTTTTTTTAATGTGGAAGCATCTGATGCAATTTGGCTTCCAACAATAGATACAATGGTTTGATTCCTGTCAACAGCAACTGTACTAAACGTTTCCAACTCCCGGATAATTTCTTTTAACGATGTGTCATTATCAATAGTGAGTGATACGGCAACTTCAGAAGTAGTGATCATATCAATTGGTGTACGGTATTTTTCAAAAACCTCGAACACCTTTCTTAAAAAACCATAAGCCAGTAACATCCTGCTACTTTTTACATTGATGGCAATAATACCATCTTTTGCAGCTACGGCTTTTACACCTGTTGAAGCTGCTTCTTCAGCAATCAATGTACCTTTTGCATCCGGCTCCATAGTGTTCAGCAGTTTAACCGGCACCTTATATTGTTGGGCAGGCCAGATGGATGCCGGGTGCAGGATCTTGGCACCGAAATAAGCCAGCTCTGCTGCTTCATCAAAGCTTAAATGTTCAATGGGAATGGTTTTATTCACAATGCGTGGATCATTGTTATGCATCCCGCTGATATCTGTCCAAATTTCACAAACCGAAGCTTGTATAGCAGCCGCTATAAGTGATGCACTGTAGTCACTTCCGCCTCTTTTTAAATTATCCACTTCTCCCCTTGCATTCCGGCAGATATATCCCTGTGTGATAAATAACTTCTCCGATGAGTGTTGTTGAAGAATTTTTGAAAGTTTTTCCCGTATCAGTTCTACCTGCGGTTCGTCATTAGAATCAATGCTCATAAACTCAAGTGCTGGTAGTAACTCATGTGAAATTCCCTGCTCAGTTAAATACACACTGAATAATTTGGTGGAAAGCAATTCACCCTGCGCAAGTATATCTTTATTTAAAGCTTCGTTGTAGGAAATTTTCAGAATGATATTAAGAAACTCGAAATGTTCCTTTAAGATCGTTTCTGCTTTTTGCAGGGCAGCCGGTTGCATGACCAGTTCTGCAACAAACTGTTTATACTGCGACTCTAGTGTATTGATCTTCTCACGGGCTTCTTCTTTATTGCCTGAAGCCAAATGACTTCCTATTTCAACAAGTGCATTGGTTGTGCCCGAAACGGCACTTAGTACTACAATCTTTGATTCAGCATCCGCTGTAATCAGCTTTGCCACATCATGCATCCGTTGGGGCTTCCCTACCGAGGTGCCTCCAAACTTCATTACTTTCATCTGCGCTAAATTTATTTGTGCCGCAAAGATAAATCGTGACAGGTCATTATTGCAGGCAGCAGATCAACCCTTTACATGTTTAATTTTAAAGGCTCAGGTCAAATTTTTCGGCAAGATATTGCAGGTCATTAACAACCGGCCCTAATACAGGAATTCCTTTTTCTTTTCTTTCTGCCTCCATTTCCCGTTCCGGATCTCCCGGTATAATCACTTTCTCAAAACCCGAAGCGGTTTTGGCTGACCGGAATCGCTTGATCCATTGGTCCATGTGCTGTTTAAATTCTTCTGCAGGACGAAAGGCATCTATACGCATGGCACCAAAAAAATGACCAATGCCATTTCCCGGCATGTTGGTAGGCATAGGCACATAGGCCGGGAAGGGCGGAACCCAGGGACCGTAATTGGCACCACTTAATACAGCCGAAAATATATCAACAATAGCTCCCAGCGCATACCCTTTATGGCTGCCATGCTCCTTATCGCCACCCAATGGCAATAAAGCACCGCCAACTTTTAATTCGTGCGGGTCGGTGGACGGTTTGCCGTTTTTATCCTGTATCCACCCCAACGGTGCCACACCGCTTTTACGCTGCAAAATTTCCAGCTTTCCGTTAGCTGCCGTTGTAGTAGCCATATCAGCAACAAACGCCGGTTCTGAACCTGCTGGAACAGCAACACAAATAGGATTGGTACCCAATAAACGTTCAACAGAAAAAGTAGGGGCCACCAAGGGGCTGGCATTGGTCATGGAAATACCGATCATATCTTCTTTCAAAGCCATCATAGAGTGATAGCCCGCTATACCATAATGGTTACTGTTTTGTACACTTACCCAACCGGTTCCTGCCTGTTTTGCCTTTTCTATTGCTATTTGCATGGCCTTTGGCGCCACCACCAAACCCAAGCCGCTGTCACCATCTACGGTAGCTGTAGAGGGTGTTTCGTGTAAAATTTTTATTTGTGCGCAGGCATTTACCCTTTTTGCATCCCACAAACGGACATAGCCACTCAATCGGGCAATGCCGTGTGAATCTACACCCCGCAAGTCAGCTGAAAGCAAAACTTTTGTTGCCAACTCCGCATCCTCATCACTACAGCCCATCTGTTGAAAAACCCGTTTTGCAAAATCATATAATTGCTGGTAACTGAATATTTTGGACATGCGCAAAGAAAACAACAAATAAGTAAACAAAAACAACGGGCATTCATTCGTTATTCTGAAACTAACAACCACACATCCAAAAAAGCCAGGTACAGCTTAAACAGGCAAATGACTAAACCAACTTTTTCAGCATATTGGAAATGAATAGCTTTAAGAGAAGTTGTAACTTACTAATGCATCATTTTTTATTATGTGGCGTTCCTTTTACAACATGCCCGCCAAACAGTACTGCTTTCTGTTCATTACAATAGCACAGTTTTGTTTTATTGCCATTTGTACAGCACAAACTAGTGAAAAAAAAGACGCAAGCTTCAATCACATTGATCAACTGGTAGACCTGAGTTATACCTACTTTCTTTTAGAGAATAAAGATTCAGCCAAACTATATGCCGGGTATGCATATAACGAAGGGAAAAGACTGAATTATAATCACGGCATTGCAAGAGCCCTGCTACGTAAGGCACAAATCGCTAAACATTTTGACGAT
>DASTMJ010000198.1:0-13701 GCA_035714205.1 Flavisolibacter sp. | reverse complement strand
AAACCTACCAGTTCCTGGGCGTGAATGAAGCTGCGTTAAAGCATTATGGTTATACCAAAGAAGAATTTTTTCAAATTAACCTGTTTGACATTCATCATCCACAGCACCACGAAAAACTCAGGCAGCGAATAAAAAAAGATAGCGAGGTAACTTTTTCATCATACCACAACTGGGAACACATCCTGCATGATGGCAGGACGATTTTTGTTGATCTTAAGATCAGTTCCATTATCTATAAAGGGATCAACGCAAAACTGGTGGTGGCCAATGATGTTACGCGGCGGGTGGTTACCGAAAATGAATTAAGAAACAGTAATGAACGGTTTCGCCTGGCAGTACAGGCATCCTCCGAAGCCCTGTGGGAGTGGGATGTGCTTAGTGGCGAAGCTTTTATTAGTTCGGCCTATACCGATATGCTGGGCTGGAGAGCCGATGAATTCCGCAAGTTTGATGAATGGCATGACTACATTCATCCCGATGATAAAGAGGAAACCGTAAATAGTTATTACACGGTGATCAATGATCCTGCAAAAGATAGTTGGAAAAAAGAATACCGTTACCTGAAAGCAGACGGCACGTATGCCTATGTGTATGACAAAGCAGTGATTTCACGGGATGAAAATGGCAAAGCCGTTAAAGTAACCGGTGCCTTGCAGGATATTAGCGAAATAAAAAAAATAGAGGAAGAACTCAGGCAAAGTAACGAACGCTTTTTGCTGGCCGGCCGTGCCTCTTCCGATGCCCTTTATGATTGGAACTTAGATTCAAACGAGTTGTTCTGGGGAAGTCTGCAAACTGTATTTGGACATAGTGCCCACGAGTTTACAATGGATTTCTGGGAAACCATCCTTCATCCCAAAGAAAAACAAAGTGTCATAAAGGATTTGTATGAAACCCTGGCACACCCCCGTAAACGCATCTGGAAAAGAGAATACATGTTGGCGAAAACAGATGGTACGTATGGATATGTTTTGGAAAGAGGATTTATTGTACGTGATGAAGATGGAAGAGCAAGGCGAATGATCGGATCCCTGCAGGATATCTCGGAACAGAAATTTTATGAACAGCTGCTTTCCCTTGAACGATACATTTTCGAACTGTCGGCCAATCCTGAAATAGAATTGAAGGAAGTTGTTCAAAAATTGCTGGAAGGGATTGAAGAGATTCATAGTGAAGCCATTACTTCCGTTCTACTTTTAAAAGATAATGATACGGTACAACACCTGGCTGCACCCAAACTGGCGAAGGAGTACATATCGCTGATAGATGGCACAAAACCTGGTCCCAATACCGGCTCTTGTGGTACAGCCATGTACTTTAAAAAAACAATCATTGTTGAAGATATTGCCATCGACCCGTTATGGACCGATTTTAAAGACATCGCTTTGCGGTTTGATCTTCATTCCTGCTGGTCCTCCCCTATAATTCATTCTTCCGGCAAAGTTTTAGGTTCATTTGCTATTTACCACAACAAACCACAGCACCCTACAGCCACTGAGCTTATAACGGTTAACCGTTTACAGAATATTTTACGGGTCATTATGGAAAACCGCTGGACCTTGCAGCAAATTAAAATTGCCAATGAGCGTTTTGATATTATGATGCGGGCTACCCACGACCTGGTGTGGGACTGGAATATGGAAACCAATGTGGTATATAGAGATCCGGTAGGAGTAAAAAATGTGTATGGTCTAAAAGACAACAGCCCGATAGCTTCTGTCCAGGGCTTTATGGAACGCCTTCACCCTGATGACCGCTCTAAACTTAAAGCCATCATCGCCAGGATTTTTCATTCAGAAACTGAAAATAATTTTGATGTAGAGTACCGGTTCAGGAAAGCAGACGGAACTTATGCAGAAGTATATGATCGTGGAATAATACTCCGGAACGACCAGGGAAAACCCATTCGAATGATAGGTGCGGCACAGGATATTTCGGAACGGAAACGACTGGAAAAAGAACTGCTTGCCAACGAACTGGAATACCAGAAAGCCATAAACCAGGCTACCGTTGACAGCCAGGAACAGGAACGTTCAGAAATAGGAAAAGAACTGCACGACAACGTGAACCAGGTACTTACCACAACTAAATTATACTTAGACCTGGCACTAAGTAACCCTGAATTAAAAGATGAACTAATACACAAGTCCACAAAAAATATCCTGGACGTCATCAACGAGATCAGGCAATTATCAAGGTCTTTGATGGATCCCAGCATAGGTGACCTTGGCCTGACAGATTCAATAAACGATCTTATCGAAAACATTAATCTCACAAGAAAACTACATGTAAGTTTGAAGGCTGAAAGGGAAATTGAGGATTTGCTTGATAAGAACCAAAAGCTCACTATCTATCGTATTATCCAGGAAGCTTTAAACAATGCCATCAGGCATGCACGGGCTACTACGGTTGCAATAGAAATCAAACATTCGTTGCTGAGGGCCGAAGTAATTATTGAAGACGACGGAGTGGGATTTGACGTACAGACAATTAAAAAAGGTGCCGGCCTAAAAAATATACAGAACAGAATTTACCTGATCAATGGTTCGCATACCATTGAAAGCACATTAAATAAAGGATCGAAATTAATTATCAAATTCCCTATAACAGGAGCAAACAAGCTTCATCCACACTAACTATGGAAAAGATTACAATTCTTATTGCAGATGACCACACCCTGGTGAGAGAAACCTGGAGTTTTATTTTGAACACCGACCCCCGTTTCAAAGTAATTGCGGAAAGTGGCAGCGGTGAAGACGCTGTAGAACTGGCCCGGCAATTACGGCCACAGGTAGTGATCATGGATATTAACTTGCCCGGAATGAATGGCATTGAAGCCACCCAATTGATCCGTAAATATTCTCCCGCATCAAAAATCCTTGGTGTTTCGCTGCATACCCAGCCTACCTATGCACGAAAAATGATCCAGAAAGGCGCCATGGGTTATGTTACCAAAAATTCCTCCCGCGAAGAAATGTTCAAAGCCATAATGGAGATCCAGAACGGCAGAAAATACATCTGCGAAGAGATTAAGAACATTCTCTCTGAACAAGTGATCAGCGGTGATGACAGCCAGAACGGCCTTAATTCTTTATCGCAAAGAGAGATCGAGATCATTGCATTCATTAAAAAAGGATTTTCATCAAAAGAAATTGCCGATTCCCTGAACATATCCGTAAAAACAGTGGAAGTGCACCGGTACAACATTCTTAAAAAACTAAACCTTAAAAATGCAGCGGCATTGGTAAACTTTATCAACAACAGCCAGCTGGACTTTGAGAATTAGTGTCATTTTCTAATTCTGTTATTGCTCGAATGCTAATCTAATGGCGGCTCCTCCTGGAACATTTTAATGCAGGAGGAGCTGCTTTTTTTGTGAGAGCGTCCCCATTTTGCAAACATGGGCTGTTTATGAATTAGGCTTTTAGCAGGAATTTTTTTTCCCTACCCAAAATGAATAACCGTTTCCGTTGTTTCAGTATCAAATAAAACTTATAAAATCATATAATTCTCCATTCGCTTAGCTCCACGACCTTTCACTACGCACCATTCGCCTTTCCCTCGTAACTTTGCCCACCAATTTTAGTTTAAAGCATGAGCACCCATCTATCCAAAAATTTTGAACCACAGTCTGTTGAAGAAAAATGGTACCAGCATTGGTTAAACAAAGGGTACTTCAATAGTACCCCCGATGAACGACCGGCCTTTACCGTGGTTATTCCGCCACCCAATGTTACTGGTGTGCTGCACATGGGACATACGCTAAACGAAACCGTGCAGGATGTATTGGTACGCAAGGCGCGGATGAGTGGATTTAATGCCTGCTGGGTGCCCGGCAGCGACCATGCTTCAATTGCCACGGAAGCCAAAGTGGTTCAAATGCTGGAAAAAGAAAAAGGCATCAGCAAACACCAGCTTTCCCGTGAAGATTTTTTAAAACATGCCTTTGAATGGAAAGAAAAATATGGCGGTATCATCTATCACCAGATCAAAAAACTGGGTTGTAGTGTAGACTGGAACCGCACCACCTTTACCATGGATGATCACTATTATAAAGCTGTGATCAACGTGTTTGTAGATCTTTATGACAAGGGAATGATTTATCGCGGTGCCCGTATGATCAACTGGGATCCATCAGCAAAAACAGCATTAAGTGATGAGGAAGTAGAATACAGGGATTTACAGGGCAAATTGTATTACGTAAAATACCCCGTAGCAGGTTCAGATGAATTTATAACCATCGCCACGCAACGACCCGAAACTATAATGGGTGATACAGCTGTTTGTGTAAATCCCAAAGATGAACGTTATCAGCACCTGGCAGGAAAAAAGATCATTGTTCCACTGGTGAACCGCGAAGTGCCGCTGATCTTTGATGATTATGTAGATCCTGCATTCGGCACAGGTGCATTAAAAGTGACACCCGCACACGATATTAATGATTACAATCTCGGGTTAAAACACAACCTTCCAACCATTGATACACTAAATGAAGATGGAACACTTAGCGCAGCAGCCGAAGTGTTTGTAGGCATGGACCGTTTTGAGGCAAGAAAAGCCGCCATCCGGAAATTGGAAGACAATGGCCTGCTGGTGAAGGAAGAAGAATATAGCACACGTCTTGGGTTTTCACAACGCACTAATGCTGTTGTGGAGCCACGCATATCCACCCAGTGGTTTGTAAAAATGCGGGAGCTTGCCAATAAGGCATTGACCGCTGTAACCAGTGGCGAGGTAAAAATTCATCCCGAAGAACGTTTTTTAGCTACCTATAAATACTGGCTGGAAAATGTAAAGGATTGGTGTATCTCACGGCAGTTATGGTGGGGGCAACGCATCCCTGCCTGGTACGATGCTGATGGACGTTTTGTAGTGGCGGGATCAAAAGAAGAAGCTATCCGTAAATGGTCAGCCACAAATGGAAATACTCCAACCACACCGGAGCTGGTACAGGACGAAGATGTGCTGGACACCTGGTTCTCTTCCTGGTTATGGCCCATCGAAGTATTTAACGGAATTACACAACCCAATAATCCCGATATCAATTATTATTATCCAACTTCTGTGTTGGTAACCGGGCAGGATATTATTTTCTTCTGGGTGGCACGTATGATCATGGCTGGTGAAGAATACATGAATGAAAAACCTTTCGATCATGTGTACTTCACAGGAATGGTTCGCGATAAGCAGGGAAGAAAAATGAGTAAGAGCCTTGGCAACTCCCCCGACCTGCTTGACCTTATCGATCGCTTTGGTGCAGATGCCGTTCGTTTTGGAATTTTGATTGCAGCACCTGCCGGTAACGATCTGTTATTTGATGAAAGCAGTTGCGACCAGGGACGCAGTTTCAATAACAAAATATGGAATGCACTGAAACTGGTAAAGATGTGGGAAGCGAATGGTACGCTTAACTACGACCGTTCAAAAGAAGACTACGAAAAAGCGGTGTTTGCTGCAACCTGGTTTGAAGCAAGATTGAATGAAGTAAAACAACAGGTGGAAGCCTTGTATAAAGAGTTTCGTCTCAGCGAAGCGCTGAAAACAATTTATTCTTTGATCTGGGATGATTTCTGTAGCTGGTACCTGGAATGGGTAAAACCTCCATTCGGCGAAAAGATCGACAACCATTTACTGGTATGCACACTCGATTTCTTTGAAGAACTGATGCAGTTGTTGCATCCGTTCTCACCATTTATAACAGAGGAGATCTATCACCAGCTACGCAACCGCGAAGAAGGTAATGATCTTACAAACAAACAGGTTGGCGAAGTTGGTACGGCACACATGAATATCTCATCGCTCCAACCAGCCTATGCATTGGAAACCGGGCAATTGCTGAAAGAAACCATTACAGCCATCCGCGATGCAAGGGTAAAAAATAATATCAAACCCAAAGAAAAGATCAGGCTATATATACAAACCAACAAACAAAATGAATTTACACTGGCAGAAGCCTTGCTGGCCAAACAGGTAAATGCCGGTGATATTTCTTTCACAAATGAGGGTGTTGCCAATACTATTAACGTGGTATGCGGCAAGGACAGGTTTTATATTGAAACAGAAACAGCAGTAGATCACACAGCGCAAAAAGAACAACTGCTGAAAGACCTGGAATACCTGAAAGGGTTTTTAATTTCGGTGGACAAAAAACTTGGTAACGAACGGTTTGTTCAAAACGCAAAACCCGAAGTAGTGGATATCGAAAAAAAGAAAAAAGCCGATGCAGAAGAAAAAATAAAGGCCATTGAAGAAAACCTGGCTGCATTAAATTGATAAACAATATGCCTGAAAATAGAAAGAGTCTTTACCATGAAGACTCTTTTTATTTTAAAACGTTTTTAATTAGAAATAAGGTTAACCGGCAGAATAAATTCAAACCAGTTATTGCCTTTTTTGTCCTGCGGGGCAAAACCATCATCCAGCAAATGACTCACCCGAAACCCGAACGACACTGGCAACTGGTTCCACCATTTGGTATCAAAAAAAAGTTCGCCCCCTACACTTCGTAAGTTGGCGGAAGCAGATTTATCACCTGAGTACACTCTTGTATAATCATAAAACAAATTTCCCCGCAACCGTTGGAAATAAACAATACTGGCAAACCCAAAATCCGGATACACAATAGGAAAATGATAATTGGCGGCCAGCTTCCACATTCTTGAGAAATAATATTCATCATATCCTCTCGAATTGGGAAACCGGTTGCTGAACACTACGTTATTGGTGTCCGTTTCCTGGAACGATCCGTTCACAACAATACTATGGTTGCCAAAAGAAGGAAGGTACAAAAATGAATTACCCGCAAACTGGTAACCTTTGTCAGATAAAAGATGACGGTGTTGAAAAACCGAGCTCCATCCAAACTTTGGATAAATATGTTGTAATGCTTTGGGCAGGTAGTGCGACCATGTAATAAAATGACGCAGGTAAGACCGGTCCCTTGAAGCAAAAGAATCTTTATAAAAACCCGTAGGGCTAATGCGGTTAAAAACATAATCACTGCCGAAGTTGAGGAACTTATAGGTTTTTCCCTTTGAGAAATTCAGCGGTATGTTATAACCGCCCCTAACCTCAAGCTGGTCCAGCGTTAATGTGCCATCACTAAAATCAAGATGCCTGTTGTAGGTATATTCGGCACCGGCACTCAGTACGGGAAACAATCCGCCATAAGCTGTATTCCAACCCAAACCGTGCGATGATTCATTTTGATTATAGCGGTAAAACAAAACATTGGAAAAACTGCCCAGTATATTATCACTGTAAAGGCTAAACGTAAATTCAGGATCCACGTAATCTGGCGACCAGCTGTGGAAATTGAACAGGCCCGTTGCCTGGCTGTATCTTTTTTCTGCAAACCGCCGGGTAGTTGGTTGCAATATATTGTTTTCGAGAGCTACAGGGTACATAGCTGCCTGCTCCTGCCAGTTCAATACATTGATGCGAGACCATGAGGAAGTTTGTATTTCCTCAGTACTTACCTGTAATCCTTCGGAAGTAAATTGTGACCAGGCCAATGTATTATTGTACACAGCAGGAAAATAGTTCCCGGTTTTCCCCTGTGTGATCTGGAACAAGGCTTTATCTTTTAACCGTAACGCATACAAATCATCATTCCCATGAATATTGGAACTAAAATAAACAGTGTGCCCTGTAACAAAGGGTGTTGAAATAGTATTTGAAGAAGGTGGAAGAATTTCTTCCCATTCTTCTGTAGTAAGATCAAGCAACTGTAATGAAACCTGCGAGTTGGGTGTACGGGCAACAATAACAATTTTATCCTCTTCTACAAACCGTGGGTAGAGGTAATAATAATTATTGACGGGAGCTATTTTTTTCACTACTGATCCATCTTTTGCATCCAGCAGGTGTAATTCGGTTTGCAGTGAATCATTAATGCGGACTGTAACAATACGGTTGCCTGAATGTGAAAGATCAGGCGTATAATATTTTTGTTTTGAGGTGATTCTTTTTTCAGCACCTGTTCTTACATTCATCAAAACAATATCATTATAATTAATAAGGTTCCAGCGTGGATGGGTGCTGTAAGCAGTATAGGCCAGTTGACCGTTGCGGTAACTAAACCAGTCTTCGGCCGTAATGTGTTGTTGTTGTAAACGATGTTCTCCTTTTTTATCGCGAATGTAAAAGGCATTGATCTTGTTATAGGCTGTTTTCAGGTAAAGAACGGAATCTTCGGTTATGTGTTGCGGGTAGAGTATATTGGTGACCGTCTTTGTATTTACAACCGCCTGTGTTTTGCCGCCACCCAACCTCTCTTTGTAAAAATTCAGTGCCTCATTGCGGAAAGTTTTATAATCAACACCTGCATACCGTTTGATTGCTTTTTGAAAAGGATAAAACAAACCCCTGAATTTGCTGGCATCTCTTGTTACATTTTCCCAGAATTGTGGCCCGTATTTCAAATACCCGTAGTTGGCAAGCAAATAACCCAACTGGTAATGATCCGGCACATAATCCTTGAATGAGCCATTGCGCAATTTCAACCAGCTGTAGTTTTTTCCCTCCAGCCACAGGCTGTTATATCCACTTAAGAAATACGGAAGCCTGCCCCTGCCCTGCCCTGTCAGTGCTGTTTCTGCATGTACGGCATCGCCTTCAAAAAACCAGTCAGGAATAGTAATGGCGTTGGCAAAAGCCTGTCCCTGTTCTCCAAACAAATAAAAAAAACCCTTGCTCAACCCGTTCTTAAAATTATTGTATTGCTGCACATGACGGTATTCATGTATGGCCAGGTTTTCGTGCCAGGGAAGATTACCAAATTCATAGCTGTTGGAATTGGGGATCATATAGAACTCGCTCCGGAAGGGTGCTAGCGCCACGTAAGCATTGGCAATGGTTGACCGGCTTTGCAATACCACGTTGACCTTTCGCAAACGTTTATTGATACCAAGGCCTGTATCACCAGCCATGGTGTGAATTAAGCTGGCTATGCGGGAGGCCTGTTCCTCTGCGCCTTTTGTAAAGATGATGCGGGCAGTATCGCTATTCAATTGTTTCCATCGTGTAGAAGGCGGAAAACCGCCAAAACCCTGGGACCATGTGGTGAAAGAACCAACCAATAAAAAACAAAGGATGAATTGGATTTGTTTCATGGGAAAAAGATACGGAAGAAAATGAAATGAGTGCATGCCATCAGCTGACAGCTTACTGGTTTTTACGTCTGCCTTGTTTATTAACCATGTGCATTAATACTCAGTTTCCTGGCGATCTCTTCTCCCATTGATTCAGATGAATAACCATAGCCGTTCACCAATACTCCTTTAATACCTGCTTTGGATTCAATACCGTATACAATAGCTTCATCGGCAGGATCACTGTTGCCTTCAAAACGAACCACCTCTGTTATCTCGAAATCATCAGCATGATATTTCTGGTTATTACACACCAGGCAATTTTCCTGCAGGTTAAAATCTTCAGTATAACCTTTTTTCTTTAGTTCATTAATGGCATGCGCAACGGAATCGTATTGGTACATAAAGAACAATTAATAAACAAAGGTAAACAGTATAAAATGGAGGGACCGGCAAGAAACCGCGAACCCTACTCAACCTGGTAATCTACCCGCAACGTAATGGATGCCGTTTTTTCTTTTGAAGAGGTATTGAACACACCGCCATAACTGTAATCCTCGTTCGAATTTTTACCCGTGATCTGGAACACTCCCATGTTGGCTTTTTTCATACGTCCAAGGCCGGCATCAGAATTTTTGGCAATACTCTCAGCCCTTTGCCTGGCATCGGCAGCGGCCCTTGCCAGCAGGTCGATTTTTAATTCATTTAGCCCTGAATAATAATAGCTGGGAGGTCTTGAATTGAGCTCTATTCCTTTTTGCAGCAATCCTGTGATCTCACGGGAAAGACGTTCCACCACGGGAATATTTTTTGAATCAACCGTAACTGTGCCTGTTAATGAATAGCCTGTAAAAACACTGCCACTGGGCCGCCCGTTCTCATCATACCGTGTATCGTAATTGCGTTGCATATCCACCGAGGAAAACAAAATGCTGGAATCCGGTATACCGGCCGCATTCAGGTAACTGCGTATCTCTGCTTCATCCGTCTTTAGTGCCGCATACGCAGAACGAAGATCAATGGCGGCCCGCATAAAATTGCCCCTCCAAACGATCTGGTCCGATATAAAATCTTTTTCTGCCAAACCGGTAACAGTGATGGTTTCAGGCGAACGAAATTTGTATTTAAGGGTAGCTGCTGCTATCAAAATGCCGATCAAAATAGTAACGGCAATGATAAGGTGACCGATATAACGCATATAGTTGTTAGTTCTTCCAACAATTTACAACTGTCATTTCATAATCAAAACATAAAACCGTCCCGGCAGCTACCGCGCAGGTAAATAACACTGGCAACCTGCTACCACACCAGCTGGTGCGTTTGTTTGATCACTCCCATCACAAATACACTTTGCACATTGCCTATGTTCTCTATCTGGCTTAACCGGTTCACATGAAAATCATAATAGGCATCCATGTTCTCAGTTACCACCTTCAGCATAAAATCAAATTCGCCCGAAATGGTCAGGCATTCCAGCACTTCGTTCATACCCAGTATGGCCTTGATAAATTTATCACCCGCTGTTTTGCTGTGCTGCCGCAGCGATATATAACAAATGGCCATCAGCCCTTTTTTTACCTTGGCTCCGTCTAGCAGTGTAACATATTGTTTGATCACACCCCGCTCTTCCAACCGGCGTATGCGTTCATGTACCGGTGTAGTGCTCAGGTGCACCTTGTCCGATATTTCCTTAATGGTGATGCGGGCATTTTGCTGCAACAGGCGCAATATGGCGATGTCGGTTTTGTCCAGTACAGGTGATTCCTCTTTTGGCGCAGCTTTTGCCATAATGAAACAGTGTTTTATCCTGTAAAATACTCTAAAACCTGTGTTTTATCCCAAATTTTAATATCTAAAAAGCATTTCCTTCTATCATCCGTACCTTTGCGAACGGGAAATGCCAGGCGCATGAACCCGAACTTTCAAAATTTAAAAACATAAACAATAATCATGTCTACGATCACAAAATCAAATATCGACTTCAGCCTGAAATATAAGGTGAAGGATATGAGCCTTGCCGCATGGGGCCGCAAAGAAATTCGTTTGGCGGAAGCTGAAATGCCCGGACTGATGTCCATCCGTAAAGAATATGGTGCCGCTCAACCCCTGAAAGGTGCCCGCATTGCCGGTTGCCTTCACATGACCATCCAGACCGCCGTATTGATTGAAACCCTGGTGACTCTTGGTGCCGAAGTAAAATGGAGCTCCTGCAACATTTTCTCTACACAGGATCATGCAGCAGCTGCTATTGCCGCTGCCGGTATTGGTGTATTTGCCTGGAAAGGACAAACCCAGGAAGAAGCTGACTGGTGTATTGAGCAAACCCTGTTCTTTGGTTCTGCCGAAAAACCGCTGAACATGATCCTTGATGATGGTGGCGATCTTACCAATATGGTGTTGGATCAATACCCTGAGCTGGTACAACACGTTCGTGGTATTTCTGAAGAAACCACAACTGGTGTACACCGCTTGTATGAAAGAATGGCCAAAGGCACCCTGCCTGTACCGGCTATTAACGTGAACGACTCTGTAACCAAAAGCAAGTTCGATAACAAATATGGTTGTAAAGAATCACTGGTAGATTCCATCCGCCGTGCCACCGATGTAATGCTGGCCGGTAAGGTTGCTGTTGTTGGTGGTTATGGTGATGTGGGTAAAGGATCTGCCGCTTCACTGGCTGGTGCCGGTTGCCGTGTGATCGTTACCGAGATCGATCCTATCTGTGCGCTGCAGGCAGCTATGGATGGATTTGAAGTTAAAAAAATGAAGGACGCCGTTAAGGAAGCTGACATTGTTGTTACCGCTTCCGGTTGCCGCGACCTGATCACCGGTGATCATTTCAAATCTATGAAGGACAAAGCCATTGTATGTAACATTGGGCATTTTGATATTGAGATTGATGTTGCCTGGTTAAACCAGAACTACGGTCATACAAAAGATACCATCAAACCACAGGTTGATATTTACAATGTAGATGGTAAAGACATTATTCTATTGGCAGAAGGTCGCCTGGTGAACCTGGGCTGTGCAACAGGCCACCCAAGCTTTGTAATGTCTAACTCCTTCTCTAACCAAACACTGGCACAAATTGAATTGTGGACCAATGCCGACCAGTACCAGAACAAAGTATATGTGTTGCCCAAACATTTGGATGAAAAGGTTGCCCGCCTGCACCTGGCCAAGATTGGTGTGGAGCTGGACGAGCTGACACCTGCACAGGCAGAGTACTTAGGTTTGGCCAAGGAAGGACCTTTCAAGCCGGAGCATTACAGGTATTAAGACACGTGAAACGTGAAACGGGAGACGTCAAACGTCGAATGCCAAACGTGAAATAATAAGCCCTCGCCTTGTGCGGGGGTTTTAATTATCGTCCCAACTCTCGAGCTACCGCCCTTGTTGGCGTCCACGCCAACGAGTAATAATGACCAATAGATTACCGCCCTTGTTGGCGTCCCCGCCAACGAGTAAAATGACCATTAGAATACAGCCCTTGTTAACATCCGCACCAACTGACAAATCACAAAGAAACAGTAGCGGGGAAGTCAGCATTAACACCAACCATTGACAAACCTTTTGCCTTCAGTCGCCACATTAGCAATTGCGTCGGTAAACAGGCTTGCGCCAATGTGATAGTTCAAATATCTTTATTCATGTGCATACCTTATCTCATCACACCGAATTTTTGACCGCGACCATTCTAGAGCCCTTGTTGGCGTCCACGCCAATGAGTAGTAATGACCAATAGATTAAGCCTTACCGCCCTTGTTGGCGTCCACGCCAACGAGAGTAATGACCAATAGGTTACAGCCCTACAGCCCTTGTTGGCATCCACGCCAACGAGTAGTAATGACCAATAGATTACAGCCCTTGTTAACGTCCGCACCAACCGACAAACCCTTTGCCTTCAGTCGCCACATTTGCAATTGCATCAGAAAACAGGCTTGCGTTAACGTGATAGTTCAAATATCTTTATTGATGTGCATACCTTACCTCATCACACCGAATTTTTGACCGCGACCATTCTTCGTTGGCAACACTTGCTTGCCGATAATAACTGCAAGCAAATCATTTTAGATTCCCTTTTTCTTCCCCGACGGGTCTCCCGCATGGATATGTACAATTTAGAAAACACCCGGGCGGGGACCCGTAGGCAATACTACTCGTACATATGTTCCCAATCCAGCAATTCCCTGTAATGTTTCACGGCAAACAACTGTTGCCGGCCGTTGAAGTAAAAGAGTGCAGAAGAATGCAGGTACGCCAATGATGAGGAAGCCAGCTTCCACTTCCCGCTTACCGGGTTGTTATGCATATAGTGCAGCTTTTGTAAAAGAAACGTTTCTGTCCGGCATTCTTTTACTTCAAAAGAGTCTTTCCAAAAACAGTGCTTTTGCCCCTTTTGGACATCTTTGAACTGTACTGCTTTTTGCAATTTGGTTAGCAACTCATACGCTCCTTTACTTTGTAGTCCCCTCAGCATTTCATAAGCCATAAACCGTTTTCCATTGCCAATAAGGATATTTAAGTTTTTTTCTTTCCCGGTATAATGCAGCAGAATATGAACATGATTGGGCATGATAACATAACCTGCCAGGGTATGTCCTTTGCA
>DASTMJ010000197.1:0-2638 GCA_035714205.1 Flavisolibacter sp. | reverse complement strand
ATTTGATGGCATAGGCAATAAAGATTGGCGCTAAAATTAAGCAGGTTTATGCAATTTGAACTGAAAAATAGAATTGTGTGCCTGGTGCACCTGGTGGCTTTCGAGTTGAAATCAAAATAGTTTTCTTTCGGACCAGGCGTGTTGTCAAATTAATTTTCGAAAGCATCCATCATTTTTGCGAACTCAAGCGAACCCTCCTGCACGGTGATCAGCTTTCCTTTTTTATCATACAATGCATGAAAAGGCAGGTTGTGAATATTATAAAAGGATGGCATTGTCAGGTATATATCTTTTCCAACAACAATATTGGATAATTCATTCAACCGGTATTTTTTTACAAACTCATTCATTTGCCATAGCGGGTGAAATGTGATCATAACAACCTGTATTTTTTTCAATTCCTCTTTTCGGGTTAAAAATTCCTCCGCTTCATGTTGACAATAACTGCAGTCAGGACTAAACAACATGATCAAAACAGGTTTTTTTGAAGACAGTTTGTCCTTAGTGAAAGTAGTGGTGCTGTCAGCCAATAAAAGTTGAAGTGGTGGTACCGTTGGAAATTTTTTATAGGGCGGCGTAGTAGAATCTACCTGGGAACTTGCAATTTGAGAAATGCTAATCAACAAAAAGCAAATGAACAGTTGTTTCATTCAATGTTTTTTTCAAAAGTAGGTTATGTTAAATTGAGAGCAGGAGTTATAAGAATTTGCCCAGCCTGATATTTGCCCTTCTTCCTTCTTCTGAGAACCCGTAGGTGACAACAATGGCAACTTTATTGAAAGGAACAAGCATGATACCGCCGCCATATCCGTAATGCCATTTGTTTGATCTTTCTTTTGGATGCCATATTCTACCCTGGTCAAAAAAACCGACCAGTCCAATCCGGCCACTGAAATAATAGCCTTTTACATCGGGCAGCCACCTGACCTCATTTTGATTATAGGCCATAGATCTTCCGTAAAAACGATATCTCCAAAAACCACGCAGCGTATAAAAACCACCAATGTTGTTATACTGGTGGAATTCAGGATTGCCCCAGAGTGTGGCAGCGCCTGTTTTTACAGCCAGCGAAAACGATTTAACCAGTGGGAAGTACAGGTTGAGCGAAGCAGAACTTTTTACAACAGAACCTGCAGCTGATTTTATGTTTTGAATGTAAGATCCGGTGAGTTGGAAGTTTGTTCCTTTTGTAGGCACAATCCTGTCGTTTGTTTTAAGATAAGAGTATGTTAACTGTGTTCCGGCATAGTGTTTCCAGTTAAAATAGGAGGGGTCAATATTTCGTCCTTTTAAGGAAATATATCCTCCTTCATTATCTAATACCTTAATTCCGTTGTATAAGAAGTCAATTCGTAGATTATGCCGGGATAAAAAACTCTGGTCAATTCCAAAACCACCATACAAAGTTTTCATGCGAAGCCAGTAATATGAGACATCATTTGTTTGGGCAACTGATTCATTTCCCAAACCAAAAAAATTAAAACGCCTGACCGCATCAAAACCGGCATTCACATTAAAATTCCAGTTGCCAATCAGTTCTGAAAATGTAGCCTTGTAATAGGGATGAAAAGATTTCTCTACCAATGAATAATTGATTCCTGCACTATGTTTTTCTCTGAAGGTCCCGTCTCTTGTGCGGTCTTTTGTAATGGAATATCCAAGGCCCACATAAAACCTGTAAAAACTATTGTAATAATACACAGGCTTTACACCTCTGGTATCAAATTTAAAGATGTCGTATTCATAACGGTTAACAGAACTATGGTTTGAAAGGTGCACTTTTGTTTCATCAGATTTTTCAATTTCGTTCCCGGGGTTGTCATAAATTTTGGTTTTATGACCCCAGCCGCCTACATAAGATTGGTCAATAATGGTATCCTTTCCCGGTCCTCCAATAACCCTTATCTTAATTCCATCGTTTACATTGCCATTTATTGTAAACCGGTCATTACCATCAACACCATATAACCTGATTTCCTTTGTTTCCCCATTTAAAAAGATTCGTGAATAAACAGGTGTTTTTTGTTTCTCCCCAGTTTTTCCCAACCTATATATGGATACTGATGTTTCAGTATCATTTATTCGCTTTACCTCGAACCATTCACTTTCTTTAGAGCCGGGTATCGAAACATTTTTTGCCAGGAATGCATAATATTCTGCAGCATATTCAATGAGCTGATCTCTGCGTGATTTTAGATTTAAGATAATTTCTTCTCCGGAAATTCCGGATATTTCTGCCGGCATTTGTTGAATAGCTTTTTCAATTGCCTTATTCGTCAGATCTTTTTGCAACTCTTGTGCAGCTTCAATCCAGTCTTGTTTTGACAGGCTGTTTGTAAAGCGGCTGTCAATTTTATAAGCAGGATAATTGTACCATTTTATATTCTCAATTTTATCATCAAAACTTTGCAATTCCTTAAACTTGCCCAGGGCAATAACAAGGTTTAAAAATTTGCCTTCAAACCTTGCAAAAGTCTGATCCCTGTCTTTTGGTATGGGTTTATAAATTTTGCGGGTGCCGCTGTCAAACAAGGCCCATCTCCAGTTATCTTCATGTCTTCCCCAATCGCCTAAAAACATGTCAAATAACCTTGTTTTTATATAAGCTTCCTGATCTACCATATGATCATTCTTTCCT
>DASTMJ010000196.1:0-6380 GCA_035714205.1 Flavisolibacter sp. | reverse complement strand
AACTTACCGCAGACCTGGACTTCATCGGGTATCAATCTACCAGCAAACAAATATCTGATAATTACAATTATGATGCAGCGGGGGACTTATCCGGGGATCCGTTTTTATTAAGAGGTAATCTACCTTCTGAAATTGCCATATACAGCGGTAAAGTTGATTATGTAAAGGTGTTGGAAGAAAATACAAAACTGGAGGCAGGATTTAAAAGCAGTTTTGTATCAACAGACAATGACGCTCAATATACAAATTATGATAAGTCCGGTGGCAACTGGATAATTGACCAGGCAAGGAGTAATCATTTTGTTTATGAAGAAAATATCAATGCGGGATATATAAATTTCAGTAAGAAGATTGATAAGTGGGGCTTCCAGGCAGGACTAAGAGCAGAAAATACCATAGCAAAAGGAAACCAGTTTGGTAATGGAGTACAAAAAGATACCAGTTTTAAAAAGAACTATACGCAACTCTTTCCAACTGCTTATGTAAGTTATGCAATGAATGAAAAAAATAATTTTACATTATCATATGGCCGCCGAATCGAACGTCCGAATTACCAGGATATGAACCCGTTTCAATACTTCCTGGACCAGTATACTTACCGAAAAGGAAATCCAAACCTTACGCCACAATTCACACATAATATTGAACTATCGCATAATTACGGGGGTGCATTAAACACCACTATCAGTTATACATCCACAACAGATATATTAAATGACATCCTGAAACAAAATGACCAGACAAAGGTTACTTTTCAAACAAAAGAAAACGTTGCCAGCCGTAAAGTGATAGGCGCTACCATTACGTATAACAAAGCTGTTACAAAATGGTGGACTACAAGCATTTTTGTAAACGTGAACAACAACCATTACAAGGGAATTGTAAATAATAACGAGCTTGATGTTCGCATGACGACTTTTATGGGAAATTCAAGCCAGCAATTTAAGTTCGCTAAAACATGGACCGCAGAAGTCAGTGGATTTTTCAGATCAACCGCACAGGAAACAGGATTATTTCTTATCCGGCCAATGGGAGTGTTTTCTTTTGGTTTTGGTAAACAAATTCTGCAGAACAAAGGCAGTATCAAGCTAAATATTTATGATCCTTTTTATATTCAAAGTGCGAAGGTGGATATTAAGTTTGGAAATATAGATGCCTATGTTGTAAATAAATGGGATAACCGGAGAGTAGGATTAACGTTCAGCTACAGGTTTAATAAGGGACAAAACGTTCAGGGGCAACGTAGAAAAACCGGGAGTTCCCAGGAAGAACAAAACAGGGTAGGACAGGGTGCACAATAATATTCACTATTGGGGTACCGGCACTACATAAACCAGAAAGTATCAATGCCTGCCTGAGCAGGCATTTTTCATGCGGAATAAATTTAGTTCTTTAATATCTGCACATTTTTCCCGGATTGTAATACTTCAGCAACAAGCTTCATATCCTCAGTGCCTGGTTCATAAAATATTACATGATCAATAGTAGTATCATTTAAAATAGGTTCTTTAGTATGTACAATTTCAGCTTCAGGGTAGTGGACCATGCATTGTTGCAGGTCCTCTGTTTCCCGTACGAATATCTTTGAAATTGACCTGCTGCCGTTTAAAGAAGAATCGGCCGCAAGCTGCTTCTTTCCACATTTTATAAAACCAATTGTTTTAGGTGTGTTCATAAGTATCTCAAGTGTATTTAGTACACAATAGTGCAAATTAAAAGTGTTTCCATGAATAAGCAGAAATAATTTTAATGAAACTTAACGCACATCAATTCTACGCCCGATCGGTAACGTTTCAGGATAAAACTTTAACATTGAAAATACAGGCCAGCCTTCAGATAAAGCTTGAATGGAATTCTATTTCATTCCACTCTCCCGGGTTTTATCTTGAAATACTGAATAAGCATCTGCTTAAATCTGTTTTACATATTCATTGGAGTTTTAGAGTTCGCAATGTAATGGAATAGCGTATTTGCCGGACCGGTGCTACACTGTGTTGCCATTCTGTTCGGGAAGCGCCTTTCATCACATACAGGGAGCGCCTGGTAACGGGAATGGAAACAATTG
Organism: Flavisolibacter sp.; assembly: GCA_035714205.1. Lineage (GTDB taxonomy): Bacteria > Bacteroidota > Bacteroidia > Chitinophagales > Chitinophagaceae > Flavisolibacter. The sequence goes on along the minus strand of DASTMJ010000196.1, from coordinate 4,315 downwards.
AATTTCTGCCCTGTAGGTTTTTATCATGTGGGCGGAATTTGAAATTGCAATCTGATTTTAAAGAAATACCCGCTATGATATCAAATGGTGGCGCATCACGGTGCCAGTTTATAACAGAGCCAACAGGGTATTCAGTAATTAAAAGCTCAGCAAAACTTTCTACTTTTATTTTAAGCTCACCTGAAACCTTTTGAAGGAGAGGCAAAAAACCTGGTGGTATTTCTTTTCCTTTGGACAGTTGCTTCTTTTCAAAACTCCAGTCCATTCCAAAGGATGCCGTTTTGCGTTTAGCTTCATAGCCCTGGAATAACAAATTATGCAGTTCAATTTTACTGATTTCATTCAAAAGTCGTTTTTCTTCATCTTCTGTAAGGAAGCCGGGTATATATTCAAATCCTGCAGGGGCCGGGTATTCTATGGGAAAAAGTGTATTCACCTGTTAGTTATATAAACTGTTGTGCCAATGTTCTTTTTAAGTATACAAAATCTTTGTATGCAAATAGTGCGATGGTGATTATTGCTTTCATGAAACTTCAACGAACTGTTGCAAATTGCTCGGCTTTTATATATGTTTATGCGCAAATCAACATGAAGAATTCATCAAAGAGGCTTGACAAACTGGCCTTACGTTTTGCAGCACTTATAATTCATGCGCTTCTAAATTTTATCCTTGTTAGTTATCTGATTGAATTTGATATATCGGGCAACTGGCTTTTATTTACCGGTTTTATCATACTCATTTTCGTTCTTTTTTATTTATTCATCAAACATTTATTGTCGTTTATAGGCTTTTTAAAATCTAACTAGAATGATCCCTCTATTTTTCTTTATTATAGCTTTTTTGATTTGCGGTTTAATTTTCCAGGTTTTTAGAAAGAGTAATTATTACACAGCAGATGAACGTTTCAGAGCTTCCAATTTGTGGCGTCTTGCTGCTGCTTTCATTATTGCATTGGTTATATCTACTATCAATCCGATTGATGTTGAGCGAATTGATGCAGGCCATGTGGGAATTAAAGTGAGTAACATTGGCGATAATCGTGGCATTGGTAAAACGGAATACGTAACAGGTTGGGTATTTTATAATTCGTGGATATCAAAAATATACGAGTTCCCTATTCATCAACAGCATATTGATTATGAGGAAGCAGATATTGTAACCCGGGGAGGATTCCGGGCCACCATAAAACCATCATTCAATTATTCCATTAATCCCCGGTAATGTAGCTAGCATGTTTCAAAACCTTCGTGTTGGGGTTAAGGAGATGGAACAGGGTTGGTTAAAAAATGCAATTGTAGGATCGGTGAATGATGTAGCCAACCGTTATACTGTTGATTCCATTTTTAATCACCGCGAAGAATTTGAATATTCTATTGTAAAGGAATGTAATAAGCGGGTATCACAATGGTTCAATGTATCGCAATTACGAACCAACATTGTACCGCCTACCGAAATTTCGCAATCCATCATTGCAAAAACAAGAGCTATACAGGAAGTTCAGGTGGCAGAGAACCAGCGACAGGTTGCTGTAGCAGAAGCGGAACGAAAAATTGCAGAGGCCCGTGGTGATTCTGCACAGGCTGTGATCCAGGCAGCGGGCAGGGCAGAGGCCATAAAACGGGAACAGCTTTCACTTACTCCTTTATATATTGAATACATTAAAGTTCAGAAATGGTCGGGTCAGGTGCCAACAACTGTGGCAGGCGGTAATTCCGGATTTATGATTCAATTACCGAAAGAGACAACCATTAAATAGAAGATGAATTCTAAACGATCAATAAAAAAACCTCATCAATGTAGATGAGGTTTTTTGTGACTCCGTCAGGATTCAAACCTGAAACCTTCTGATCCGTAGTCAGATGCTCTATTCAGTTGAGCTACGGAGCCGTTATTTTGGGTTGCAAATATAGGAGAATTTTGGAAACGAACGGCAACCAAAACTACTGGTAAATTTTTGCTGAAGCTTTTTCAATTGTTTTTTTAGGTAAAAGCCAGGCTAGTGCTGCTCCAAGTTTGTTTAAAAAACCAGTGATCACTTCTGTTTTGCCTTTATACATTCCATCCAAAGCAATTTTGGCAACTTCATCGGGCCGCATGTTAAATTTTTTTGCCAGTTCAAGACCCTTTGTCCCTACATTAGCCCTGTCTACAAAAGCAGTATCTGTTGCTCCCGGGTTTACACAGGTTACCGATACATTTGTTTGTTTCAATTCATGGTGGAGTCCGCGGGAAAATTGTAACACAAACGATTTGGAAGCTGCATATAAGCTTAAATAAGGAATAGCCTGGTAAGCGGCTGAAGACGCTATATTTAAAATGTAAGCTTTGGACTGTTTCTTTAATTGGGGTAAAAACAAATAGGTCATCTCTACCACCACGTTCATATTTAATTGCATCATGTTCACATGTTCTTCCAACGTATATCGTTCAAAAGAACCACTTAAACCATAGCCGGCGTTGTTTATAAGCATATCTACATCGTATCCGTTTTCCGAGCACCAGTTAAAAACATGACGTGAAGCTTCCTGCCGGGAGAGATCCATTGACAGGTAATAAGCCTTGATTCCATATTTCTTCTGCACATCTGTTGCCAGCTCCTGCAACTGTTGTTCACTACGGGCAATTAACAACAGGTCTTTTTTATTGGCAGCCAGCTGAAGGGCAATAGATTTACCTATGCCTTTACTGGCACCTGTAATTAAAGCAAATGACATGTTATGGAATTAATTCTGAACAGTTGAAGCAAATCTATGATAGAACGGCGTCTTGCTGTTTTTATCTTTTGGCATGTACTTACCTGTTACTACTGGTACATACATTACACGGCGCCTGCTTTTCTCTCCATAATAGGGAGACTGCTGTACACGGTGCCACAAACGGCCGTCATGCACTGTAAGGTCTCCAGCTTCTATATCCAAACCTACTTCACGGGGGTCTGGCTTATGATCAATGAAGTATTTTTTTCCAAACAACAAACGAAGCATGCCTTGTTTGTGTGTTCCGGGAAGAACCCTTAACCCTCCGTTTTCAAATGGAACGGTATCAAGGTGAATTCCTACGTTCAGCATAGGCATGATACGTTGTCCAAGGAAAAGATCTCTTGGGCTATCGGTATGCCATCCCATTTGAGAGAAAGCACTATTGGGAGTTCTTATATAATTATTTAAAACAAGCCCATCTTTTTCATCCTCGCCAATTCTGCCTTCAAATGGTTTTACAAGGTCAAGTAAAGCCTGGAAACGTGGATCCTGCAAAAAATCATGAAGTACAGGGCTATGTTGCGATACAAAACATAACCGTTGAATAATTTTGTTGTCATTCTCGTCTTTTCCAAACTTTAGAGGAATTCCGTTTACTTTTTCTAGACCTGCATCCAGCCACTCTTTTTCCAGTCTTTGAGTTTCTTTGATGAAAAGATCAACCATTTCTCTTGAAATGAATTTCCTGAAAATGATCAAACCATTCTTATCAAAAAAATCCAGTTGTTCCTGAGTCAACTTATTAGTAAGAGTGAAATGCGGTACCTGCAGTTTGTTCATGGCTTTGTACTTTTTTACCTGCCCAAGGGCGTTTTTAATTAAAAACAATTGACCAACTCCCACTAATCCTTTAACGTTCAATTGGTTCTATTAATGATATTGGCTTCGAATTTACAATTTTCTTTGCGATGAAAAAGCAAATGATTGTAAACACCGGTGCAGCTATGACATCAACTGTATAATGTACATGTTGTACCAGTACTAAAAAACCAATTGCAATAGTACAGAAAAGAGCGATGTATCTGTCAATTTTTCGACGAAAGCTTAAAAAGAATAGACACTGTGTTGCTGTGTGTCCCGAATAGAAAAGATCCTTTGTTATGAATGATTTTCCATAAAAAGAATTACTGATAGGATCTACCAATGGAATAAGATCTTGCGGAGGATTTAAAGGAACAAAGTATATGGTAAGAAACCGGCTTAATGAAAGTAAAACAAACCCATACATAAACGTTAGAAAAAGTCCGGGGCTTTGAATACTGCGAATAAGAAACAAAATGGTAGTAGCCCAGATAATGGTAAAGATGGGAACTGAAACATCCCTGGCTACCAGTGCATCTAAAACAACATCATTCAATACATCTCCGTCACGTTGTTCTATATATTGAAAGAAAAAAGGAAAACTGACGAGTACGATTGCTAACAGAACACCACCAATATATAATTTGATCTTGAAGGATTCATCCTTCAATGATTCATTCCAACTCTGATCTTTATAGGATGTTGCAATTTCCATGGCAGTTTACGAAAATAATTAAACAGAACTATATATAAA
>DASTMJ010000195.1:0-8873 GCA_035714205.1 Flavisolibacter sp. | reverse complement strand
TTTGGATCAGCACCACCAAAACAAATGAAGCAATTTTTGTTACTGACAGCCTCCCTCCTGTTTTTTGCTGCTTCAAGGAAGGGTTTTCTTAAAAGTGCGAAATGTGGACCAAAGAAATACTGAGTTGAAGGGATGGAACGATAATCAAAATGACTTAGTCCGCCCGTATGATTGATGATAACTTTTGCATAGAAATTATATGCATGAATATCATCTATGCAGAAGAAGTCAATTCCCTGTTCAACCAAAACTTGCTGATAAGCTGAATCAAAATGATATCCGTCAAGGATAAAAAGATCATTGGTAGATGCAATAGTAGAAAAATTTGCAGCTTCTTCTTTATAACTGCTTTCCGGGAGTGTAATGATTTTGTCAAAATTATCTCTCAACTCATCAAGCACTGGTTTTACATTACACCTGGTTGCCAGGATGCAATTATATTGTTCATTAATCATTGTGGCGAGCGCCGATGACCTGATCATATGCCCTAAACCGATTCTATTATCTCCATCCGCCCTAAAAATGATTGTTGGTTTCATGAAACTCAATAGCGAATTAATTTACTAATGCATTTTAGCCAGTTTAAATTAAGGTATCATTTTAAGGCTTAGAAAGTAAAAAGATGGCATCCCGGTTTTCGTTTGCTGTATATTTCACCAAATGTTGATCGATAATTTTTAGATCGGGAAAAGAATTTTTATAGATCCCGGAATAATCTGCTTTCCACATAAAACCCTGATTATTCCTGTAGTTTAATTCCCGAAGCTCTTTGTCGTAGTATTCCCAGCCCATAATATATTTGTTTGTGCATCGATAAATTTCTTTCATAAAGGAAAAGTGATCATTCGGCGAAATATGAATCAGGACACCATTTGTACAGACAAGGTCAAAAAATCCATCTTTAAAAGGGATATCAAAACCTGAACCGGTTATAATATTTAAACCTGTATATGTTTTTTTACTTTCTTCAACAGCATACGGTTGCAGTTCAACTCCGAAAAGATTGGTAAAACCCATACGTTGAAAACCTCGTAGCTGGGCGCCATAATTACATCCGACCTCAAGTATTTTAATGTCCCGAGGCAAATCAGCCATTACCTTATTGTTGATCTCTAATTTAGTCTCTCCCCAGGTATCGAGATAAATTTTATCCCATTCTTCATCACTATTCCATTTATTTCTATTAGTATATTCCTTCCCAAATTCACCATCCCAGAATCTTTCCTGTTGCGTTTTTCCCATTATATAGTTATTAAAAAGCTTTGATTTGATCAATTACGTATTGTTGTTCTTCTTCGGTTAATGTAGGATACATTGGTAAACTCAGACAGTTATTGTAATAGCTTTCAGCTACCGGAAAATCACCCAGCTTCCAGCCCAGGGACTGGTAATAAGGCAACCTGTGAACAGGTATATAATGAACCTGTGTGAAGATATTTTTTGAGCGAAGATGGTTGTAAAGTCTTGCCCTGTCCTCAACTTCAATTATATAAAGATGATAAGCATGCCCTTCAACGAATCCTGATTGTCCGATGATCTTTTCGAAGCCAGTAAATGCTTCAGTGTATGCTCTGGCGATAGCTTTTCTTCTTTCAAGGCCGGTATCAGCTCTTTTCAACTGGGAAAGTCCCAGGGCTGCCTGGAAATCAGTAAGCCGGTAATTATAACCCAGTTCCTGCATTTCGTAATACCATCCTCCATCGTTCTCATGTAAAAGCGCTGGATCCCTGGTAATACCATGTGTTCTGAGCAGGGTGATCTTCCTGAAAATATCATCTCTTTTGCAAGTGACCATTCCACCTTCGCCGCAGGCAATATGCTTAACAGGGTGAAATGAGAATACGGCGGCATCGGCAAAATGACCATTTCCGCAATATTGTTTTGTTCCTTTTGAATCAGTGAAATAACCACCTGGGGAGTGGCACGCATCCTCAATAATCCAAAGGTTATATTTATCAGCCAGGTTTTTGCAATCTTCCAGGTTCACGGCACGGCCAGCAAAATCAACAGGTATTAATCCCGAAAAAAAACCGGCTGGTTTTGATCGAAGCAGGTCCTCTACCTTGTTGAGGTCAATGAGGTAACTACTCTTATCAATATCTGCGAAATAAACATTACCGCCGCAATACCTCACGCAGTTGGCAGAGGCAGCAAATGTGATAGGAGTTGTAATGACATTAGTACCTTCTTTTACACCCAGTGCCTCAGCTGCCAGGTGAAGGGCTGAGGTTCCGTTATTTACAGCTAGGGCATGCCTGCTTCCGATATATCGGGCAAAAGCCTGCTCAAATTCAGCAATCTTTGGCCCTTGTGTAAGAAAATCTGATTGAAGTGTTTCTGTAACTGCTTCCAGATCTTCTTTGGAAATGTATTGCTTACCGTATGGTATGGGCTTCATAAGTATGATTGGTTTGGAATTGAGGATCCACATGTTCCCTGATCAGGCTTCTTATTTCTTCAATAGATAACCATTCTGTGTTGGTACCGGAATTATAATTGAAACCTTCAGGAACTTTTACTGCTTTAAAATGCTTAAGGTATTTGTCCATGTCCCAATTACAGGCTTGTGGCAGAATCACATAATATTTACCGAGGTCGTATGTTGAAAAAGAATCGGAGCTTGTAATCATTTCCTCGTGCACTTTTTCACCAGGGCGAATACCTACGACCTGCTGCCGGCATTCGGGACCAATGGCCTCTGCTACTTCCGTGATACGATAAGACGGGATTTTGGGAACAAACAGCTCTCCGCCCCAAGCGGTTTCAAGCGCATGTAAAACCATTTCAACACCTTCCGTCAGGGAGATATTGAAGCGTGTCATATTAGGGTCTGTAATAGGTAGCACGCCTTCTTTTCTTTTATTTAAAAAGAAGGGTATTACAGACCCGTTTGAACCCATGACGTTGCCATACCGAACCACAGAAAAACGGATGTCTTTGTTTCCCTTTATATTATTGGCTGCTATAAAAAGCTTATCAGAGGTTAGCTTTGTGGCGCCATACAAGTTTATGGGAGCGCAAGCTTTATCTGTAGAAAGTGCCACTACATTCTGAACCTCTGTTTCAAGTACGGCCCGGATCACGTTTTCTGCACCGCCGATGTTTGTTTTAACACATTCATCGGGATTATATTCTGCAATAGGCACATGCTTCATGGCAGCGGCATGAATTACGATATCGATATCATGACAAGCTCTTTTTAAACGTTCAAAATCTCTTACATCACCTATAAAAAACCGGATCATCGGGTATTTGGAATGGGGGTATTCATGAGCCATGTTAAATTGCTTTTGCTCATCCCTGGAATAGATCACCAGCCTTTTGATATTTGGCCATTTTTTAAGAACATACCCGGTAAAGGCTTTTCCAAAAGAACCGGTACCGCCGGTAACGAGGACTGATTTACCATTAAGGTCTAAAGACATAATTTATTAAGAATTTTTTATCAGGCAGATTTAAAATAATAAGGGAATTTTTGTTCTAATTTCTTCAACTTAATATATGAGCGCTAGTTATTTTCATAAAAAAGCTATTTATTCTGTTACCATATTGTTCCTATGTTGTGGCATTTTGTTAACAGCCGGAGCGCAAAGTTATTCACTATTTACCCCGCCAGACTTATCAAAAGAACTGCAACAAGATTTTATTTACCTACTATCTCAATCTACCAGGGAAAACTGGCAGATAACTACTGATGATAAAAAAGTAAAAAAGGGTATTGTTTTAAAAATAGCCAATCGGCCTGAGTTTACCACCAAAGAAAGTTTTCATCTTCAGACCGATGGAAATAAGATTTTAATTATTTCATCTGCTTCCAACGAAGGTCTCATATTTGGTTTTTATAAACACCTTCGTTTATTGGGCTTTAAATTTTACCTGCCCGATGAATTGTACACCATTATTCCTTCCCTGGCTCACCCGTTTGGAACGAAACGCATTATTACTGATCAACCCTTTTTACAGATCCGCGATTTCTTTGGCACCGGCGGGCTGGGTTCAGGGAATTCGGACCCTGATAAAAGTGTTGAGAAGGCGTGGAGGCTTTGGAAAACCAGGAACGGTTTTGGTTCAGCCTACCAGCTTGCCGGGCACAGGGGTGAAAATTTCATACTGGAAAACAAAAAACAGTTGAAGCAAAATCCGCAATGGCTGGTTTCCCCGTTAACCAATAATGATCATGCTGACCAGGCCATCAAATTAAATTACCTTAATAAAAACGCCCTGAATTTTTACGTGGACTGGACCATTGCTTCTTTCACCCGAAAAGATTATAAAACACCACCTCCCAACTTTACCGACCTCGTTTCAATTGAACCGTCAGACGGAGGCGGATTTTTAAACAACCTTCCTGCCAATGCAAAGAAACAATTGCCATCTATCAGTGACCAGGTATATGGCGCTGCTAATCTCGCCGCAGAAAAACTGGATCAATTGTTTCCCAACCATCCAAACATCGGCGTAAACCTTTATGCCTATAGCTCACATGCAGAACCACCGAGCTTTGAATTGCATCCGCGTGTATTTGTACAAATCATTCCTTACCAATATCAAAATATTGCCTTTGGTCCTTCATTTGTCAAACTATGGGCGGCGAAGGCCAAACGCTTTAGTTTATATGATTATTTTAAGTACACGGATTCCCAATTTGACCTGCCGGGAGGAATCACTCTTGACGAAACCATAAAACGACTGGTGCATAGTGTTCAAAACGGTTCGGAAGGAACGCTGTATGAAACCTCTTTAAGCAAATTCGCCACTGGTATTCCCTTGTGGGTCATTGGAAGATATATGGCTGATGGGAACAGTGACTGGCAAAAAAACCTGGATGTGCTTATACAGGATCTGTATCCTGGCAGCCAACAACATATTAAAGAGTTGTTCAACCTTTTTTATGCTAACCCGTCTTTTACTGTCAACCAGCTAGGCAATGCCGTGGATCTTCTGCAAAAAGCAACTACCGGTACAAAAGGCAAATTAATTGACAGCCGGCTCTCCGAATTAAAACAATATCTTCAATTTATTCATCTTGTTTACCAATCAAGAGATCTTAAAAACGGATCGCCTGATCAGCGACTGCTCCCGGTGGCTCAATATGCCTGGCAATTATACGAAACCAGGATTGTACACAGTTACCGGATCATGCAACTGGTGAGTTATGCTTTCCTGAACAGCAATCAAGCAGAACAGAAGTTTCAATTTTACCAGCAGTTACACCGAGACTGGTTCCCTGAAACGCCAAAACAAAAGGCGGCATGGAACAAAATTGACCAGGGTGTTCCACGGGCGGAAACTGAAAAAAACTTTGAGCTATTAAAAGGTTTATATAAAACATCAGTATCCCCGCTTTCCTACAATTTTAATGATGTTCTAAGAGAAATGCCAGGTAAGTATAAGGCCTCAAAAACCATTGTGCTCGGGGGCAATTCCAATGCCCGGGGTTATGTTGGGATTTATACAGAAAAGCCCTCGACTGTAAAGATCAAATACGTACTGACGGGTGAAGCACCTAAAGTAACCATCAGTACTGTAGATAAAAACTATTCGGCACCTTCAGCCATTACTATAGATAAAACCAGTGGCGAGATGAGCCTGAAATTACCTGCCGGCGAAACAACTGTTTTTATGAATGCGAAAGCCGGGACAACGTATAGAATGGAAATCAAAACTGAAAATGGAATTTTCTTTTTTGATGGAGCGCCGAGGGGCATCATGGCTTTTTATAAAAAGCTATCTGACCCTTATGAAGCCTATACCTATGATCCGCATTTTTATCCCTCTCACCTGTTTATGCCGAAAGGTATTACAACCGTTAGTTATAAAGCCCAGTTGAATACCTTACAGATAACGTCACCAACCGGAACGAAACCAGTTACCAGGCTTTTACAAAAAGAAGCAGGTGATTTTGAAACCCGGGAGTTCGACATTAAAGAAACTGAAGCCGGTAAAATCTGGAAAGTTCTTATTCCCGGGAATTTTAATTATTCGATGTTAAACATTCCCAACCGTTACCTTTTGCTTGAAGAGAAATGAAGCAAGGCTAGGAATTCTGAAGGTACTGTGCCTCGTAATATTCCTGGTATTTCCCACTGGTTACATGCTTTAGCCATTCTGTATTCTGCAAATACCAGTCAATGGTTTGAGACAGTCCTTCTTCAAAAGTTACGGAAGGTGTCCAGCCTAGTTCTTTATTGATCTTGCCTGCATCGATGGCATACCGCCTGTCGTGGCCCGGGCGGTCTTTTACATAGGTGATCAACTGCTCACTTTCACCTTCTTTTCTTCCCAATTTTTCATCCATGAGTTTACAAAGCAATTTCACAAGGTCAATATTTTTCCATTCATTAAAGCCACCTATGTTATAGGTTTCTCCTTTAACTCCTTTATGAAATACAAGGTCAATGGCTCTTGCATGGTCTTTTACAAATAACCAATCCCTGGTATATTGTCCATCGCCATAAACAGGCAGGGGTTTTTTATTAATGATATTATTGATGAACAACGGGATAAGTTTTTCAGGGAAATGGTAAGGACCATAATTATTTGAACAGTTTGTTACAATAGCCGGCAATCCATAGGTATCATGATAGGCTCTTACAAAATGATCACTGGAAGCTTTTGAAGCAGAATATGGCGAATGCGGGTCGTACGGAGTTGTTTCTGTGAAAAAACCTGTATCACCTAAAGCGCCAAACACTTCATCGGTAGATACATGATAAAACAATTTGCCTTCGTACTGGCCATTCCAGTGTTTTTTAGCCGCATTCAAGAGGTTCACTGTACCCACGACATTGGTATAAACAAAATCAAGCGGAGAAACAATGGACCTATCGACATGCGACTCTGCTGCCAGGTGAATCACTCCATCAGGGTTATAGGTTGAAAAAACCCTTTCCAGTTCTGTCGTATCGAGAATGTTTACTTTTTCAAATTTGTAATTGCCAGAACCTTCTATGTCTTTCAGATTTTCGAGGTTCCCGGCATAGGTCAGGGCATCGAGATTGATGATTTGGTAACCAGGGTACTTTGTAACAAAGAGGCGAACGACATGCGATCCAATAAATCCTGCACCTCCTGTTATAATGATAGTTTTATCACTCATATTTAAGACTTCAATTATTTGCTTCTATGAAAGACAATCCTTGTTGATGACCGTTATTTTTTTCTAATGACCGTATCATCTTTTAAAACATATACCTGCCCGCTTTCTTTACAGGTTGCTGTACATGTTTCGTCAAAAATCAAACGATGACCATATTCACTTATCCAACCCATATGACGAGAAGGATTGCCGATCACCATTGAATATGGTTTTACAGGTTTTGTAACCACAGCACCCGCTCCCACAAAGGCATAAGCACCTATTTCGTTGCCGCAAACTACCGTAACATTTGCACCTATTGTAGCCCCTTTCCGTATAATAGTAGGCCTGAACTGGTCTTTGCGATCTATTGCGCTCCTGGGATTAATTACATTGGTAAAAACGGCAGAGGGGCCTATAAAAACATCATCTTCGCAAATCACTCCTTCGTACAAGGATACATTGTTTTGCACATGTACGTTGTTGCCCAATTCCACTTTTTTATCAATAAACACATTTTGTCCAACTACGCAATGATCACCAATTATGCAACTACCCATAAGGTGACTAAAGTGCCAGATCTTAACATCATTACCAATCCTGGCTCCTTCATCTATAACGGCTGTTGGGTGTACGAAGTATGACATTCAAATACGAATCAGGAATACCCGAAATGATGGTGCTGCCTGTACCAATCATAGGCCAGCTTTAAGCCCTGCTTTACACTAACTACCGGGTCATAACCCAATAAAGTTCTTGCTTTTGAAATATCGGCAAGGCTATGACGCACATCTCCTTCCCTTTCAGGTCCATATTTTGGCGCAAGGTCGCTACCTGCTACTTCCTTTATGTTCTCAAATAATTCATTCAGGGTGGTGCGTTCACCATAGGCAATATTAAATACCTGGTTCACGGCCTCTTTATTTTTTGTAAACAGCGCTTTTACATTTGCTTCCACTGCATTAGCTACAAAAGTGAAATCCCTGCTGTGTTCACCATCTCCATTAATCAGTGGCGGTTCGTTGTTTAATACGGCCCGGATAAACAAAGGAATGACTGCTGCATACGCTCCCTGGGGATTCTGTTTGGGTCCGAAGACATTAAAATAACGCAATCCTATCAATTCCAGGCCATATACCCGGGCATACACCTGAGCGTACAATTCATTTACATACTTGGTGACTGCGTAAGGTGACAACGGTGATCCAATAGTTCCTTCTACTTTAGGTAAGCCTGGATGATCTCCATATGTGGATGAACTGGCTGCATATATCACTCTTTTGATCTTGTTTTCTTTTGCTGCCGTGAAAATGTTCAGCGTGCCGGTAATATTTACGTTGTTGGTGGTTAAGGGATCATTTATAGAACGTGGAACGGAACCTAAAGCTGCCTGGTGAGAAACCAGGTCCATTCCATCCGTAGCCCGTAAGCAGGTTTCAAAGTCCCGGATATCACCTTCCATAAATTGAAATTTGGGATTTGAAGTACATGCGGCCAGATTATCAGGATTGCCTGTAGCCAGGTTGTCTAATACCCTGACAGTTTCTACTTCATTTAAATTTAAAAGGTGTTCTACCAGGTTCGATCCAATAAAACCGGCTCCACCGGTCACCAATATGCGCATTATACAGTTGTTCTTTTAGTTTTCTTTTTATTCCATTTTTTCATGTCGAGCCAGCCAAACCATTTATTTAAAGGCCCATCTTCCATGGCTTCGTCCTCAAAATATCCTGAACCATAACTCTGGCCGTATCCATATCGCCCATAACCATAATAGCCATAACCGGAACGCATT
>DASTMJ010000194.1:0-51516 GCA_035714205.1 Flavisolibacter sp. | reverse complement strand
CAAACCCTCAACTACCTTAAACACGAGCCCCGCCTTGCCAATATACCCGTTGTCATTCTTTCCACTTCTGAAAGTAAGAGTGACCGGGAAGCCTGCAAGGTATTAGGTGCTTCTTCCTATTATAAAAAACCTTATCATTTTGCTGGTTATAAAGAAATTATAACCAGTTTAAAGCCACTTTTGATTTTCAACGAAGCATAGCTTAATTTTGCAGCTTTGTTGCATTGATATAACTTGCCGTAATTTCTTTTTTTGATTTAAAAAAATCCTTGAGGCAGCAAACTATAATACAAAAGATATTGGCTTTTGTGATGCTTGTGGTATTTTCCATCAGCATTGCCCCGAAATCTTATTTTCACGATGTACTGGCCAATCACAAGGATGAAGTACATTGTCCGCACCCGGAGCCCGTTTCCAACTGCATCCATCCCAAAGCGTATCATTGCCATTTTACAGATCTTGTTGTAACAGTTCCTTTTGTGTTAGAGCGGATCAATATTGATTTTGACGTTCCTTATTCTTTAAGTCAGGAAATAAGCATCTATAACTCTTTCTTTAAACCCCTACGTTTTTTTGAAAAAATAGGAAGGGGTCCTCCTGCCGTTTAGCTTTTTTCAAGTTTTTGATAATTATTTAATTTTTTTATGAACCTCATTCTAAATGAAAAAGCTATTATTTTTTTCTATAGGCTTATTGGCATTATTGTATGTTTCGGCGCAGGAAAAGCAGCAAACACAATTAACGGGAAAAGTAGTTGACAAGAACACCGGCAAACCAATTGCAGGTGCCTATATTACTTTATCTGAATCCAAAGCCGCAACAACATCTGATAGTTCCGGAAATTATCTTCTGAAAAATATTCCCCTGGGACATACAATAGTTGAAGTATCATATTGGGGGTACAAAACACTGGTTGAGCATCTTGATCTTACAGGCCAAAACCAGCATGATTTTATATTGACAACCTCAATAATTGTAAACGAAGGCGTAACGGTGACGGCTGTTGCCGGAGCATCAAACATACGGCAGGCACCCATCTCCATTAGCAGGGTCAATAAACAGGAATTATTACATAATCCATCTTCCAATATTATTGATGCTTTAGCCAAACAACCGGGTATCAGTCAATTGTCAACAGGCCCGGCAATTTCTAAACCAGTCATTCGCGGTTTAGGATATAATCGTCTTGTGGTTATTAACGATGGCATCAGGCAGGAAGGACAACAGTGGGGTGATGAACACGGAATAGAGATTGACGAAAATAGTGTGAGCCGGGTTGAGATTGTAAAAGGCCCTGCTTCATTAATTTACGGAAGCGACGCCATGGCTGGTGTAATCAACATCATTACCACCACACCTCAGCCTTACAACACAATGCGGGGATCTATTTTATCGGGCTATCAAACTAATAATAAACAGCGCTCTTTTTTTGGTAGCCTTGGAGGTAATACAAATGGGTTTAACTGGAATCTTTGGGGTGATTACAAAGCTGCAGCCGACTATAAAAACAAATGGGACGGCCATGTTTTTAATTCGCGGTTCAATGAAAAGAATTTTGGTGGTTATGCGGGCTACAATGGATCATGGGGCTTTACCCATTTTATTGTAAGCAGCTTTAACCAAAAGTTGGGTGTGGTTGAAGGAGAAAGAGATGAAGAGGGGCGATTTATAAAGCCATTGGCCGGTGGGATAGAGGCGATTCCAACAGAGGATGATTTTAGAACGATTGATCCCCACATTCCTTACCAGGACGTTCACCACCTTAAGTTTATAACGGATAACAGTTTTAGAATTTTAGGAGGAAGAATCAGTTTAAATGCAGGCTGGCAGCGCAATCGCCGTCTGGAATTTGGAAATGTTGACGACCCTTCTGAAAGAAGTTTGTTTTTCGACCTGAGGACATTTAACTATAACACGGCTTATCATATTAATGATAAAAACGGGTGGACTACCTCTATAGGTATTAACGGTATGGCACAGACAAATGCCAATAGGGGACTGGAAGTACTAATTCCTGAATATTCTCTGTTTGATATTGGGGGATTTATTTATTCAAGAAAAACAATTGGAAGATCAACCTTTAGTGGTGGAGTGAGATTTGATAACCGTTCCCTTCATACCAAAGGGTTGGAAGAAGCTGGTGAAACCAGGTTTTTAGATTTTAAAAGAACTTTTTCCAATGTATCCGGAAGTGTTGGTGTAAGTTTTGCTGCTTCAGAAACTTTTTTGGTAAAGTTCAACGTGGCAAGAGGTTTCCGTGCACCTGGTGTTCCAGAGCTGGCATCAAATGGTACGCATGAAGGAACCAACCGGTATGAATATGGAAATCAAAACCTGGAATCAGAAACTTCTTTTCAGGCAGACTTGGGAATTGAATTAAATTCAGAACACATATTATTTACGGCAAACGCTTTTTACAACCGCATCAATAATTTTATTTATTATGGAAAACTTTCAGGCGCCAATGGAGCTGATTCATTGGTTGATATTGATGGCGAGTTGATTCCGGCATTTCAATTCGGACAAAGAAACGCAGCGCTTTATGGCGGGGAAGTGTTGGTTGACATACATCCACACCCATTGGATTGGTTGCATTGGGAGAATTCTTTGTCTTATGTAAGAGGCCGTTTTGAAAGTCCTTTAGAAAATACCCGAAATGTGCCTTTAATTCCTGCTCCACGATGGATCAGTGAGTTGCGGGGCGAATTTTTAAAAGAAGGAAAAGCTATAAAGAACCTGGCCGTACACTTTGAAATGGAACATACGTTTGATCAAAACAAACCTTTTATTGCCTATCAAACTGAAACAAATACTCCTGGTTACACGTTATTCAATGCCAGTGTCAGTACGGATATAGTCAATAAAAATAAAACACTTTTCAGTGTTTACCTGGTCGGTAGTAATCTCACGGACGTTGCTTATCAAAGCCATCTTAGCAGGCTTAAATATGCTGTTGTAAACCCCGTTACGGGCCGGCAGGGAGTTTTTAATATGGGCAGGAACTTTATGTTCAGGATAAATATTCCACTTAATTTTTAAAACAAATCACTCGTAAAGAAAGCTCACCAATCAGTGAGCTTTCTTTATTTAGTTATTGATGGCCGGGGTGGGTGCAGGTGCATTTTTGCGTTCACCAATCTGTTGTCTCCACATGGCATAATATAAGCCTTTGTCTAATAACAGATCTTCGTGGGTTCCGGTTTCAATAACAACTCCTTGTTCCAATACGTATATCCTGTCGGCATGCATAATGGTAGATAAACGGTGTGCAATTAAAATGGTGATCTGGTCATTTGAAGAAGATACGTTCCGGATGGTCTTATTGATTTCTTCTTCAGTTAAGGAGTCAAGTGCCGATGTGGCTTCATCAAAAATGAGAAGTTTCGGTTTACGTAATAATGCCCGGGCAATACTTAACCTTTGTTTTTCTCCGCCCGACAATTTCAAACCGCCTTCGCCGATCATAGTATCAATTCCTTTTTCCGCACGGGTTAATAAATTCTGGCAAGACGCTTTGGTTAATGCATCCATCAGATCTTCCTCTGTTGCCCCGGGATTCACAAACAAAAGGTTTTCTTTAATTGTGCCACTAAACAGTTGTGTGTCTTGCGTTACAAATCCAATCTGGTTTCTCAGGTCATCAAAATGAATACTGTTTTCATCCATGCCGTTGTAAAAAATATTTCCCTGGTTAGGCCGGTACAATCCAACCAATAATTTCATGAGAGTTGATTTGCCGGAACCCGAAGGGCCAACAAATGCTATGGTCTCACCACGCTGTGTTTTAAAACTGATGCCATCAATGGCTTTATGCATAGCAGTTTGATGTTTGAAACTTACATTTCTAAATTCCAGTTCCTGTATCGGGCCCAGATGCACGGGGTTTGCAGGCATAGACTCAGGTTTTTTGGACATTAGGTTTTGAAAATTATTCAGTGATGCTTCTGCTTCCCGGTAACTCAAAATAATATTCCCTATTTCCTGCAAAGGTCCAAATACAAAAAACGAAAAGATCTGCATGGTGGCTAACTGGCCCGGGTTCAATAAATGCCCGTATACAAGCCACATCAACATAAAAAGGATAACCTGTCGCAAGGTGTTTACGAAAGTTCCCTGAATAAAAGATATACTTCTTATGCGTTTTACTTTGGTTAATTCAAGTCCGAGTATTTTATAAGTATTCTTGTTCAGGCGACCCACTTCCTGGTTGGTCAACCCCAAACTTTTTACCAGTTCAATATTGCGCAGCGATTCGGTTGTTGTTCCGGCAAGTGACGTTGTTTGAGTAACGATGGTTTTTTGAATGGTCTTCACTTTTTTACTTAAAAGGTTACTGATCAACATTAACAATGCAATGCCTCCAAAATAAATGATGGGTAATGACCAGTGTATCTTCCAGGCAAATACCGCTACGAATACGATTCCAATAAATACGGTAAAAAGAATATTGACAAAATTGTTGATGAATTTTTCAGTATCGGTACGTACTTTTTGTAAAATGCTGAGTGTTTCTCCACTACGCTGGTCTTCAAATTCCTGGTAAGGCAGTTTCATGGCATGTTGTAAACCGTCTGTAAAAACCTTTGCACCAAATTTTTGTACAATAACATTTAAAAAATAATCCTGGAAGTTTTTTGCAATGCGGCTAACCATCGCCACACCAATGGATGCACCTAAAAGCAGCAATACAGGTTTGGCAAAACTCCATAAAAAAGGTTGGTAGGGTTCGCTATTGGTCCAGTAACTGTAGGCAAGGTTGATCAGTTTACCAAAGATGATGGGATCAACCAAAGAAAAGCCAATGTTCATGGCAGCTAATATCAAAACCAATATAACCAGGGTTTTATGTGGCTTCAGATATTGTATCAAAATTTTCATACTTCGAAAGTAAGTAAGGTATGGCATTGCCATGCACATTATTGGATAAGTGATCTGGAAATGACGGAACTCTGTTAAATTGCCGACTTTATGAAGCAGGTTTTAGTTGACATGCACAGGCTTAAATACCATCCTTACAATGGGTTATACCGGTTTTCAAGCGAATTGGGCCAGGCGCTGGCATGCCGGCAATGGCAGGACCTGCAGTTGCATTTTTATGTGCCGGAAACAAGTGTGGGTGTTTTTGGCGAGACTGCTTCTTATGTAAAGCACCGGTCTGTCGACAAATTTTATCGTTTCGGTACGTCGCGGTTTGATGTATGGCATGCTACAACAACTTTATCATGGTACAGACCTTTCAATAAAAAAACCAGGTTTGTTTTTACCCTTCATGATCTTAATTTCCTTGAAGAAGAAGAAAAGAATCAACAACATCGCAAACGGTATTTAAAACTGATCAGGCAGAGGGTGGAAAGGGCAGATTTTATTACCTACATTTCAGAATATACACGCCACTATGTACAGGATTATTTGAATATAAAAGACAAACCGGGGAAGGTTATTTACAACGGTTGTAACATTCCAAGGACTACCCAATTTGCTAAACCCTTAGATCCCCCAACAAAACCCTTTTTATTTAGTATAGGTTTATTTACTTCACGCAAAAATTTTCATGTGTTACCGGCTTTACTTTCAAACACAGGTTATGAACTTGTTATTGCCGGGAAAAATGATACGGCTTATAAAGATGTAATTCTACAGGAAGCAAAAAAATGGGGCGTACAGGAAAGAGTGAGGTTGGTTGGAACTATAAGTGAAGAAGAAAAATTCTGGTACTACAAAAACTGTGAGGCCTTTCTTTTTCCAAGTATCGGAGAAGGTTTTGGCCTGCCGGTTATTGAAGCTATGTGGTTTGGTAAACCTGTTTTTTTGTCAACCGCAACCTGTCTCCCGGAAATAGGGGGTTCGGCTGCTTATTATTTTGAATTGTTTGATGCGGAACACATGAAGTCCGTATTTGAAAACGGAATGCAGCATTATCATTCCACGCAACCACAAGAACGTATAAAAGCAAGAGCCATGTTATTCAGTTGGAATAAGGCTGCAAAAGAATATACAGATGTTTACAGAGAGTTATAACCATTATGAATAAAGTTGTAGTAACCACGTGTTCACTTAATCATTTGGCCCAGGCAAAAAGCATGGGGGATTCTTTGATCCGCTATAACCCGGATTATAAATTGATCATTGGCCTGGTAGATAAATTGAATGATCGGGTTCGTATTGATCAATATTCACCTCATGAAATAGTGGAAGCCCATACCTTGAATATCCCTGAGTTTGAGGATATGAGTAAACGCTATACGCCATTGGAATTGAATTGTGCTTTGAAATCTTTTTATTGTTCCTATACTTTTGAAAAATACAGCGCAGACCAGGTTATTTTTTTAGACAGCGATATTTTGGTCTATGATTCCTTGCAATACCTGGAACATGAACTCGAAACCAATTCTATTTTAATAACGCCGCACATAACCGTTCCATTCCCAGAAGATGGTAGAAGACCTGTTGAAAAGGAAATGTTGAAAAACGGGGTCTTCAATGCCGGTTTTTTTGCAGTTAAGAATAACAACATCGGGAACAGCTTTTTGAATTGGTTTAAAAAAAGAATGATTAGCCAGGCATATGTAAATGCAAAAGAAGGATTGAATGCTGATCAGAGCTGGTTCAATTTAGTGCCACTTTATTTTGACGAAGTTTTTATAGTAAAGCATGCGGGATGTAATGTGGCATATTGGAATTTGCATGAAAGGGAAGTAACAAAAAAAGGAAAAAACTATTTTGTGAATAAAGATTTTCCCTTGTTGTTTTTCCATTTTAGTGGATACAGCTTACAGTTCCCCGGTAAGCTTTCCCGGCACCAGGATCGAATAGATATTTCCCATTCAGGTGTTTTGCAGGAACTGGTAAAACAATACCATGATAGTCTTTTAAAAAATGATCATCCAAAAATGCTGTTATTGGAAAATGTATACAGCAAAAAAAACTGGAAGAAAAAACTGAAGAAGATTTTTAAAAAATAAAATCAATTCAAAATTTATCCTCCCCACCCTTCACGATCAAGACTTCTGTATTGAATGGCTTCTGCCAGGTGTTCAACTTTTATTTCCTGGCTTCCTGAGAGGTCAGCAATGGTTCTGGAAACCTTTATGATTCTATCATATGCTCTTGCTGACAAGTTTAATTTTTCCATGGCAACTTTAAGCAGGTTTTGGCCAGCAGTATTGATCACACAAATTTCTTTAAGCATTTTACTGCTCATTTGAGCATTGTTATAAATGCTTTCATAAGATTTATAACGTTGTTCTTGTATTTCCCGGGCATTAATTACACGTTGCCGGATGTGGGCTGATGTTTCCTGGGGTTTTATAGACGACAACTCATTAAATGCAACCGGGGTAACTTCTACATGAAGATCAATCCGGTCCAGTAATGGTCCTGATATTTTATTCAGATATTTTTGAACCATTCCAGGAGGGCAGGTACATTCTCTTTCAGGATGGTTGTAATAGCCACATGGGCACGGATTCATGGAGGCGATCAACATAAAACTGGCTGGAAAATCTACCGCAACCTTTGCTCTTGATATGGTGACCCTTCTTTCTTCCATTGGCTGGCGCATTACCTCTAATACGGTTCTTTTAAATTCAGGTAATTCATCAAGAAACAATACTCCATTATGAGCCAGGGAAATTTCTCCCGGTTGTGGAATACCCCCACCGCCAACCAATGCAACATCGCTAATGGTATGATGTGGACTTCTGAATGGCCTTTTAGAGACAAGGGTAGTGTTTTCCGGCAGTTTACCCGCTACAGAATGAATTTTAGTGGTTTCCAGCGCTTCATGTAAGTTCAATGGTGGAAGTATTGTCGGCAGTCGTTTAGCCAGCATGGTTTTGCCGGCACCCGGTGGGCCGATCAAAATTGCATTATGACCGCCGGCAGCTGCAATCTCCAGTGCCCGCTTTATATTTTCCTGTCCTTTTACGTCAGCAAAATCAATTTCAAAATCATATTGCGAATGAAAGAATTCATCTCTGGTGTTGATCGTTATTGGCTGCAGACTTTTTTCGCCACTTTCAAAAAACTCAATCACTTCTTTAATATGCTGCACACCATAAACATCAAGATTGTTTACCATGCCCGCCTCTTTGGCATTTACAGTGGGTACAAACAATCCTTTAAATTTTTCTTTTCTTGCCTGTATGGCAATTGGCAAAGCACCTTTAATTGGTCGAATCTCACCATCAAGGCTTAACTCACCCATGATTACGTATTGTTCAATGATCTCCCGGTTCTCAAATTGTTCAGATGCTGCCAGTATTCCAATGGCAATAGGCAAGTCAAAGGCCGTCCCGCTTTTTTTAATATCGGCAGGTGCCAGGTTCACAACAATCCTTGTACGGGGCATTGTATATCCAATCGCCTTTATAGTGCTTTCTACCCTTTGAAAACTTTCTTTTATGGCATTATCCGGCAGGCCAACCAGCATAAAACCAACATTCGTTTCCATCCAGTTAACCTCAACAGTAATGGTTATAGCTTCCACACCATAAACAGCGCTTCCAAATGTTTTTACCAGCATATTTTATTTTGGCTTCTTTAAAGAGAAGAATTTTTTTAGATATGAACAATAGTTACTTCCAATATGTGGCATTTAAACAGTAAACAAGATCAGGCAATGAAATTTTACGGCAAAACATTTGCATAACTCAAGTAAAAGGCGGTCTCATGAAACAATATAACACAGTTTGGATTTGGGTAGTAATTTTAATGATTTCCCTAAGTTCCTGCGAAATAGTAGGTGGAATTTTTAAAGCGGGATTCTGGACCGCCATCATTTTAATTGTGTTGGTGGTTGGCTTGATTTTGTGGCTGGTAGGGAGAGGCCGCAGGTAATTTTAGTTGGCTTTTTCATTGGTATTAAAGTCTTCATTACGAAGGCTTTTTCATTGTACCTGTTTCATGATGCCTTCATCTATTTTTAATTCGGTAATTTAACCTGTGCTTCACCGTTCCACCATACAATTGCTTCGTTTTCATTTTTCTTTTTTTTTACTGCCGGTTTTTCTTTTTGCTTTAAGCCAGGTACCTGCAATTAACTGGAAACGGGCTGCTTTAATCTTTTTCATCCTCCACATTTTAGTTTACCCATCCAGCAATGGATATAATTCATTTATGGACCGTGATGTAACTCCAATTGGCGGATTAAGGTCGCCGTTACAACCAACCATGCAATTGTTTTTTGTAACCATTGTAATGGACTTGCTTGCGTTAATTCTTTCCTTATACATATCCATACCTTTTATGATGGGTATAATGCTCTACATTTTAGCATCCCGTGCTTACAGTTACAGGGGCATACGGTTAAAGCGTCTGCCTGTTGCAGGTTTTCTTACAGTTTTCCTTTTTCAGGGAGCTTTGATTTTTTTTATTACCTGGCATGGCAGTCATATTCATCAATCATTGGATGTTCCATTGATCCCTTGTATTATATCCAGCCTGTTGATAGGTGCACTTTATCCTTTAACACAGGTATACCAACATGAAGATGACAAGAAGGATGGAGTGATCACCTTGAGTTATACATTAGGTAAGAAGGGAAGTTTTGTTTTTAGTATGATGCTTTTTCTAGCGGCTACAGCAATGATGTACATCTTATTGACCCCTCAACCGAACCAATTTTATTTATTCTTGTTAGTTATGTTGCCGGTGGTATTGTTTTTTTTGTACTGGATGAAGAAAGTGTGGAGTAATAACAGCGAGGCAAATTATAAAAACAGTTTGCTCATGAATGCGATAGCTACACTCTGTACCACTGTGTTTTTTCTGACACTTATCATTTTAAACCATTGAGTAAAATCATCTCCATAGGTACTGCTCTTCCCGCTCATTGCCACAAGCAAATGGATATTCTTAGTTTTATGCAGAATGTTTATGCAGCTACGGAAATTGAAAAAAGAAAGCTGCGTTTTCTTTATGCTCAAAGTGGTATACAGCAACGGTTTTCAGTTGTGGCAGATTACAGTAAAAAAATTAATGAGTGGAAATTTTACCCTCAATCTGAAAATCTTGAACCTTTCCCTTCGCTGGAACAGCGAATGACGATTTATAATAAATATGCGCCTCTTTTATCGGTCGATGCTATCAGGGAGTGTTTGAACCACGTTCATTATCCAAAAAATATAACCCACCTCATTACAGTAAGTTGTACAGGTATGAGTGCACCTGGTCTTGACCTGCAGGTAATGGAATTAATGGATCTGGACAAGTCTGTTTCAAGAACATCTGTAAATTTTATGGGTTGTTACGCTGCAATACATGCATTAAAGATAGCCGATGTGATTTGCAGGGTGCAGCAGGATGCACAGGTTTTGATAGTATGTACCGAATTGTGTACACTACATTTTCAAAGAGAATATACAAATGATAATATTACTTCCTCTTTATTATTTGGTGATGGTGCAGCTGCTGTGCTGGTAGTGCCTGACAATAATATATTTGATGGATTATACATAGATAATTTTTACAGTGAAGTGATATCTAAGGGTAAAAGAGACATGGCCTGGGAATTATCTTCCTCAGGCTTTATAATGACGCTTAGTGGCTATATACCTGAGCTGATAGAAGAAGATTTTAATTCCATATTAAGCCGGGCATTAAGTAAAGAGAAATTATCCGTGTCTGATGTTACCGATTGGTGCATGCACCCGGGGGGCAAACGAATACTTGAAGCCATCAATAGAAGTATGGGTTTTTCGGATGATCAACTGGCCAGTTCATTTGATGTGTTGAAAGAAGTAGGAAACATTTCATCTGCTACTATTTTATTTGTCCTGAAAAAAATCATGGACCAGAAAAAACCAATCAGAAAACTAGTAGGTGCGGCTTTTGGTCCCGGTTTAACTATTGAAACTTTTACCGCACACTGCTGATGCCCTCTTTTAAACAAAGGTCATATCAAAAAGAATTATTGGATGGTAACCAGGTTCCGTTTGTTGATATTCAACTCAATATGCAGGAGCTGAAAAGCATTAACAAATGGTTGGGTGGACATAAGGTTACCATAGCAGGAATTGGAAAAATACTCAACTGTAAGAAAGGGCTACAGGAACTTCATGTTGTTGAAATTGGAAGTGGCGGAGGTGATAACCTGGTAGCGATCAAAACCTGGGCGGATAAAAAAAACATCAAACTTCAACTCACAGGAATAGACATTAATGCAGATTGCATTGCTTATGCCAGGAAGGGAGTTTCTAATGATATTCAGTTTATTCATTCTGATTACAGGAATTATGTGTTTAACAAGAAGCCGGATATCATTTTTTCATCACTTTTCTGTCATCATTTTACTAACGAAGAACTTGTTGTGATGTTACAATGGATGCATCAAAACAGTTCTATCGGGTTTTTTATAAATGATCTTCACAGGCACCCTATGGCATATTATTCCATTAAAATACTCACGGCAATTTTTTCAAATAGTTATTTGGTTAAGAATGATGCGCCGCTATCTGTATTACGTGGATTTAAAAAGAAAGATTGGAAGTTGGTATTTATAAAAGCAGGTATATCTAATTTTGAATGTGAATGGCGGTGGGCTTTCCGGTGGCTTCTAACATCCTGCACATAATGCAAATAAAACAGTCATACGACGTTGCTATAATTGGTGGAGGATTGGCTGGTTTATCCTGTGCAATCAGCCTGCGTAAAAAAGGATTTGACGTCGTGCTTTTAGAAAAAGAAACATATCCTTTTCATAAAGTTTGCGGCGAGTATATAAGTCTTGAAAGCTGGGATTTTCTACAATCTCTTAGTGTTCCATTAAGTTATTTAAAACTTCCCAAAATTGATACTTTGTTCCTTACAGCACCCAATGGAAAATCCTTTACAACAAAATTGCCCCTGGGTGGGTTTGGTATCAGTCGATATATGTTGGATCATATATTAGCAAATATTGCAAAAGAGTTGGGTGTTGATGTGATGGAACAAACAAAAGTAAACGAGGTGCAATTCGGCAAGGATTTTCAACTACAATTCACTTCTCATACAACCAAACAAACAACGTTATCAGCAGAAGTATGCTGTGCTGCTTTTGGAAAAAGAAGCAATCTTGACATTAAATGGCGAAGGCAGTTTTTAAAAAACCAGGATAGAAGACTTGATAATTTTGTAGGGGTTAAATATCATATCCGATCAGGTGGAGATAAAAACGTGATCGGTTTGCATAATTTTAAAGATGGTTATTGCGGTATTTCACAAATAGAAGAGAATAAATACTGTTTGTGTTATATGACCCGTTCTGAAAACCTGAGGGCCTGCAATAATGATGTACAGGAACTGGAAGAAAAAGTACTGATGAAAAATCCTCATCTTGAAAAAATACTATCTAAACGTTCGGTTTATCCCGGCTTTCCTATAACCATTTCTCAAATAAATTTTCAGAAAAAAACGCTGGTTGAAGAACATATATTAATGTTGGGTGACGCAGCCGGTATGATTACACCACTTTGTGGAAACGGAATGAGCGTTGCCCTCCATACAGGCAAATTAGGCGCAGCATTAATTACAGATTACCTCGGCGGGGATATTAACCGCGATGAAATGGAAAGATTGTACCATCAACAATGGAAACTAAATTTTGATAAGCGACTGGCGACTGGTCGTTTGCTTCAACGCTTTTTTGGCAGCACCAGCACAAGCAATGCTTTTGTTTCGTTATTCAATATATTCCCTAAGATGGCAGCACCGGTTGTAAAAATGACACATGGGAAATCATTTTAAGGCACACCCTTTGTATTTTCAATGTTTCTAATTTTTTATATGTCAAAGAAAACTGTGGTTCTTGGTGCCTCAATTAATCCTGCCAGGTATAGTAACCTCGCTATAAAAAAATTACGGGCCTATCAACACCCGGTTATTGCTATTGGTAAAAGAGCAGGCAATGTAGGTGATGTGGTAATCAACAAAGATCATATTGCTGAAAATGGCGTTGACACCATCACGTTATATCTGAATCCAGCCAACCAGGTGGAGTATTACGATTATATTTTAAGTCTGCAGCCAAAACGTATCATATTTAACCCGGGTACAGAAAACGATGAGCTTATTAAAAAGGCCAGGGAAAATCATATTGAACCTTTCATTGGATGTACCCTTGTCATGCTCAGCACTGGTCAATATTAAAGAACACAATTAGTAAATACACTTAATCCCAGAAAAAAATACTCATTACAGTTTGAAATACCCTCAATTTTTACAAATTTGTGGGGTGCGTTTCTTTGTTACCCGTTGCAGCCATCCACTGCAAAGTTAAAGAACCTAAAAACCGTCCTATGAATATCCTGACAACCAACGCTTTTTGCGTATTGTTTGCATTCAGTTGCATTACTTCATCTGCTCAAACCAACACACACCTTAAGGATCCGGATTATAACAAGCCACATCTTTTTGATGATATGCCTTCTAAAATGAAATTGCATATCACCAGTCTTGAAGCTTTACTGGATTTGCCGGTAGGGGCCAGGGTAAATACTTTTATTGGCTCCGACTTTCACTTTGTTGGAAAAGTTGTTTCAAAATCACCTTCTTCAAATACGCAAAGTAAAACCGTTGTGGTTCAGTCTATGAACAGGGTGGGTGCTTCACTCACGTTTACTAAACTAACTCAACCTGATGGCTCGGCTAAATATATTGGAAGAATTGTAAGCTTTAAAAACGGCGATGCTTTCGAGATCGTTAAAGAGAAAGACCAGTATTTTTTATTAAAGAAAAATCTTTATGAAATAATTGGTGAATAAAGCTTTTAATCCGAATCAATCCTAATCCCTTTGCAATGAAAAACCTTTACCAAATCCTGCTTTCTTTAACATTTTTTATTTCTTTACCTGCAATAGCCCAGGTGCCGCTTTACAACAGTTATCCTGAGGCCGCGGCAACTATTTATCTTGATTTTGATGGTCAATACCTTGAAGGTACCAGCTGGAATATGAGCGGACCATTGTCATTAGCTCCATCAAATCTAAATTCCAACCAGGTAACAGAGATCTATAAACGTGTTTCAGAAGATTACAGGCCCTTTGAAGTAAATGTTACAACAGATTCCACCAAATACTGGAACGCCCCTGCTGATCAGAGAATGCGTATCATACTTACCATTACTTCTGAATGGTATGGTTCAGTTGGTGGTGTTTCGTATATGAATTCCTTTACGTGGGGAGATAATACACCTGCTTTTGTGTTTACCAGGCTTTTAAATTATAATGTAAAATATATTGCAGAAGCAACTTCTCATGAAGCTGGTCATACGTTAGGATTGCGTCACCAGGCGGCTTATGATAATAGCTGTAAAAAAACAGCTGAATACAATGCCGGTTTTGGTTCTGGCGAAATTGGCTGGGCTCCGATTATGGGTGTTGGCTATTACAGGAATTTTACTTTATGGAACAATGGAGCCAATCCCTATGGCTGTACAAATTACCAGAATGATCTTGAAATTATAACTACCAGGAACGGTTTTGGTTACAGGAACGATGATTTTACTGACAACTTTGACGGAGCTACCAAAATAAATTTTACAAACGACCGCTTTACTTTATCAGGAGTAATTGAACAGAACTCGGATGTTGACCTGGTAAAATTGTCTGTTCCAGCTCATGGTCGTTTCGTTTTAAATGCATTACCTTTTAGTTTGGGTGATGGTGCAACGGGGGCTAACCTTGATCTGCAGGTAGAACTTTTAAATCAGTCTCAAACCGTAATAGGTACATATAATCCTACTAATGCTTTGAAAACAAGTATTGACACCATGATAAGTGGCGGTACCTATTATTTGCGGCTGCAGGGTATGGGCAATAGCAATACTTCTGAGTATGCAAGCCTTGGATCTTACAACGTAGAAGGTGTTTTTAGTGCCAGTATTATTTTGGCTCTTCAAAAATTAGAATTGTCTGGATTTAACGATGGTAAACATCACAGGTTTGATTGGGTCATTGAAAGCGACGAAGCAATAACTAAACAAACACTGGAAGTTTCACAGGATGGCAGAGCCTACGAACCGATAGCCAAACTAAATACTGTAACCCGTTCTTACACTTACCAGCCTGGCGATGCTTCGTTATTTTATTATCGATTGACAACAGAGTTGGCAAATGGCCGTCAGTATTATTCAAATATTATAACCTTACCGGTTACCATGTCAGCCAGGCCTTTTTTACAAGGGAATATAGCCTTGGATAAGCTGATGGTTAACAGCCCTGCTGTATATGATTACCAGTTAACAGATTTTAATGGCCGTTTAATAGCCAGTGGTAAAACATCTCAGGGTATGAATAGAATTCCGGTTCATCATCTGAAAAATGGACTGTACATGATACAATTTAGCAATGGCGGCAAGCTATTTACTGAAAAATTCATGAAACAATAACGCATACCATAATCCGTGCCCCTTGGTATCACAGAGGTTTTTCCGTAACTTGGAAAAACCTCTTTTTATATGAAATGGAGAAAATTCAATGGAGAAACCATTAACCTGCCTATCTACAATGCTGTTGAAAATGTAATCAGGCGGGAAACAGATGCAGGCTACCGGCTGAAAGTTTGTATTGGTACAGACTCCCAGGTAAAAGGACAGGAAACTGAGTTTGCCACTGTAATTGTTTTTTTGCGTGAAGGCCATGGCGGCTTTATGTTCATACACAATGAAAAAACCCGCCAGCAATATTCTATAAAAGAAAGGATGCTGGTGGAGGTGGCCAAGAGCATAGAGATTGCATATGAGTTGTGCAATCTTTTTACATTATACGATGTGGATATGGAGGTACATGCCGATATTAATACCAATCCTCATTTCAAAAGTAATGATGCCTTAAAAGAAGCAATGGGTTACATTCTTGGAATGGGTTTTGCCTTCAAAGCCAAACCCGAGGCTTTTGCCAGTAGCAGCTGTGCCAATAAAGTTGTGAATTAGTTGTTGTCTGGTTTCTTTCTTTTCAAAATAACAGATGCTGAGAGAATTACAATCAGTGTAACTACTGATAAAAGAATTATTGCCTGTTTCTTTTCATCCTTTTGATATTTTTTCGATATTTTTTTATTGGGTAAGTCCCGTCTGGTCTGCACATTTAGTTTATAAATGCTGTCTTGTTCTTTTTGAAAGCTGTCCTGCCAGTTCTTCATATTGCGGCTTCCTGAATCGATTCGGCTTGTTAAGGAATCTAGCTTTTTTTTATCTAATTGATTAAAGGCCGGAAGTTGTAAAGCGAAAAAGCAAATAAAAAAGAATAACGGTTTCAAACCATTTTAATTTGATTGGAGCTGTCTAATAGCTTTTAAACCAATTGAAGTAGCTGCAAGGTTCTTTTGTTTTTTTACCAATTCAAAGGACTGGTATTTGCTATAAAGTTTGTCAAGTTTTTTTGTATCTCTTTCCGCAAATGAAAAAACCACTAATACCAGAATAAATAAAACCACGACCAAATTTCTTTCAACAATAGCTCTTTGCATATAAAAAATAACGGATGCAATATAGTGTATTAAAGCTATAATTTATTCTTGTGAACTTCAAAACTGGCATTGCCTTCCGAAATAAATTGTAGCAGCTGTTTGGTGCCTGTTCTTTTGATGGCAGATGTAACAAAATGAGCCGGGGCTTCTTCCCAATTTTGGAGTAAATCTTTTAAAAACGCATTGACATTATTAGCTGCTTCGCGTTGAGTACTCTTATCGGATTTGGTAAATACCAGTACAAATGGTATCTGCCATTCACCTAACTGGTTAATAAATTCCAGGTCAATTTTCTGAGGTTCCAAACGGCTATCAATCAAAACAAAAAGACTAACCAGGTTTTCCCTTTTACGGATATAATTCTCAATCATCTTTTGCCAGCTGGTTCTTTGTTTGATAGAACGCTTTGCATAGCCGTAGCCCGGCAGATCAACCAGGTACCAGTCTTTTTTATTAGATGCTGTAATCAAAAAATGATTGATCATTTGCGTTTTCCCGGGAGACGAGGAAACTTTTGCCAGGTCTTTTTTATTGGTAACTGCATTGATCAGCGATGATTTTCCTACGTTGCTCCTGCCAATAAAAGCATATTCAGGTTTATCTGGTTTTGGGCATTTTTCGACCGAAGGACTGCTGATCATGTAAACTGCCTGTGTAATTTCCATGCTGCAAAGTAAGGGAATCGGTAAAGTATTTTTTTATTCGACTATAGACAACAAATGAAAAACAGGTTACCGAACCTTATCTGCCGGCATACAATAAAAAGATAGCAGGCCTTTTATGTAATTGTGGTATAGATGTTTTCCATTGTTGCGCTGTTTTGGTTTGAATCATTTCTGTTGTGGCAGTTATATCCACCGCAATACAAATCCTGGTTTGAGGTTGTAATGATTTTAATAAGGTTTCCAGTAACTGGTTGTTACGATAAGGCGTTTCAATAAAGATTTGTGTGCAGTTTTTTTGCCTAGACTCGGCCTCCAATGATTTGATCTGTTTTATTCGCTCAGCCTGTTCAATAGGAATATATCCGCAAAATTGAAAATGCTGGCCGTTCATGCCGCTGGCCATAAGGGCCAGTAAAATGGAATTAGGACCGACAAGTGGTTTAACCTGTACATTTAAATTTTGTGCTGTTTCAACCAATTGTTGCCCGGGATCAGCAACACCAGGACAGCCTGCTTCACTGATGATTCCAATAGTTTTGCCCTCCTTTATTTTTTGTTTGAAAGCGACATCAACCTCTGAGGTCACCTCTTTCATATTAAACCACTCAAAATCGTCAATAATCATTTGGGGCCATAACAATTTTAAATAACGCCTTGCCGTACGCTCATTTTCAACAAAAAAACAGGAGCAGTTTTTTACAGCATTCAGGATGTAGGCAGGTAAGGGCTCTGTTATACCTTCGGCTAAAACGGTGGGTATGAGATAGATAGTTGCCGGCATTATTGATTTTTTATACGATGCAAACTTAACGTGGCAGCCACTACTGCGTAAGCCGGTGCTAATATCCATCCAACAATCACCAGGCCATGCATCAGGTAAAACATCAGCCCGTTTCCAATAGCCAAACCTTTATGGCGGCTTATAAAATTAATGCTGGCAGAAGGTGAAAGTTTATTGCGTTCACAACTATAATCCATCATGGAAAAACCATAATAATAACATTCCACAAACAAAGCAATGAGTGGTGTTATCCAGCCAAAAAGAGGAATTAGGGAAAGTAAGATCAGTGAAAGTGCATATACGGTTTGCCAGATAGTATTCCGGAGGGCAAGTTTTATGCCGCGCCATGCATCTTTTATCAACTGTTTTGCATCAAAGGGATACTCTCTTCCTTCAATAATACTGGATGTTTTTTCACTTAAATAAGCAAATACGGGTGACCCTATAATGAGGAAGAGATATTTAAATAAAGAAAAGTAAAAGAATACTAAAATCAGCCGAAGCATCATCCCCGCCATCAGAAACAGAAAACTCAGGAATTCATTACGCTGACGCTGCAGCCAATCTTCCAGGCCTATTTGTTTACTTAACCAGGTAACAGCACTATCCGAAGAGTTCCAGAAAAAATACATACCTGCTATAAACAAAATGGTATAAATAATGCCCGGTATAATGATCCATTTCCATAATTTATGCTGGCGAATAAAATTGTGAGCATCAATATAGGACTGTATGGCTATGATGATTTCTTTGAGCAAATAGTAGATTTGAAGCGTAAATATATTGGATTTCATTTACCCTTAAACTTTAATCGCCTTCATGAAAAAACTGCCATTGTCGTTTTACCTGCGTAAGGATGTTTTAAAAATATCGAAAGAGTTGTTGGGCAAAATATTGGTAACCAACTGGGATGGTGAACTTACTTCGGGACGTATTGTTGAAACTGAGGCTTATGCAGGTGAGATAGACCGGGCCTCGCATGCCTTCAGGGGTAAAACTCCACGTACGCAGGTAATGTATGGGCAAGGCGGTACAGCGTATGTGTATCTATGTTATGGTATTCACCAGATGTTCAATATTGTAACCAATGCAGAAGGCACACCTCATGCAATTTTAATCAGGGGTATTGAACCTGTCAGTGGTATAGAAACGATGCTTCGTCGTACAGGGAAAAAAAAGCTAGATGAAACCCTGACCCGCGGACCGGGGAATGTGGGTAAGGCATTTGGATTCCACACATCTCAATGTGGTAATTTATTAACCAGCGATGAGTTGTTTATTGCAGATGATGGATTTAAAGTTACTCCCGGTTTCATTGGCACATCGCCACGAATTGGTGTTGATTATGCCGGTGAACATGCTGAATGGCATTACCGGTTTTTTATAAAAGGAAATAAATATGTAAGTGGAAAGATCAGGTAAAAAACCAGGCAAAGGAAAAATTTATGGAAGGGGATAAGTGGATCGGGACTAGCTACAAAAAACCTGCATGACGCAGACTTTATTAAATGATTTATCAGAATTTAGGACAATTCAATTTCTTGGCATTCGGGTCGCTGTGCTTTTTGATATAGATGAGTGAAATTTCCGCACCGCCACGCATATTAGAAGCTGGTTTCAGGCTTGATGTGTTAACATCATAACTTGCACCCAGGTGAAAATCGCCAAATTCAAGTCCAACATAAGGGATAAGCGCATCACCCAAACGGTACCAGCTGCCAATATACAAATTGGTAGGAGCATAAGAATCCTGCGCCACATTTATCATATAAGCACCGCCAAATACGGTATTAGTGGCATTGGCCTGGCGGCTGTGATTGGCACTAAAATGCACAGCATTAAATTCTCCCAAAGCTATCATACCACCACCTTGTAATGTAATTCTCGGTTCCAGTAAATAATTGCCCTCCTGGAATGTTTCCTTCGGTCGGGTTACATGATACATGGAAGCTCCAACATAATAGTTATTTGTTCCGTCAGTACCATTATACAAAAAGCCCAGGTTCATGTCAAAATAAGAAAGTTTGATCTGGTTGCCACTAAACGACTCGTCCATCAGGCCTGTAAAACCATCGGCCCTTAGCATACTTTCAAACTTCAACCCCGTTATATCAAGACGCTTGTTTACATAAGTTCCCTGGAAACCCAGGCCAATCTGGTGAAATCCATTTTCATCTAAAGCTTTATGATAAGCTGTAGAAAGTGCCAGAAAATTATTTTGCAAAACACCGTTCCCGCTTTTGTCTGTAAAAGCCATAAGACCTACTCCAAACTGGTCGTATTCGGGAATTGAGTTTCTCAATATGCCCCCGTCAAGTGAAATGGTTGCTGTTGTAAATGCATTATTGATAGTAGGCCACTGGTTACGGTAGTTACCTGCTACCCTGAACGCCCCATCAAATTTGCCTGTTAAGGCAGGATTGAGTGTAAGCGGCGAAGCAAAGAATTGGGAAAAATTAGGGTCTTGTGCTTTCGAAAATAAAAAAGCACCAACAAAAAGAAAGCAGGTTAAAATCCTTCTCATTCACACACAGTTAGAAGGGGAAATTACGAATATTGCCTAGTTTGGCAAAGAAAAATATCGTTAATAAAGAAAAGGCAAAGGGCTTATATAAATGGTTATAAATGCCCCTCTTTTGGAGATCGTTTCTAAATCCGGATATACTTGAATTCCAGGTTATTAAAATACAAAACCGTCAGGATTGAATTTTTGCTCCATAGGCAAGATCACCGGCATCACCTAATCCAGGAACAATGTATCCCTTAGCTGTAAGTTCATCGTCAATGGCTCCGCACCACACCACCGCTTCCGGTACTTCACGGCGCACATATTCAATACCAATGGTGCAGGCAATAGCAGTTACAATATGAATGGCTTTTGGTTTGCCTTCTTCTTTTAGATATTGAATAGTTTTTACCAAAGAAGCTCCTGTTGCCAGCATAGGATCCGATATGATCAGTATCCGATCATCAATTTCCGGGCAGGAAAGGTATTCCAGTGCAATTTCAAAAGAGCCATCAGGTGCATGTTTACGATAAGCAGAAACAAACGCATTATCGGCCTTATCAAAATAACTTAATAGGCCATTATGCAAGGCTAATCCCGCCCTTAAAATTGTGGTTAATACGGGTTGTTCCGCCAGTACTTCACAGCTTACTAATCCTAATGGGGTCTGCACTTCTTTTTCAACAAAAGCTAGACGTTTGCTGATCTCAAATGCAGCTACTTCACCAATTCGCTCCAGGTTTCTCCTGAAACGTAAACGATCGCCCTGGATCTCTACATCCCTGAGTTCGGCTATCCAGTTACTTACCAAAGAATGTTCTCTACTTAAATTAATAACCATTAAGTTGAATTTCTACCTTCGCCCAAAAATATAAAGAAGAAAGCAGTTTGAGCTTATTTATGCGTTTTGGTTTTAAAACCCGGATAATGTTTAAAAAAAAGAAGAAATAGTATGATATACAGAGCCATTGGATTAATGAGCGGAAGTTCGCTGGATGGATTAGATATTGTGTTTGCAGAATTTACGGAAAATGCCGGTAACTGGAATTTTGAGATTATGGCAGCTGACTGTTATGAATATGCACCTGAATGGAAAGAGAAACTGCAGGAAGCGATAAAACTGAACGCCCAGGATTACCAGTTGTTGCACACTGCATATGGTCATTATTTAGGTGAGCAGGTTAACGCCTTTATTGATGCCAATAACCTTCATTATAAAGTTGGATTAGTGGCATCTCACGGTCACACTACCTTTCATATTCCTGCGCAAAAAATGACAGCGCAGCTTGGAGATGGCGCTGCTATAGCCGCTACAGTTAAATTGCCTGTTATAAGTGATCTCAGGGCTTTAGATGTTGCTTTTGGGGGGCAGGGTGCTCCCATTGTCCCTATTGGTGAAAAATTATTATTGAAGGAGTATGGTCTTTTTCTGAACCTGGGTGGAATTGCCAACATCTCATTTAACATACCGGAAAAATATACTGCATTTGATGTTTGCCCGGCTAACCGGGTTTTAAACCTGATATGCAATACAGTTGAAAAAGAATTTGATGACGGAGGTGAGATGGCATCCCGCGGACAAATACACGATGAATTGTTGAAAAGGCTTAACGGACTAGACTATTACTCATTACCCTTCCCGAAATCATTGTCCAATGATTTTGGTACAGATACCATTTTCCCTTTGATAGATTCTTATGGATTGGCGGCAACTGATTCTTTAAGGACGTATACCGAACATATAGTTCAGCAGTTAAAAACTTCTATACTGTCTTCCAGCTATAGTATTCAAAGCACTTCCAGTTCTAATAAGCTATTGGTAACCGGCGGTGGTGCTTTTAATCGTTTTTTGATTGAACGATTATCGCAGGAACTGGCAGAAGCAGGTATCGTGGTGGTTGTGCCTGATGAGAATCTTGTAAAATATAAAGAAGCCCTTGTTATGGCTTTAATTGGAGTATTACGCTGGCGCCAGGAATATACAACTTTATCTTCTGTTACCGGGGCTGAAAGAGATAGTATTGGTGGCGCATTATGGAATGGCCAGGAAGCATAAACCAGAAAAAAATGTTTGACCGTGTATTAGATGTTTCATTTGAGTTAGAAAAAAAAGGATACAATAAGCAACTTGCAGAGAAAATGGTTTTAGTGTACCAGGAAAAAGGTGCTGAAGTTGCAATAGAAAACCTGATATATGACCATGGATATACAAAACAGGATGCAATAGATTTTGTGCAAAAGATCGACCGGTCGTACGTAGGCGTTAACAGGCAGATTCTTTTCTTTTACCTCGGTATTGCTTTATTGCTTGGCGTTTTTGTATACTTTGGTTTGATCAATTCTTTTTTTATTGTGGCTGCCATCAGTGCATTGCTGTTGATGCGAAGGCTGATCATCATTTATAAGTTTGTACGCAAAAACAGGTTTACACCATCTTTCAAAGGAAATTAAAACTGTCCCCATCAAAAATTCCTTTGTCGCTTAATTTAAGGTGGGGAATTACCAGCAAAGCCATAAAAGAAAGCGTCATAAAAGGCGCCGAAAGTTTTGATCCCAGTTCTTTGGCTGCTTTGTCAATAGCAGAATAATTTTCTGCAATTTTAAAACCATCATCTGTACTCATAAGACCTGCAACTGGTAGGGGTAAGATCATGTCTTTTTCTCCAACACAACTGATCCCACCTTTCTGTTCAATAACAAGATTTACAGCCCTGCAAATACTTTCATCATCTGTACCAACGGTCACAATGTTGTGTGAATCATGTGCAACGGAGGATGCAAGGGCGCCTTTCTTAAGACCAAAATTTTTGATCAAACCGATTGCTATTTTCCTGTCATGGTAGCGGTTCACTACAGCAATTTTTAGAATATCATTGTCAGGATCAATCACTATTTCGTTGTTATTGATCTTTGGCGTTATAAAAAATTTATTGGTAATGAGTTGTCCATCCAAAGCTTCAATTACAGGAACCTGGTTTTTGGTTGATGAATTGGAATATAAAAAATCCTTTGGCTGTTTGTAACTGCAATTAAAGTTGTTAACCTCTGTATTGCTCGTTTTCTTTCTGGTTATCAGGCTTTGGCCATTCTCCGACACTAATTCACCATTGATATAGGTTTGAAGTGTTTCAAACTGCCGCAGGTCTTTAACTAGTATAAAATCAGCAAAATCATTGGTTCTTAATAAGCCAACTTTTAATTTATAGTGAAGAACAGGGTTTACAGAAACAGCTTTTAAAACTTTAAATACATCAATACCTTTTGCTACAGCCCGTGCCGCCAATTGGTTGATATGGCCTTCTACAAGACTATCGGGATGTTTATCATCGCTGCAAAACATTACCATGTCAGGGTAGTCGTTCAACAGGTCAATTAAAGCCTCAAAGTTTTTGGCAGCACTGCCTTCCCGGATGATGATCTTCATACCGGATTGCAGTTTGAACAAAGCTTCCTCTCTTGTAAAACATTCGTGATCGGTGGAAATACCGGCGCCGATATATTTTTTAGCCAGGTCTCCTGTTAATCCCGGTGCATGTCCATCTACCGGCTTGTTATGTTTTCTGGCTGCTTCAATTTTTTTCAACACTTCGGCATCACCATGTAAAACACCGGGGAAATTCATCATTTCGCTGAGGTAATAAATATCGCGTCGCCGCAATAAATCATCAATTTCAGAGGAGTTAATCGCAGCGCCAGCTGTCTCAAAAACCGTTGCGGGAACGCAACTGGGTGCCCCAAAATAAAATTTGAAAGGAACAGTATTACCATCCTCAATCATAAATTCAATACCAGGCAAGCCACAAACATTGGCAATTTCGTGTGGGTCGCTAACTGTTGCAACCGTTCCGTGTGTAACAGCCAAACGTGCAAATTCAGATGGGATCAACATGGAGCTTTCAATATGGACGTGGGCATCAACAAAGCCGGGTATAATAAAAGGAAGTGTAGCTGCATCTTCCGTTTCCATACGCCTGATCTCTTTAATACGGTCACCTTCTATAATAATTTCTGCCGTGTAAATTTCTTTGCGATGTACATCCGCCAGCCGTCCCTTAACAATAAGTGGTTGCTTCATGGAATAAAACTATCAAATATTCAAGTGCATTGAAGCTTATTCGATTCATAAACTATCAGAGCTAATTAATTTTTTTTCAATCAATCTGGGTTTGTAACTTTTGCTCTTCAATTAACTACACACATGAGAATATTATTTGTTTGCATTATCGCATTGATCACTGTACAAGCTTTCTCTCAAAAAAAACAAAAGACTGCAGAAGTTTCTTCGGATGTTGCTTTATTATCGAAGGTTAAGTACCGGTTAGTAGGACCATTTCGCGGCGGCCGCAGTGGTGCTGTGGCTGGAAGTTACACAAACAGGAACACATTTTATTTTGGCGCAACGGGTGGTGGTGTATGGAAAACAACCGATGGCGGAAGCAACTGGAAAAATATCTCTGATAAATATTTTGGAGGCACCATTGGGGCTGTTGCTGTTGCACCCAGCGATGAAAATATAATTTATGTTGGCGAAGGAGAGAACACCATGCGTGGTAATGTGAGTGAAGGATTAGGTGGTATGTGGCGCAGCGAAGATGCAGGCAGAACATGGAAAAATATTGGATTAAAAGATGGCAGGCACATCATTCGTGTGGTAATCCATCCCAGGAATCCTGATATTGTTTGGGCGGCCGTTATGGGTCATCTTTTTGGTCCGAACGAAACAAGAGGAGTATATAAAACAACCGACGGTGGTAAATCCTGGAAAAAAGTATTGTATGTCAACAATCAAACTGGTGCATCGGATCTTGTTATGGAACCCGGCAACCCGGAGGTATTTTACGCCGGTACATGGAGGGCTTTACGTACGCCGTATAGCATGGAGAGTGGCGGTGAAGGCAGTGGCCTTTGGAAAAGTACAGATGGTGGTGAAACCTGGAACAATATTTCCTCAAAAAAAGGTTTGCCTAAAAATGTTTGGGGTATTGTTGGTGTAGCCGTCGCACCTTCCAATCCTGATAAAGTGTATGCAATTCTGGAAAATCAGAATGGTGGCCTTTATGTTTCGTCAGATGGCGGAGAAACATGGACATTGGCCAGTAACGACAATAACATACGGCAGCGTGCCTGGTATTATACCAAGGTTTTTGTTGATCCCAAAAATGAAAATCTTGTGTATGCACCAAATGTAAATTTTATGCGTAGCCGCGATGGGGGTAAAACGTTTCAGTCGGTAAATACACCCCACGGTGACCATCATGACCTGTGGATCGACCCACTGGATGGTAACAGGATGATAGTGGCTGATGACGGCGGCGCCCAGGTTTCATTTGATGGGGGTGCCAACTGGAGTACATACATGAACCAGCCAACAGCGCAATTTTACAGGGTGTCTACGGATAATTCTTTCCCCTATCGAATACTCGGTGCACAGCAGGATAATTCAACAGTACGTATTAAAAGCAGGACAAGCGGTGCTGCCATTACTGAAAGAGATTGGGAACCCACTGCAGGAAGCGAAAGCGGGTATGTTGTTGCCGACCCGCTCAATCCGGATATTGTTTACGGGGGCAATTATGGCGGTTATTTATCAAGGCTTGATCATAAAACAGGAGAGAACCGGGCGGTTTCCCCCTGGCCCGATAACCCGATGGGTGCCGGGGCCGATGTTTTGAAATATCGTTTTCAATGGAATTTTCCAATCTTTTTTTCTCCGCATAACCCTAAACGTTTGTACTCTGCAGGCAATGTATTATTTGTTACAGAAAACGAAGGGCAGAGCTGGCAACAGATCTCACCCGATCTTACAACCAATGATAAAACAAAGCAGTTGTCAAGCGGTGGTCCCATAACCAAGGATAATACCTCGGTTGAATATTATTCTACCATTTTTACGGTTACCGAATCTCCCTTTGAAAAAGATTTGTTATGGACTGGAAGTGATGATGGTATTATCTCTGTAAGCAGGGATGGCGGAAAGAACTGGCAAAATGTAACACCCTCATCTGCACCAAAATGGATGATGTGGAATTGTGTAGAAGCCGATCCATTTAAAAAGGGTGCTGCTTATTTTGTGGGTACCAGGTATAAGTCTGACGATTTTACACCTTATATCTACAAAACAGAAGATTATGGTAAAAGCTGGAAACTGCTGACCAATGGTATTGATAAAATGCATTTTACAAGAGCCCTGCGTGCCGATCAAAAACGACCAGGGTTATTATACGCAGGTACGGAATACGGAATGTATATTTCATTTGATGATGGTTCCAGTTGGAAACCATTCCAGTTAAACCTTCCTGTTGTTCCTATAACTGATCTTACCATTAAAGAGAATGATCTTGTTGTAGCAACACAAGGCAGATCATTTTGGGTATTAGATGATTTAAGTGTAATACAACAGATGAATCCATCCATCCTGGATAAACCACTGCATGTTTTTGACGTTACACCTGCTTACCGTATGCAGGTAAGTCGCTTTGCACAACGTTTTGGAACCCCTGCTAATGCTGGTACAAATCCACCCGCAGGCGTTGTGTTTAATTTTTTTGTACCTGGAATTACAGATTCTGCAAAAGCATCTGTAGTCATTATGGATAATCAACACAAGCCCATAAAAACCTTTACAACAGATGCCAAGGAAGCTGCCTTTAAAATGGATTTTTCAAAAGGAATGAACCAGTTTGTGTGGAATTTATTGTACCCGGAATCAGAACGGATTGAAGGAATGATTTTATGGAATGGAGTGCCAGGTGGAATTGTGGCACCTCCGGGCAATTATTATGCACGTTTTAAAGTGGAAAAAGATTCGGTTGAGGTGCCGTTTACTATAAAAGCCGATCCAAACTATAGAATAACGCAGGAGGAATATGACCAGCAATTTACCTTTCTGAAAACGGTGCAGGATAAATTCAATGAAACCCAAAAGGCTATAAAAGATATCCGTGGCCTGCGTACACAAATAAATGCATTTATAAGTTTGCAGGGAAAAGATGTTCCGAAAGATGTAAAGGCAATGGCGGACAGCATCAATAAACAACTTACAGCGGTAGAAGAAACTTTATACCAGACCAAGGCAAAAAGTGGCCAGGATGTGCTGAACTATCCCATCCGGTTGAACG
The DNA here is from genome assembly GCA_035714205.1 of Flavisolibacter sp. Classification (GTDB taxonomy): domain Bacteria; phylum Bacteroidota; class Bacteroidia; order Chitinophagales; family Chitinophagaceae; genus Flavisolibacter. Next base: position 24,003 of record DASTMJ010000194.1, on the reverse strand, counting down.
ATAAACTGTCAGGAATTTTTGATGTGGCCAACAGCGGCAATTTTGCTCCAAGTCAGCAGGCAAAACAGGTTTATAATGAGATCGCAGCCCAGATTGATGAGCAACTAAATAAATTAAAAACCATAAAAGATAAAGACATCAGTGCTTTTAACGATTTGATTCGACAAAAAGCGCTGCCGGTTATTGGTGTTAAATAATCAGTTTCAATACATTAAGCAGGATTCATTTCCTGCTTTTTTTATTTCTTTGCGTGCAACAATTTATTGGTTTCTTATATTTGTTGATATCCCTTAACTATGAAGTGTTTAATTGTTGACGACAATAAGATGGCCCGTATGGCCCTGAAGCAATTGGTTGGACAGGTTACCTCCCTTGAACTGGTGGCAGAATGCAGCGATGCTATGGAAGCAAATGATCAGCTTAATAATTCCACGGTTGATCTTTTACTCCTTGATATTGAAATGCCTGAGATGACAGGTCTTGAACTCATAAAAAAAATGGGTAATAAACGGCCACTGATCATTTTTACCACTGCAAAATCAGACTATGCAGTGGAAGCGTTTGAATTAAATGTGGTGGATTATATTGTAAAGCCCATCACTTTGCCGCGATTTAAGCAGGCAGTCGACAAAGCAGCAGAGGTGTTAGAAAGTAATAAGGAAGAGGTGAAAGTTGAAGAGCAGGGATTTGTGTTTGTGAAAGACAATGGCATATTAAAACGCATCAGTATCGACGACATTCTTTTTCTGGAAGCAATGGGCGACTATGTAAAAGTGCACACTGCGCAGAAGTTTCATGTTGTACATGCCACTTTAAAATCAATTGAAGAAAAATTACCGTCTTCAAAATTCATTCGTGTACACCGAAGTTATATTGTGGCAATCAATAAGATAGATTATATTCAGGAGGGCACCATCAGCATCGGAAAGACCAGCATACCCGTTGCAGATACCCACAAAGCCAACCTTAATAAGCGTCTAAACCTGCTTTAAATTTCAACGTATTTTCTTTCGCCTTCGTCGAAGTGTTTAATCAGTTAGCCTAACTCTTCTCTTTTTGCAAAAGGAGAAGAGTATTTTTGTTTTTATAGTCCCGTATTAACCGATATCCCCAACCGTAATTCGTAACTCTATCGGGTACAATACACGTCAACGTCGCAACCAATACTAATACCTATGAAAAAGCAACCGTATTGTTTCCTTAATGAACTAACTAATGCAGGAGGCTGTTCTCTGCAGCCTTTTCTTATTTTATGAAAAAGTTTTTGATCTTCATATTATTCCTTACTCTTCTGATTGTTTCGGAATATTATTTCTTTATAGAAATGTTCTCACAAAAAAGGTGGATCATTTTTATGCCGAGCCTGCTTTTGATGGGTTTATCTATTTATGGTATTTTCAGGTTCGCCAAAAAAAATATGACCAATACAAAACAAGGTTCCTCCCATAGCTGAATTTCGTATTTTCGGTAGCTGTAACTATGCGTAAGCCGGAATTAAGATATTGGGTGCTGTGGTTGTTTTTGCTGGGTGTTTTGGTTATCGTTTTTCTCCAGGTAATATCAGGTTATAATATCAATCGCCTTATACAGGGCAATAAACGTTTATTGAACGAGCTCCAGGTTCAGAATGATCTCAGAAAATTAGAATCCAATGTGCTTTCTGTTGAAAGCGACATCAGGGGTGCTGTCATTACCTCCAATCCGGCACACTTAATAAACATTGAACAAAGAATTCATATAATAGAAACGGAATTAAGATACCTCCACTCCATTATTAAAGGACAGGTTCCTGCAAATGAAATGAACCGCCTGGATTTACTGGTTCGGGAAAAGATACAATTCAGCAACCAAATATTAAAAGCCTATTCAACCCAGGGTAAAGGTGCAGCTGAGCTCATTATCAATACAAATAGAGGACAACACATTCGCGACAGTATTAGTATTGTCATTACCCGTTTGGATAGCATTCGTCAGGGTAAGCTCAGGGATATAACAGCATCAAACGAAGTCTCCGGCAGAACTGCCCGGCTATGGGGCGTAGTTGTAACAACCATTGCGTTAATAGCTGTTGTGCTGGCTTTTTGGTATATATTAAACCAGGGCAGGCAGCAGCAAAGGATCATTACGCTTTTAAATGAATCGGATAAACGTACACGGGAGGTTGCCAGCATGAAAGAACAGTTCCTGGCTAATATGAGCCATGAAATAAGAACTCCAATGAATTCGATCCTTGGGTTCACCAATTTATTAAAACGGACACCTCTTACCCAGGAGCAAAGAGATTATATCAAAAATATTCATTCGGCTGGCGAAAACCTGTTGGCACTGGTGAACGACATTTTAGATCTTTCTAAAATTGAAGCCGGCATGATGCACCTCGAAGAGGTTCGCTTCAGTCTTCATAGTTTAATCAGCTCAGTGGGAGCTATGTTCACTGAAAAAATTAAACAAAAGCACCTGCACCTGTATGTAAATATTGATAAAGAAGTTCCCGACATATTACAAGGGGACGCTGTACGATTGACACAAATAATAGTAAACCTGTTAAGTAATGCAATTAAGTTTACCAATAAAGGGCATATTTCCATTAATGTTCATTTGCTGGATAGTAATGAAGAGCAGGTGGGGATACAAATTGTTGTTGCCGATACAGGTATCGGTATTGCTCCTGAGAAACAAAAAAATATTTTTGAACGATTTCAACAAGCAGAAGCAGAAACAACACGCAGGTTTGGTGGTACAGGTCTTGGGCTGGCAATTGTAAAACAACTGGTAGAACTGCAGAAAGGAAAAATTGCACTTACAAGCGAATCGGGAAAAGGAACAAAGTTTATCGTTGATCTGAATTACAAACTTCCTGATGTAGAACAACTATATTCGGAAGCAATTGCAGCCGAAGCAGAACCGGTTTCTTTACAGAAAATAAAGGCACTCATTGCAGAAGACAATGTAATGAACCAGCAATTGATAGCGCATTTAATGAAAAGCTGGTCTATTGATTTTACTATGGTAAGTGATGGCGCTGAAGCCATCAGGGAACTAAAAAAAGAACATTATTCCATTTTACTTATGGATATACAAATGCCTGTAATGGACGGATACACGGCAACAAGTATCATTAGGAATGAAATGAAGATGGATGTGCCTATTATTGCAATGACCGCACATGCCATGACAGGCGAAAAAGAGAAATGCCTGCAACTGGGGATGAATGATTATGTATCAAAACCTATAAAAGAAACAGTTTTATACAATCTCATTGCACGACATGCACAGAATACTCCGGAAAATCCAGATCGTAATCTTCAACATATCGATCTTGATTACCTGCATCAATTATCTGGCAACGATAGGGATTTTGAAAGCCAGATATTGCAACAATTTATAGTGCAGGTGCCCGAAGAATTGCAACAACTGCAGGAAGCCGTTAGCAATAATCATTACAATGAAATACGCCGGGTTGCTCATAGTCTGAAATCTACAGTTGGGTATGTGGGATTGGCAGAGGAACTGCATCCGCCATTACACCGGGTGGAAAAAGCAGCAGAAAAAGAAGAAGCTGTTATGATGCAAAACGACCTCCAATATATTACAGAAAAATGCCAAAAAGCGTTAGCGGAGGTAGAGGGTCTTTTGCACCAGCAGCAAGGCTTTTAGCAAATCTTTATGCAACTTTCCGGATGTAATAGGCTATCTTACATTAGTCGATTTTTTTTGGGCTTTCACCGAAACGAAGATGGTACGGAATTGTTGGCAATGTATCTTTATGTCGCCTTCTGATAGATTAATAGATCGTAAGATTTCTACATAGAATTTAAGAACTTGGTTTCGTATGGTTAAGGGTGAAGCCCTGCTTTTCTAGGCGGGGCACTTTTTTTCCTGTCAACTTTTTACAGAGCTTCCAGTACTGATTGCCATAACAATCATGGAAGCAATGTCCTAATCAACAGCGTCCTGTTTCTACAGGAGGCTCTTTTAAAAATCTTAACCGCAATCAATCAAAACTTTGCTTTTTTTAATTAAAGGGTTAGACTTATTTAAATAGGCTCCAATTATTAATCAAGATCAATCATAATGTTTATGGCAACATGCAAGTCCTATACAAATGGGCACTGAGTGAAATGCTATTGATCCTGGTTGCCTTGACATTAGTCAATATCTGTTAGCAGGTCGGGCCTCCTTTCCTTTGTTCGTTGCACGGCTTTTTCGTAACGCCATTCATCTACTTTTTTGGGATCGCCGCTCAGCAAAATATCGGGTACTTTCCAACCATTAAAATCTGCCGGCCGGGTATATACCGGAGGAGCTAATAAATTATCCTGGAAAGAATCAGTAAGTGCAGATGTCTCATCATTTAATACTCCAGGCAACAAGCGGCCAATGGCATCAACCAATACGGCGGCGGCCAACTCGCCACCACTCAATACATAATCCCCAATAGAAATTTCCATGGTGATATAATGTTCTCTTATGCGTTCATCTATTCCCTTATAATGCCCACAGATCAATAAAAGATTTTCTTTCAACGAGAGCTTGTTGGCAATTTTCTGGTTCAGTGTTTGTCCATCCGGTGTCAGGTAGATGATTTCGTCAAATGTTCTTTGCTTTTGCAAATCTTCAATGGCTTTTACCAGGGGTTCGCACATCATAACCATTCCGGCACCACCACCATATTGATAATCATCTACCTGGCCATATTCATTTACAGACCATTGCCGCAAATTATGAACCTGTACTTCCAGCAAACCTTTATCCTGAGCTCTTTTCATTATGGAATGGGATAACGGACTTTGCAAAAGTTCCGGCAGTACGGTTAAGATATCAATATGCATGCAACAAAGATAGAGCACCACCTAAAACAAAAAGTGCCCTATTCTTTGGGAATAGAGCACAATTGAAACGAAAACCAACGATACACTCTTTATTGTTCACTGCTCATATTGCGTTCAATATCTTTTATTTTAACAGCAAGTAACAGACCTGCAATAAGAATTGCTATTACAGATAAATAAACAATAAAGAATCCATAATTGGCTACAGATAATGGAGTGTAGGCAGGACGTAATTTGCCGGGTCTCTTGAAAGGGGCTGCATCACTTGCATTCGTCTTGCTCTCAGATTTAATATATTCTACAATACTTTTAATGTTATCAGGACTCAGGTCTTTATGATCCGGCATTGGTATCTTGTTGAATTTTTCAAACAAGGCCACCGCATCTTTATCCCCGCTTTTAATAAGTGTTTGAGAAGAGTGCACAAATTTCACGATCCAGTCTATGGAACGTCTCTCATGAACTCCCGCTAAAGCCGGCCCAGCCAAAACTTTATTCACATTATGACAACCGGCACATCTTGAACTAAAAATAACTTTACCTTCTTCTAACGGAGGTGCGGCAAAAGCATGTAAACCGCAAAAAAATACCAGGGTAAGTAAAAGGTGTTTCATTTTCATCGTTGCTTAATTTTCGTTTTTGTTTGGTAGAGCAAAACTGGAAAATTTAAAACGGCGAAAGACTTACTTTGCGCAGGTTGCTGTATGATTTTAATCATGCTTTTTAATTCTTTCTTTTTAGCCGGTTGATATCCCGAAGCAGGTCATCTACTTCACCGGAAACGGTGCCATTGTAAAATCCACGAATCCTTTTTTGTTTATCAATAAGTATCAGCAATTCGCTATGAATAAAATCATCAGGACCTCCATCTCCATCGGTAGCAACTACAAGAAAACTTTTACGTGCCAGCTTATAAATATCTTTTTTGGAGCCCGTAATCAATTGCCAGTTTTTCTGTATGTCCATCCTGGTAGCATATTCAAGCAGCTGGCCAACAGAATCTCTTTCAGGATCCACTGTAAATGAATTGATCATCAATTCTTCATCACCTGCATACAATTGCTGTACTTTTTTCAGGTTCCTGATCATTTTTGGACAAACAACAGGACAATGTGTAAAGAAAAGGTTGGCAACAACTATTTTATCATTCCAGTCTTTTATAGATGTTGTGGCACCGTATTGATTTACCAGCTGGTAGTCTGCAATTGAATGATGTTCAGGCCCAAGCACAGGCAGTTTTGTAAAACCGTGCTCATACCATTTCACTATTGCAAATACTCCAACAGGCAGAAGCACTACGGCTGCCACAAACAACCATATACTGTATTTCTTAATCATTGGTTTTCGAGATCACAACTGTATTATCAGGATTATTACTGTTGGTTTTATTGGCAGGTATACTGCTTTCCAGTTGCACAGGATTATCCGGTGTAAAACGTGGAGCACCAGGACCGGGATTTTTTGTAGCATCTAAAAATGCAGGTACATAAGCTATTACCAGAATCACCCCCATTGTTACCAGCCATGGTTTAAATGTGTCGAACAATGGGATTCTTTTTTCATCGTGGATAGCTTCACTGGTTGGAAATTCCAAAACGGCTTCTTCAGTGCTTTTTCTAAACATAGTACCAAAGAAAACCACCAGGAAAAGCATACCGGCTATGAACATTACAATACCACCTAACAATCCTAAAAGTGTTGTTGGCACCCATTCTGGTGTAAACAATTCATGTTTCGGGTTCAGGTAGGTCATGCCCAGGTTAGTACGGCGGGGTTCTCCAATCAGTCCTCCCCAGGAAAGACCTGTAGAAAATATCAGGATACCAATGGTCCACAAATAAGGGATGATTACAGCAACTTTAGGCATGAATATTTTTTTGCCTGCACTTTTTGAATAAATGTATAAGCTCATACCTACAATGGCAAGGAATACCGGTCCCGCTACAGTCATATGAAAGTGACCTGGCAACCATGCTGTATTATGAATGGTGTTATTCAATTCACTTGAAGCATTAACGATACCCGTTAATCCTCCAAATATGAAAATAAATAAACCGCAGATCAGGTAAGCAAACAGGTAACGGTTGGTGTCGAGATAAGGAAGTTTGGTAAAAAATCCAAACAACCCTTTTGATCCTCTTCTTTTGCCTGCATATTCCAGCGATGCTGCAATTGTAAAAGCCGTAATAAAACTTGGAATAGCAACTCCAAACGTTAAGATGCTTTGAAACATTTTAATGCCTTTAGTAATAGAAGGATCAGAAAACTGGTGGTGCACACCAATCGGAACAGATAAGATCAGAAAGCCAAAAAGGGCAATCCTTCCGGCTATATCCGAAAACAATTTACCGCCAGCCAGCTTTGGTAGAAAGTTATAGAACATGATATATGCCGGCAGCAGCCAGAAATAAACCAATGCATGCCCAAAGAACCAAAATAAAGTACGGGCCAATGTTACATTTATAGTTTTGGTCCATCCCATTGACCAGGGAATTAAAAGTACAAGCACTTCATAAGCAACAGCCAATGTACATACAAACCAAATGGTGAAATTGACCAGATTACCTAAAACGGCTAATGGTGTTTTGGTTGTTGGATTTTCTTTTTTCCATTGGTTATACATTCGTGCCCAATCAAAAAATGCGATCCAGGAACCTACTATCAATAAGGCGGCGCCCAGGTAAAACAGGGGGTGACCTTTTAATGGCGGGTAAAATGTGTAAAGAACTGAAGCTTTGCCGGCCAGCATAGCCCAGGCAGCCATAACTGTACCTATGGTCATAAACCAGAAACTCGTCCAGGCCCACTTTTTATTGGGTTCTTTTTTAAGGTAGTATGCCATTAAAGCATGACCAAATGCTACAGCAAAAAATGTAGTTAGTACAAGCGCATTAATTACACCATGCAGTGTTAGACCCTGGTAATAATCAAGTTTTGCAAATGCTGGTTGTTGTAATACGCCTGCCCTGTATATTACCTGCATTAAACCGTGGTAAATGCCAATCGAAAGCAGGGCCAGGGGAATTCCTAATTCCCAATAAATTACTCTCTTTATTGATTTTGAAAGTTGCATAAGTTCGTTGTTTTCTTTTGAAAATTTTGGTCTTATTTAAGTGCAGGATCGTTCACTATTACTTCAGCCTGCATGTTCTGGTGCCCTACACCACAATATTCGTGGCAGGTAATCTTATAAACCCCTGGTTTATCAAACATTACGGTCTGTTTGTTGATATTTCCGTAAACAGCCATCAGGTTTACATTTTTTTCGGAAATATTAAAACCGTGCACTACATCTTTTGATGAAAGGAAAAAGTCTACCTCACTTCCTACCGGAATATAAATTTGTGATGGCTGGAACTGCCACATAGAAGCAACTGCAAACACCTGGTAGGTTTTATCATCAATTTGCGTAACCTTAGGCTCGGTATAAGCTTTGTCAAACGGAAGGCACTCAGGCAGGTCGTTGTATTTGCTTCTGCCATACAGCATGGAAAAAATGAACAGGGAAAGCAAAACCCCGGTTATAACGATCACTCGTTTTTCAAATTTGTCAATTACCATAAATGATGTTTTAAGCTCTTTGAAGCATTAAGAAATAGATACCGTACCAGATGATTGCTCCAAGAATGATGAGCACAATGAAAAATGCGATGGCACCGGTTGGCTTGAAGGACCGGTCAAATTCGGCTTCTGTCATTTTGGAGACAGGTTTTGGTTGAGCCAGTTCAGTAGATTCCATATCGAAAGTTTTGTTTGCGCAAATGTATCAGCCTCATTTGCTGCCATTGCTGATGAATTAACATCCCTAACATGATTTTCATCAGGTTTCTGAAATCCGCCGATTCAGAAATTTTATACGGCTGTTTTGTCCAGTGTTTTACATATCCCAACGAAGCATGTGCCTGGAAACCGGTGAACTGAATGGATTGAATTTATTGAATAACCTGCCAGGCAATAAGTGACTTTTGGTTCCTTTTGATGCTGTAAGCAACAAGGCAGGAACTTTTGTTCGTTTCTATCACCACAGGGTAGGAGGCCATATCGTTGTTTTGGGTTATGAACTGTTTGGTTTTGGCTGTCCCATCCGGGTTTCTTTTTTGTATGCCTACTTTTTTGATAACCTCATCTCCACTATTGATCGTTTCATCCCAGGCTATTAAAACACTTCCATCACTCAGTCCTGTCATTTGCGGATGCGAGCCTAACGAACTTATACTATCTTGCTTTGTAAAGCTGTTGCCATTATCGGTTGATTGTGTATAAAAACAACCTTTATTTTTACCACCGGTAAACCAGGAAAAGTGTAAGCCCTTGTTTGTTTCCGTCATGGAAGGTCCGGTATGCGGACATCCCTTAATGATCCAGTTATCATCACTGATACGTTTAGGTACTGAAAATGAAGTTCCTCCGTCGGTTGATGCCGTATGAACCATATCCCTGATGCTGTCCTGTATTATGCCGCGGTACAATACATGTATGCCATCATTTTTATCAATAAACAAATCGGTACGGCAACAAGGGCAGCAAAATTCACCGATTCTTTTTTCATTGGTAAATCCCTCCCTGCCATTAGTAGTTGCAAAATATAAAGCCGAACCTTCCTTTTCAGTTGCCTTACGGTTATCCAACCAAACAATGGCTGCTTCACCATTCGGTAATAATGCCACATCATAATAACGCTGGTCGTAACTTAATGTGTCATTGATTAATGGCTTAGCATCGCTCCATGTTTTACCTTCATCAAATGATTGGGAATAAAACAATAGCCCTGAATATTTATTTTGGGGGTTTGGATTGGCCGCTCCCCATAATGCAATCACTTCTCCAGATGGTTTAAAAATGATCTTGGGTAGGTTTTCTGAATGTGGCTGAATGTTGTTACTGTTTGGAATTTCCTGCGGCGTTTCAAAACTTTTTCCTCCGTTCTTTGATACGGCATAACAAAAGGTTGACACACTGTCGTTCACCATTCTAACCCAACTTAAAACAATATTTCCTTTGTGATCTTTTGTTAGGTAGGGACTTTGCCCTTCCAGGGAATCAAGCAATTGTTGATTGGGTTTATACCCCGATGTATTGGCATTGATGCATCCGGTAATAAAGTAAGTTGCTGAAAGTAGATGTATGATAAATTGTTTCATGGAATCATTTTTTTAAAAAGCCACCAAAATTGTAAGCCAATCCAAGGATTATATTTCTTGGTTCTGCCAACTGGTAACTATATCCATAATTGCTTTTGCCAGCCATATTTGAATAATAGGAATCACCGGCATTTATCACATTCACCCAAACTTCAAATTCCATCAGGTTATAACCTGCTCTTATATTGAACAGGTTGTAACCTTCATATCTCGCGGTATTTTTTGGGTCCATGTAATAATTCCCGATCTTTTGCCACTCTACTCCAATACGCAAACCCGGAACAAAAGAGGGTTTGTACCATAGTTCAGAATTGTGCATCCAGCGGGGGGCATTGTTCATTTCATAACCAGAATAATCGGTTCCTTTTTCATTGAACTCTTCAAATCTGTGTTTGCTGTAAGCCCCGCTGAACCGGATGGTTACATCTTTTAAAGGAGTTGCATTTATGCCGAATTCAATTCCCCGGTGTGCTGTTTTGCCCGCATTCCTATTTTCAGAAGATCCATCATCAAGCCTTACCGTTATAATTTCATCTGTGCCATTAAGCTGGTAAATACTTGCATCAATACTTAGTTTATTTTTTATCAGTTCAGCCCAACCTCCCAGTTCGTAGTTATAAAAAACTGAAGGCTTGAGTTTGGGTACCTTAACACCGGTATAGGTTTCGGAAACCTGTGGTGGAACAAAACCTTCGCTATAATTGGCATAAAAACCCGTTTTACCAGAAATGGCATAAGTAAAGCCAAATTTGCTGCTGAACCTGGAATAATGATTAACCGTGTCAGCAGAGCCACTAAATGCAGAAGGTGTTAGGTGGTTATTAAAATCATAGTTAAACAGGTCAAGCCGTAGGGATGCTACCAGGCGAAGTTTTTTTAAGGGGCTTAATTCAATATGGGTAAATGCTGCATAATTGTTCAAACGTGCTTTATAATTTGTGAGCAGGCTATCTGTAGGTTGATAGCTTACATATTTCATTGTTACGCTGTCTTTTTTTATACGGATATATGTTGCATCATATGTTGATGGACTGATATCACTATTAACACCGCCAACTACAATGGCATCTTTCCATAAAAATTTTTGTTTATGCTGCAGGTTAACAGCAAAGCTTTTAAAACTGCTTTCATTAATTTCTCCATGAGCCAGATCCTTCTGTCCTCTAAATGACCCATTTACTTTCCTATAATCGTCTTTAATACGATACTGTGGATTTTGGCCAATTGTGTTGTATCGATAAATAAGTGAAGCCGTGCTTTTACTATTGGAATTCCATATTTGTGTTAAGGTTGACCGGTAACGAAGTGCATCTACTTTGCGGTAAGTAAAAGTGTTTGCATTAAAGAATCTCCTGGATGCAAACATGGCGCTGTCAATTCCCCCAGGCATTTCGCTATAGTAATTTAATAAAGTGATATTATTTGCCAGGCTGAGATTATTATTGAAACGGTAATCAATCCTGGTTGTAAGTATCCCTTTATGAAAATTGGAGTATTCAATATAGCCGTTGCGCTTATCAGCATAATAACCACTAACGGCAAAACCCCATTTGCCCTTGGTGAAACTTGCCTGTGCATCAGCTCTTTTATAACCTATGCTGCCAGCCTGCGCTGAGAGTTTTAGCACGGGAATGGAAGTTGGAGACAGTGTAATAAAATTAACTGCTCCGCCAATTGCTTCACTGCCATATAAGGAAGAAGAAGGCCCTTTTATTACTTCAATATTTTTTAGTGCTGTCATATTCATTTCCAGCAGGGCATTGTGATTAAATAAACCAGTTGTTCTTACGGGTATGCCATCCTCAAGGTAAAGAAACAGGCTTTTGGTTGTCATTGGTTGGCGAATACTCATTTGATGTTGTTCATTTCCCAGGTTTACCATGTTTACGCCACTTACTTTATTTAATATCTGGTCAACAGAAATGGCTTTGGTATCCTGTAATAATCTGGTAGATAAACTTGTAATTGCTATTGGCGCCTGGGATCTTTTTACTGCTTCACCACGATTAGCTGATATAACCACTTCGTTCATAATGGTGGTAGAAGGCAAAAGCAGGATCATTTGATCATTCACTGTAATTTGTTGGGTGGAATATCCGATGTACGATACGGAGAGCTTATAACAATCAGTACACTTCATTTCAAATTCTCCCGCCGCATTGGTACTGCAGCCGCAATTGCATTCGGCTTCTACGCAATTTATGGTGGCTCCCTGTATAGGTTCTTTTGTTACAGCATCAACGATTTTTCCTTTGGCAATAGTTTGTGATTGGGCTGACAAGCTTGCACATACAAACACAAGAATTGTTGCCAGCTTATATAAAGCAGACATAAAATTTTTGTTTAATAAAAAATTGAAAAAATGAATAGCAGGTTTGTGATTTCTTTAGGCCATTGCCGGGGGATGGAAAATGGAATGTATGTAACCAGGTTTTTCAGCACCTGAAACATAAATTGTGGAATTGGTGATTGGAGGAATCTTTTTAAAGACAAAATCCGAGTTCCAATCAGTGGTGTATAAAACTTCAGGAAGTTTAATTTTGCCAGGATTTCCCGGTGAACTGGAGTTCTGATTTTCTTCACTAGCCAGTTGTTTTGCCAGCTGGCATTTTCCTTTACAGGCCAATTTTGATTTCTCTTTATTGATACATAGGTTTTCAGCAATGAACTCTTTATTGATAGTGTAATCCAATACGATCAGCCATTTACTGAATGACTGAACAAGTATTAAAGCAGAGAACAGACTTACAACAAGGATTTTCATTTGGGATACAAATATCCTTTATGAAAAAAGGCAGGATGGAAAGTTTGGTCAATAGTAATTATGATTTTTATCAGTTTAAGTTTGGGTACAATTATTTCTCTTCCCAATTATCCTGCATAGCTTCATAAGCTTTTTTTGATACCGTTGAGTTCTTTTTAGAATTGGATGTTCCTTTTTTCTTTTTTGCATTAATATTATTCACCAGCGAATTTTTTACACCTAATTTGTTTTTCTTAACTGTCCTTTTTTTAGATGGTGTGCTTTTTTTGCGGGATGATGTTTTCCTGCTTGTTTTTTTGGATCCTGATTTTTTTGTTACCGTTTTTTTTGTTGCTTTTGATGTAGCCATAATTTTTTTGATATCAGTACAATGAACGTACCTGATTATTATGTTTAATGATGGAATGAGGATAGGTTTTGTAATTAAACGCAAAATGTGTACTCCGGCAAAACCATGATAAAAATCATACGTTAATTTGTGGAGTATGAAAACTATAAGTCGCTAGTTTTCTACAATTTGCAGCATGCCAGTCACAGCGGTTGTTTCTTCTAATCAAAAGATCGATTCACATATAAAATTGCAGCCACTAATAACAACGGTGCTCAGCCTTTCTTTTCTCAATTTATTCCTGCTATCACTCATTGGAACACTGTTGAGAAGTTTTCCTTTGATTTCATCGTTTCCCTTATCTTATAAAAACATTTTGCATGGGCATTCACATTTTGCATTTGGAGGTTGGATTATGCCTGTTTTGTTTGGTTTATTTTTAAAATATTTTCCTGTTGCAGCTCAAAAAATTCAGTATCATCATTGGAGAAATATTGCTTCTTTTATGTTTGCATCCGCGTATGGAATGTTATTCAGTTTCCCGGTGCAGGGATATAAAGCAGTAAGTATTACCTTTTCAACTTTATCTATCCTGGCGTCGTTTTATCTGGCAGTAATGACCTGGAAGAGCCTAAAGGATGAGGTACAAGTCACATCAAACCGGTTTATAAAATGGGGAATGGTTTATTGTGTTCTTTCATCCTTAGGGCCCTTTGCAACGGCACCTCTTATAGTTATGGGAAAGGCCGGTTCGATTTTATATTTTGATGCAATCTATTTCTTCCTGCATTTTCAATACAATGGCTTTTTTATTTTTTTCGTACTGGGAATATTTTATAAGTTTCTGGAAAAGTCAAATCATCAAGGGCACGGCAAAAAGGTGTTTCAGTATTTTAATATCTCCTGTATACCAACTTTTGCACTTTCTTTATTATGGTCGCAGCCACCGGTTTGGGTTAATATAATTGGAGGTATAGGCGCTTTGTTGCAATTAGCGGCATTGATTTATTTAATAAAAGATATAAGATCTATAAGCTGGAAGCTGAACTTTAGAAACAGCTTAATGTTGATATGTTTTTTGGCATTTAGTATAAAGCTTGTGTTGCAGGTATGTAGTGCTTTACCATCAGTTGCTTCCATGGCGTTTGAGCAAAGAAATTTTGTTATTGCATACCTCCATCTTGTATTACTTGGTTTTGTAAGCCTTTTTGTAATAGCAATGGTTGTGAAAAAAGGAGAAAATCTAAAGCGGATAAAAAATGGCGTATTATTATTTTTAGTGGCTTTTGTAAGTACAGAAACTTTATTATTGTTAAATGCGTTTTCTGTACATTTTCATTCTTATCCTCAAACGCTTTTAATTTTAAGTTGTTTATTTCCATTGGGTATTTTCCTGATGTATCAACAAGTAAGTACACAGAATAAAAAATTGCTGCTAACTAACGGAACTTAAAGCACGTTGATTGGAATGCTTCTCTGATCTTTTTAGAACTATAATAAACCCGGAAACTATTATCATAAAAAGACCGATAAGTATAAATAATCCGCTGCCTGTAAAAAGTTTGAAAAAAGGTTTACAGTTTCCCATGATTACGGCGAATGCTTCATTGTTCAGCTTTCCTGATATTTTTACCAGGCCGCTCCCAATAAGAGAAAGCCAGAATAGAATTAATGCAATATTGGTTATTGAAATTCCCCTGCCTATTATATTTTTCTTTTGTGACACGGCAATGGGCTTTTCTTTTTGCAGTATATACAAAACAGACGCAAAAAGGAGCATTGTATTAATACCAATAGTTGTACCCATAGCATGTGCAACGGTAATATGTGTGCCGTGAGTATAGTAGTTAATAGCTGGAATAGAAATCGCTATGGCCACTGCAAGGTTTAAAAAAATCCATACATCTGCAAAAAATAAAAGCCTGTAAGGAAGTGAATGATATGTTTTTTGTCCTTCGCTTAATGTCCTTCTGAACTTAAGTAATATCTGACCGAAAATTAAAAGCTCCGTCATGCTGATAACATAAGCTACTGTTTTTATCCAGGGCGCCGCGGGCACTATGTAAGTATGGTGTCCCCAGTTAAACAGCAGGTTAGTGAAGCCTAAGAAGAAAAAGAAATAAGCAATGGGTGAACGGCTTAGCTTTTCGTCATTTCTTAGTTGATCCATGATGTACATACTTGTTCCATACACAAGCATATTCCAGCTTCCTACCATAGAACCCAATGCTTTCCATTGAACAGTAATATCACGTACCTGGTTGTTATTAAAATAATCAAAGAGCCATAAATAGCTTTCTGACAAAGTAATATAGAAAAAGATGATGCCTATAGTCCAGCTATAATGATAAATGGGCCCGTTGACTAGATTAAGTCGCATCGTTCCAAAAAAATTGATAGCAAACGGTAGCCAGCTAAGTGCGATAAGAAATCCGAGCAAGGGAGGAAATTCAAGATATTCCCGGCCGCCAAAATAACCCATAAAAAAGGCGATAATTATCGATAAGGATGTTGCCATCTGCAAGCCAAAATGCAACCAGGCACCTTTTGGCCAATATATTTTTTTTCGGCTTATTCTTGGCAGGTAATAATATAATCCTCCCTGTGCCGTAGTAAATATCCATGCTATAGCAAGATATACATGCAGCGGCCTTATTTTCTGAAATGCCAGTTGGTCTTGTAAAAATTTTGGCAATATATACTGAAAGCCACCCATCAAGCCAAAGAGAAGTGCTGTTGCCAGGTACGACATGCCAAGCACTAGAAAAGCAATAGCAGTTTTATCTGTTTGATAAACCTCTTTGGATCTTGGCTCTTGTTTCTTTGATGGGAGTGGCTGTTGTGTCAACATATTTTAAATAGGCAATGAGTTCATCAATTTGTTGGTTGGAAAATTTAAAATCCGGCATCAGATTTCCGCCTGACCGAAGTAAAGCTCTTATAAGACCGGGGCCGCGGTGTTTGTCTGAAAATGCGGTTGTAAGATCTGGCCCAAGGTAACCGCCAAGTCCGTATAGCTGGTGACAGGCCTGGCAATTTTTTGCCTGGTATAAACTTTTGCCTTTATTGATCAATTGTTGTTCGGCAGTAGTTAGCCGTATACCACTTTCGGTGCCGGTTGTATAAACCACGGCACTATACACAACAAATAAAACTACCAAAGAAAAAAAAGTCAAAAGTCTGATCATAGTGGAAGGCGAATCACAAATCCTTTTTTTTGAATGAACGTAAGGCCAATAATAGGGGAATGATCATCCATAGCAACATAATGACCAGTGTATAAAGTAGCCCGGTGCTGCTGCCGAAAAAATCCTTATACATAGCTCCGGTATATCCCATTAATGCACTAATGTCCATATGAAGCATGATGTATATCCTGCCAAGATCTATAGGATTTAAGGAGGAAAGTAATAATGTAATTTTTTCCAAAGGGTAGTCGCTGAAAGCAAATAAGATCAGGAGTACAAGGCCATCAAATATTAGTGCAAAATAGAACCACAATAGTAAAGCCACACCAATACCCCGTGCCTTATCTTTTGAATTTACAGATGCCAGGAAAGCGATGGAAGCAAATATGAGACTAAGCAGGCTTCCTACTAAAAGCAGGGCCATGCCTGTTTCGTTAAAATTATAAATTAGTACCGGTACGCCTACACCAATCAAAAAAGCTGTAACCAGCGAGGCACTAACGCCACTGTATTCACTAAGCAAAACCTTTTTCCTGCTTATGGGTTGCGTAAGCATCAGTTCAATAAACTCATAGGAGTTGTACCAATGAATGGTGGAGAAGATCATGCTGATGAGCGGTACTACAATCAATACAATATTCAATAAACTCAAAACAGCTTTTGCACTATTTTCTTCCATCTGAAATAAACTCATAGATACTACGAAAAGAAAAAGTGTATAAGCAATCATTACCCTATTGCGGATAATGTCGTATAAAACATATTTTGAAATTTTAAGCATGATTATTTATTTATAAATGCATGATCAATTTGAATAAGCATCAGGGATTGATCATTTTCTTTTTTTATTTCGCTATTTTCAAATAGGCCACCTCTTTTTTCTGCAGGCCATGTTTCATAAGCCAGGCAATTGCCTTACTTAATTTTTCCTCACCGGTTTCTGCCTGCAATTCAGCCAGGGACTTAGTAAAGAGGACTTTCCCTTCATGCAAATACATAACATCAGTTGTAATTTCTTCAAGATCAGTAAGTACATGCGACGTGATAAGGATCAGTTTTCCTTTCTGTTTTTCCGCTATGATTTTTTCTTTCAAAATTTCGGATGATAGAGGATCCAGGCCTGCGGTTGGTTCATCCAATATTAATACATCTGGATTAAAAAGAAAGGCCAGGGAGGCACTTACTTTTTGCCTTGTACCGCCGGATAAAGAACGCATGGATTTTTCCAGAATGGTATCAAGTTTGAATTTGTAATAAAGCTCTTCGTCAACCTCTTTTTCGTTGTTGCGTATGTTTTTGATCATGCTGAACAACTGGCCGATCTTCATGTTATCCGGGTAACGGCCAATCTGCGGCATATAGCCGATGTTCCGCCGGTATTCAACGCCTTCGGTTATAGCAACACCATCAAAACTGATGCTTCCGCTGTCGGGTTCAACCAATCCTAAAATAGATTTAATGAGGGTTGTTTTTCCAGATCCATTTGGGCCGATCAGTGAAATCACCTGGCCTTTGTTGAACTCAGCATTGATCATGTCTAATGCCACTAGTTTCCTAAATCGTTTATGTATGTTTTGAATCCTGATCATAATATTAAAGGTTTCATTAAAGGTTGAGCATCTACCATGTTTTCAGGAGTAAGGCTGGGTATTGCTTTTTCTGCTTTGTCCAAGAGCGATACCATAAAACTGCGTAAAAGCATCACGGAATTAGGGTTTTGTTCAATCACCATTGAATACATGCTAACCGGGTGATAGGGTATGTCGCCAACCAGGTCTTTATTCATATCATATCCGTCATATTTGTCCCAGTAATTATTATACAACTCGTTCAACATCAATGTGCCATTAGTTGAAATATCAAATGTGTTGCCCTGGAAATTATTATGATGAATGATATTGTCATTACAGCTTGCCTGTATACGCAAAGACCAGCCATTATATTGAAAAATATTTAAGGCTACATCAATCCGGCTGGTACTTTCCATAACAATGCCCGCCGTGTTTTGTGTGAAGTTATTTTCCAGGATAGCTGCGTCTGAAATTTCTTTCAGTAAAAGTCCATAGGCGCTTGGTCCCCAGTTATCCTGGAAAGTATTACGTTGCATTTGTACATGGTGAGAGTACATAACAGCAACTCCTGCACCGTTATTTGTAAATGTATTTTCCAGGTAAGCATCGTTGTTAGAAAACATAAAGTGCAGGCCGTATCGAATATTATTATGGCTTTTATTTTCCTGGACAATAGAGTGGGTTACAAACTCAAAATAAATTCCATCACGGTGGCCCTGGATATCGTTATTTTCAACAATAATGTCCCTGCACTTCCAAAGATGTATACCATTACCTGAGGTCTGTTCTGTTTTTGTTATCCCGGAAATGGTGTTATTACTAATGACACTTTGATTTACGTTGGCTAAATGAATAGCAAAATAAGTTTGTGTAATTATATTGTTTTCGATAATGACATTTTGTGCGTTTTGCACACTGATGGCAGCAAAATCAAGCGTACTGGAGTAACCGGAATTTTGAAAGTGAATTCCTTTTACAACAATGCCATTGGCGCTGATGGTCAAGATTTCATATTTGTCTTCACCATCAAGCACTGGTTCATCTACTCCAATCAGGAAAAGCGGTTTATTTATGATGATATTACCTTCTTTGTAAAGACCCTTGTGTAAAAGGATGGTATCTCCATCACTTGCTTTTTCTATGGCTTTTTTCAATGAAGTTACCACCTGGTTTTTCCCAACCACAATCGTATTAGCCGAAAGAGCATAGAAAGAGAATAGAAATAATATGGTGAGGATTTTTTTCATTTCGTTGGTATGTCCGTTTCAAAAAAGTCTTACAATACCTGGTAAAGCTCATGCCAGGCTTTTAAATCGCCATTCGTTTCTTTGGCTTTTTGTTCTGCAGTTACTTTATTGGTAAAAGCTGCAGCATTACTATTCATTGGGCTTTTTAATTGTTGACTTACAACAAACCAGGCAGTTTTTTCATCAAGAAACGTGTTGGGTTGTTGGTAGTTTATAAAAAGTGTTTGGCCAACATCTTCCTTTTTTACAGCTCCTTTTTTTATATAGTTAGCTAAGCAATGAACGTCATCAAACTTAAAAGTTTTACCTTTTTTTGTAATGATCTCTCCACCAAATTTGGCATCCATAATTGTCATGCTACAATCGCTGCATAGATCTTTCCCAATAACAATAGCCTCTGGTTTTGTGGTGCATGATGATATCATCATTAATGAAACAACTGCCACTGCAACCGTTTTTTTTGCTGGTATTTTAGCTTTTGTAGTTTTCCTGCTTCTTCTCCACTCAAAAAGCCAAACAAAAAACAATACAGCACCAGCTATAATAACTACCCATCCACCACTGTCCGGGTAGGAGTAAGCATCAAAATTCAATAATGTTTTATGACCAATAAGGGGCGGCTGGTAAGAAAAGCCCGGGATTTGGATGGCAGCTTTAGGATCAAGATTGTGGCCGTAATCATAACCCCATTTGTAAAAATCTATCATGGCAGCTATAGCTCCAATTACGGCTAAGACCAGATAACCAAATAGCCATTTACGTTTTCCTATAATCGCCACTATTAAGCCTAAAATAATATATACTGCAACTATGTAAACAAGGAATTGAAATTCGGGGAACATTTCAACCTTGATATGTTTCATTCCAATGTAGTGATTCAATCCGTTAATGATTTCAACCTGGCCGGTAAGTTTATTAAGCCAGATATTCATGGTTAACCCTTCGGGGTATTGGGGTGCTAATAAAAATATAAACCATACTGGTAAAAAGTAAGTGGCTAACATGCTAAGGGAGGCTAGTGCTATAATGATTCTGGAAGGAAGGCTCATCTTATTCATACTACTATTATTTGTGTCCGGATCATCAGCCCCGGAGGTTACCGGGGCTGGCCGGATCTATCGTACAATGAAAAAACGCTATTTAGCCGGAGGAAGTAACACTGCATCAATCACATGAATTATGCCATTAGCAGCGGGTATGGAAGTCACAATATTTGCTGAATTGTTGATCACAACTTTTCCATCTTTTTTGCTGATGGTTATATTGCCTCCATTAACCTGGTTAAGTGTTTGTCCATCCTGCATAAGATCTGTTTTTAAACTGCCTACATATACATGATACTGTAAAATGTCCTGCAGTTTTTCTTTGTTCTCTGGTTTCATAAGGTCTTCAACAGTGCCTTTGGGTAATTTTTCAAAAGCGGCATTGGTGGGAGCAAAAACAGTAAAAGGTCCTGCATTTGACAGAGCATCTACAAGTTCTGCCTGCTTAATTGCTGCAACCAATGTAGTATGATCTGCTGACCCTGCTGCTACTTTTACAACATCTTTGGCTGATACATCGTCCTGTACAGCAGACTGACCGGCAACAACGGCCTCACCGGTTTTTGTTTCTGATTCAACTTTTGTTTCACTATTACAAGATGTGATCAAAAGAACCGCTGTTAAAAACAAGAAACTGGAAAACTTTTTCATAAAAAACAGTTTTGAAAGAGCAGCTTTCACCGGGAAAGCTGCTCTTGTGATTTTATTTTGGTTTAGAAGAACTACCTGCACCCTTTGTAGTATCAGTTGCAGCCGGCAAATTGGTACCGGTGCTAAATGTAAGTGCTACATTGCTGCCTGCAGGTGATACCCTGAGGTATCCTTGCATTTCCTGGTGTAGTGCAGAGCAGAAGTCAGTACAATAAAATGGATAGATACCAGCTTTGTCTGCTTTGAATTTCAATGTCTGAGTTTCTCCAGGCATCACCAGGATCTCTGCATTGTTTGCATTTTTTATTGCAAATCCGTGTGGTACGTCCCAATCCTGCTCAAGGTTGGTTACATGAAAGAAAACATCATCTCCAACTTTTATACCTTCAATGTTATCTGGAGTTAAGTGTGAACGGATGGCAGTCATATAAACATGTACCTGGTTGCCTTTGCGTTCTACTTTTGTCTGTCCTTCACCTTTTGCAACATAAGGGTGTTGATTTTCTTCAATTTTATAGATCTTTAAACTGTTCTTGCTTATTTTATCAGCAAGAATGGCCTCTGCATAGTGTGGTTCACCTACAGTTGGAAAATCAAGAATCATTTTCATTTTATCTCCGCTTATATCATATAACTGCGCACTTTGGGCCAGTTCCGGACCTGTAGGCAGGTAACGGTCTTTAGTGATCTTATTATAAGCGATCATGTATTTGCCATAAGGTTTTTTAGTGGGTCCGCCCATTACGCTTAAGTGACCAATTGAATAATAGGTGGGAACACGGTCAACCACTTTTACATCTTTGATATTCCATTTCACAATTTCAGAAGATACAAACATGGATGTATAAGCAAATCCGTTGGCATCAAACTCTGTGTGTAAAGGACCCAGACCTGGCTTTTGTACTTCACCGTGTAAGACTGCTTCATATTTCAGAACAGGGAAACCTTCGTATGTACCATCAAAAGTTTTGTTGGCAATTGCCTGTTGCATTTTTGTAAAAGAAAATACAGGGATCAATGCAGCTAATTTTCCGGAGCCCACGATATATTCACCAGTTGGATCAACGTCTGTTCCATGGGGTGATTTTGGACAAGGGATAAAATAGATCATATCAGGACAATCTTTCGGATCCAGCATCAGCACTTGCTTTTCAATAGTTGATGTGGCAGAGTGTGTTTTTTCATCGTATACATTGTGTGCATACTCGGCTGGTACCATTTTTCCTTTACCTGCTTTCACATATTCTTCTGCCTTTTTCCAGTTTACAGCCATAATAAAGTCTTTATCCTTTGCAGAAGCATTTACTTCTAACAATGTATTTGCTTGTTCTGAATTATAACAGCTGAAGAAAAACCAGTCTTTTGATTTTCCTTTACCGGCACGGGAAAGGTCAAAGTTTACACCTGGTGTTAAAATCTGGAACGCAATGTTCATACGGCCGGTTGAAGAATCAACTTTAATAAAACTCACAGTTCCTTTAAAGTTTTGTTTATAGGTGTTGATAGGAACATCCTGGTTACCCTGGATAGGAACACTGAAACGGGTACCGGCAATTGTGTACTCGGTATTTTCAGTAATAAAAGGCGAAGAGTGGTTACCGGCACTGTTCGGAATTTCGATAATTTCCGAGGTGCGGAACGTTTTCATATCGATACGGGCAATACGGGGCGTGTTATTACCATTGGCAAAAACCCAACGACCATCATGCTCGCCATTTGTTGTAGATAATGCAATGTGGTGAAGATCATCCCAGGGCACTTCACCGTGTGAAGTATTTAGCATGGGTTTTGTCTCTTCACTGTATCCCCATCCACTTTCGGGGTGTGTAGAAAAAACAGGAATGATACGTAGCAAACGGCCGGATGGGATGCCGTAAACGCCAATTTGGCCATTAAATCCACCCGATACAAAGTCATAAAATTCATCGTACTTACCGGGGGCTACATATACTTTCGAAGCTGCGTCACCGCTTATGGCTGCTTCAGCGCCTTTTGGTTTACAGCTGAATAAAGCTCCGGCTGTTATTGCAGTTAGTGCAATGGTTGATAGAAATTTTGTTGAAGAGATATTCATGATCTTGATTTTAAAATTGTTTTATTTTTCTCCGTCATTATGGCGCATAAATTCCAAAACGCGGCGTGATTCGTCTTTAGTAAGATTTTGATTGGGCATACGTACCAGGCATTCTTCCAAAAGTCTTTGGGCCTCAGGATCTGTTTCCAGCATCATGTCAACATTTGTAACCATGTTCATGATCCATTCAGGTTTTCTTTTTTTTGATACGCCAAGCCATCCGGGACCTACAAGTTTTTCACCGGTAAGTTTATGACAGCTCTGGCATTTAACATCATAAATACTTTTTCCTTCCGATACCCATTGCGCATTTAACGGGCTAGTGATTTCTACATCTTCTGGTTTAATCAAATTGCCATGTTCTTCCGGTTGGTTCTTCGTTAGTTCTTCCAGGTCAAGTGGTTCTTTGCTACTTGGTGTTTTATCCACGCAGGCAACAAAACCAATTGTCAAAAGACCAACCAGTAACGTAATCCAAATTTTTCTTTTCATTTGCGGTTTTATTTTGATTTCAAAAAAGACATGTGTGTCCTTAATTGCGCAAAGCTATTTTTCACTTATTGCCACTTCTCTGACAGGCATCATTACACCATATGATATTTATCATTTTGTTCGGAATACGGAGGGCTGAGTAAAATCATGTTTTTGTATAAAAGTATTCCAATACTTTTATTGCCCAATTAAATATAAACTATGAATATAGAAAGCTTATTTGTGCCTGATTTACAACCGGCAGTAAAGCACCCGACAATTTTAAAGAAGTTTGATGACTTAAAGAGTGGTGAATCGTTTCTATTGATAAATGATCATGATCCCATACCTCTTTATTATGAAATGAAAGCCGAAAAAGGAGAAGTTTTTCAATGGCAAAAACTGGAAGACGGTCCTGAAGTATGGAAAGTTCAGATCACAAAAACAGGTAATTCGTCAACTGTCACGAAAATGGAACAACAACCTGCAACCTCCCCGGAAAATGTATTCGTGCTGAATGTTACGCTTATTGAGCCAAAATTAAAGCACCCGACGATTTTCAGGTATTTTGATGAATTAAAACCTGGTGAGGCTTTCCGGATTTTAAACGATCATGATCCCAAACCCCTCTATTATCAGATGCTTGGCGAGAGAGGGAATGTCTTCACATGGGAA
The DNA here is from genome assembly GCA_035714205.1 of Flavisolibacter sp. Taxonomy (GTDB): domain Bacteria; phylum Bacteroidota; class Bacteroidia; order Chitinophagales; family Chitinophagaceae; genus Flavisolibacter. Next base: position 18 of record DASTMJ010000194.1, on the reverse strand, counting down.
TACCTGGAAAAAGGACCA
>DASTMJ010000193.1:0-1808 GCA_035714205.1 Flavisolibacter sp. | reverse complement strand
AAAAAGGAAAGCCCGATCCCGAGATCTATATTAAAACAGCTGAGTTATTGAAGGTTGATCCGGCTAGCTGCCTGGTTTTTGAAGATGCGGTTGTTGGCATCAATTCGGCAAAAGCCGCCGGCATGAAAGTAATTGGTGTTTTAACCACGCATACGGCCGGGGAGCTGTCGGGTGCCGATATGTTGATACAGGACTATTCCGAACTAACAGATGAAGAACACAAATTTGAAAAAATCGTACAATCGCTTTAACTATTGAGAACGTTTTCACCCTTAAAACTGAAACCATGTACCGCCAAATTGTAACAACACACGATGAAGCACTGATCCATTTGTTTTTTCATTGCTGCATGAAAGATGGTGCGATGAATGACCCTGAATTAGATACGGTTTCCGACATGATCGTTTCGGCAGGGCTCAATAAAGGTCATAACCTGAGAGCGGAATACTTAAATTATAAAGAATACCGCAGCTCCATTAAAGATGAAACCAGGTACCTGCAACACCTTATTGACCTGATACGACCCGTTAACCAACTGGCTCTTTTTTCGTTTTGTGTAGAACTTTTTCTCAGCGATAATAATCTTGGCCATTCAGAAGAAGTGCTCACCACCAAAATTGCCAACCTGTTACATATTGATGCAGCCGAAAACCAGTTCATTCATAAACTAATTACACAATTGAACGATGTAAAAGCAAAAGGTTCATTTTAAACACCGATTGATTTTCTTTCCGGTATTTTCAGCAACTTAGGAGCATGAATCTTCGTAGTCTTTTTTTGCTGCTACTGGTATTGTTTTCTTTTTGGAGTTCCGCACAGGTAAAAACAGATGCCTGGCTACAACAGTTGATTGAATCCAGTGCATCACCGTTTTTGAAATCGGTACTGGCCCAACCCGATACGTTTCAATACCAGGTGATCTATACCCGTATTGATCGCAATAAAAATAACAAACCCAGGTTCACCCATTATTACCTGAATGTTGACAGGAGCCGTTATTTTAATCCCGCATCTACAGTAAAACTGCCAGCAGCCCTGGCGGCGCTTGAAAAACTAAACGATCTGAAACTGGATGGTGTTTCAAAATTCACCTCAGTGTTAACAGACAGTTCTTACAGTGGTCAAACACCTGTTTTAAAAGATACTTCATCGCGGGATGGCTATCCTTCTGTTGCACATTATATCCGTAAGATCTTTTTGGTAAGTGATAACGATGCCTACAACAGGCTGTATGAATTTGTTGGCCAGCAAACACTTAATGAAAAGCTTCATAAAAAAGGGTATGGCGATGTTCGCATTACACGGCGTTTTGTGTCAATGACAGAGGAAGAAAACCGGCACACCAATGCTGTCCGCTTTTTAAAAAATGGTAAAGTAATGTATGATCAACCTGCTGCTTACAGTACATTCCCGTTTGATTTTTCCAGGCAGGTATGGATCGGCAATGCACATTTCAACCGTAACGACAGCCTGGTAAGAACACCGATGGATTTCACCAAACACAATAATCTTCCGCTTGAGGATCTCCACCGAATGGTGCAGAGTGTCATGTTTCCCAAATCTGTTTCTAAAAAGCAACGGTTTCATTTAACACCCGATGACTATCAATTTCTTTACCGGTATATGTCTGCCTACCCATCTGAAAGTAAATACCCGGCCTATGACACAGCTGAATTTTTTGACAGTTATACCAAGTTCTTTTTTAAAGGTGATAAACAAAAACCACCATCCAACATCCGCATCTTTAATAAAACCGGCTGGTCGTATGGGTTTTTAACCGATGCTGCATACGTCACCGATTTTGCAAA
>DASTMJ010000192.1:0-12099 GCA_035714205.1 Flavisolibacter sp. | reverse complement strand
AACAGCAGTAAGCATGTGATTTTTTTCATACAGCAATTTTAAGAAAAAGCTCCCGTCGGATACTTTTCTTTCTTTGCATAAAAAAATTGATCATCCAGGTGCGGCATCAGTAATAATGGTAAGAAATCCAGTAACCGGGTTAACAAGATCCTGCATGATCCGGTCGACATTTGCATCATAAATCATTCTTTATGCAATCGCAAAACAGGAGGAATTTCCTGAAATCAGCAACACTGGCCGGGACCTCGGTACTGGCTTCATCGGCATTTGCCAGGTTCCCGGGAGAGAAGGCCCCGGTCTCCACCAATCCAGCCCTGCCCGTCAATGGCAAAGACCGCGTTCCAGGTTCGCGCAAACACAACTTTGTAAAGTAGCGGCGGCTGTTAACGGTTGACTTTCGAAGATTTAATTTTTTTAAGCGAAGGCAACCAGGAAATAAAAAGTTCTACCGTTAAAACAGGAATCACCCAGCTTAACCATTCCTGTGTTGTATCCCTCACGTCCCCGTTGTCAATGAACGACAATAACTGAAACCGATCGATCATGTCGCCTGATAACCGTAAGAAAACAAATACCAGGGTCAGCGTATAGCTACGGATCATAAATAACCGGTGGCCCTGTATATTCCTGTTTATGACAGCCACCCAGGCCGCAATGGTCATAAACAACCAGAGCAAGGCCAGGATGATAACAGGTACAATGGAACCCTGGTAAGGTTGTGTGTACGCTAAATACAGCGCTGTCAGTCCGCCAAACAGGCATCCTCCAATATAAAGATTTCCTAAACGCCTGTGCCATTGAATATGGTGTTTGCGAAACCAGTTCCAGAACTGGAAGGGCCCCAATGTAAGGGGAATGATTGCGGTAACAATATGTGCCACAAACCAAAACTGTTTATCCCAAAAGCTTGCACCCAGGCCTTCTTTATAAAATCGAAAAAGGATGGCCCTGTACAGGTAATAAGCACTTAACAGGATGATTGTGATCCAAAAGGTTTTAACGTAGATCTTTTTAGGGATGGTCATAAAACGAATAGTTCCGCTAACCCATAAATATATACTGTTTGTATTTACAATCAAATCGCCCGCGCAATGAAATCCAGGCTTTATCTAAACCCGTATGAAGAAATGCAGGCGGACGCATTTTGATGGATTACCATTCAATTCACCGGCAGTTTTTTATTGCTTAAACCTGTGGATCCATATCATGGTTGTAGTTCCCCGGGCAAACCAAAACACAATTTTTTTTTGGATTCACTTTGAAATACAAAGTACTTTCCTTAGCTTTGATATACAATTAAAACAAAGCTTTATGTTAACGCAAAACAGGAGATTGACGGGAATAGTACTTACTGTACTGTTACTATTGCTTATACCATTCATAGCCATGCAGTATACAACTGAAGTGAATTGGTCGGTAATGGATTTTGTGATCATGGGAATTTTACTGCTGGGTACAGGTCTCTTATGCGAACTGGTATTGAGAAATGTAAAATCTTTTGAAAAACGGCTTCTGCTCATTGGAACCATCCTGCTGATATGCTTCCTTATATGGGCACAGCTGGCAGTTGGCCTTATTGGTAAATTAATCACGGGTAGTTTATAATACCTTAATGACATCTCATGACAGTTAATATCATCAATTGGTTTTTTGGCCTGGTTGTTTTAACAATCGGTATATCCAATCTATTGTTAGTGCATCCTGTGCCGGGAGCAGTGTTCACACTACTCTCCTTACTTTATTTTCCACCTGTAACTACAGCACTTCAGCAACGTGCGGGTTTCACCATTCCCACTGTAGTTAAAGTCATCCTGGGCATCATGATCATCTGGTTCACATTAGGTGTGAGTGATCTTGGGGATATGATTGATTAGCCGGGTTCGTTTTTCCGGGCTCTTGCATTTTATGACAAAAACGAAACCGGAGAATCAGGATAATTGCATTTTGTCAGGAATGGCTCCGTTTTTACTATTAGACAACAACCCATACCTATTCCCTCATCTCCGGGTTCTTGAGCATGGGTAGATTCGCGGTAAACAAATAGTATTCATGGTTGGTTACGCCGCATCAAATATCAAGAATTCCGGAAAGTCCATTGGAGCTGATGGGAGCCGAGGTATGCTGGTGTATCACCTTCCAACCCTCTTCCTTTTTTGTAAACCCAAGTGATATCCTGTTCTTCATACCTCTTAAAACAACTCCTTCGTTTGATAGTGCCTGGTACCGGACCAGCGCACTGGCAAATCCCAGTTTACCCGATTCATGAATTTTGATCATTTCAAATTCAACTTTTACTTTTTCATCACCCAGCGAACCAAGCCATGCTTCAATAATGCTAGCCCATTCTAATGAATTTGAATAGTATCCCCGATCCCACATATCAAATAGTACGGCCTGCTCATCGTAAAGATTGACCATCGCTGCCGTATCCTTATTCCAGGCAGCATCCTGGTAGATACTGAAAAAATCTTTGATCTGCATACAACCTGTCTTCATTTGCTCATGATTAATTTTACAAAACCCGCCGGCTATTTCCCGGCTCTATGTACGGGCATTTTATGTTCCACCAGCCTGGCCCCTGGTTTTTACAAAAATTGATGTGCTGTTCAACCGATAATTGCAAATCTTTACCTGCTGGTTTGAAAAACAATTTTGCAGGTAGTCAACGCTTCCTGTACCCATTTATATTGATCAAACTCAGTTGTTCCCAGCCTTCATTTGCTGAACTGCCTTTTCGCCTTCTTCAGTAATACCCATTACTTCGGTAAAAACACCCAGGTTTTTTGTTGTGTCGAAAAAAACGATCCTGGCAACCGGGTGATCAACGCTGGTGATTACCGGGAATCCTTCACCTGCCATTTGAGAGATCACCTGGTCAAGATCAGCAAGGGGAAGACTATAGGCAACATGGTGCACACCGCCGGCAGGATTTTTATCAAGATAATCCTGGAATATACTAAGGCCCGAAAGAGGCTGGATCAACTCAATAAATGTTCCTCCTGAATAAGCCATGGAAACAAGGCTTTCAGCATCACAGGGTTTCCCATAATACGTCGATTCAAATTCTTTTAAACGAATGATCTCCGCTTTACTGAAATTACGGATACCCATTGCGTCACTAAAAAAGCTTTGTGCAACCCCAATGTCTTTTACCACCCAGGCAATTTGGGTGAACGTTGAAACAAAAGAACTGTTTGTTAACATGCTGTTCATTTATGTTTCAAACCTAAACATCATTAATAATACTTAAGGGGTATGAAGGCGACACAATAGGGCGGTGAATGCGGCAAAAGGATGTTTAGCAACAGGCGGTAACGCAAGTTCGTAAAGCAGAGAAATAAATCCTCATTCGTCTGCTGCCGCTGCTTTTGAAAATTTTATGTATTGTCCCGCGCAAGAACATAGTTCAAACTAACCAATCCCGATGAATAGGTTTTTGTATCGGTGAGGGTTAGCAAAGTTCTTTCTTTTATATTGCTGAAAAGCGGCTTTCCGCTTCCAAGGATAATGGGATGAACAGCCAGCGAGATTTCATCAACAAGATCAAGGTTTAAGAGTAAAGTGGTCAGGCTTGCCCCGCCAAACAGCCAGATGTCTTTTCCCTGCTGGTTTTTTATTTGCCTGACAATGGCATCTATATCGCCCCTGACCAGGACGGCGCCGGGTTTTACTTCATTTAGCGTTGTCGAAAAAACATATTCTGTAAGTTTTGGAAAGCCTGGCATAGCCTCGTCTCCCATCGTCTGCATCAATTCGTATGATTTTCTGCCAATAAACATACTGTCGATCCGTTTGAAAAACCCGGACATACCATAGTCCTGGTCAGTAAAACACCAATCGTATTCTCCGTTTGGCCCTTCTATGAAACCATCCAGACTAACAGCCACCGACAAAATTACTTTTCGCATACCATGATTTTTAAAATAGCCCACTGCAAAAATGCCTTGTGAAAGAGTGATCACCCCGAACCAGGTCACTACTGCAATACTGCACTACTGTTGATAAATTTATTGTTGAAAATTAACGCTTCTGCCGCAGTTCTACAAAGCGCTGCCGGCCGCAGCTGGTCTGTCGCCACGCTGTTCAATCAATTGAAAATATGCCAACACTTTTTCCTCTGTTTCTGATTGCAGCCTCACCGCGGAAGGAAAAAGTTCCGCTCTCAAATGACGATATAAATTCACGGATTTTTGCAGGCTGTTAAGCAGTGAAACCCTTGAATACGCTGGTAAGGTTGCCCGCAATTGTTCGAGGTCTGTTGTCGAAAGTTGCGTTTCCACTTTGCGAACGCCTCTTGGCAAATTGCCGTTCTTGATGTGAAGCAGCGGTCCCAATACCACCATTCGCAAAAAGCCAAAAAAGTCATATGCTTCTACGTATTCACCCCGTCCTGTTTTTAGCAGAACATAATGTATCCAAATCCAAAAACGGTCTTCTATCCATTGATAATCCGGGTAAGGAAACTCTGGATCGGTTTGCTCCAGTACATTTTTTAATTTTCCTTCTTTGTCAAGTAAGATGACAGGCGTCTCAACCCGCTGTCTGAATTCCTCCAGTGTTACAAACTTAATGTCAACGTGCAAAAGCGGCTGGTCGTAAAGGCAGATTAAAACCCTTGGTTCTCCAACATGTTCACCTGTAAAACCAGAAAGGAAGTTTGGAATGCGCCTGGCGTATTCCAGCATCTTATCTTTATTGCCACCAAGTTTTTCTTTGGTAACAAGAATAAGGTCAAGGTCAGAAAACTCATCAAGTTCGTTTGTCAGCCAGGAACCCGCAACCGCTAAGCCTATGACCTCTGCATCATCCCTTAACACTTCCACGGTTGTTGCTGCGAATTGTTTTTGTATCATCATGCCGGGTTGAATTTGTTTGAACTTAGCCGCATTCGGTTGCTGCTAACACACTAATTTATATCTTATGGATTAGAAATCCTGCCAAAACACGTATGCCAGCCAGTTAGTTACAATATACATTCTGTATGTAAACAACATCAATACAATTCTTATGTCCTTCTTTATTTGCCTGGCCCTTTAATGCAAAGATGAAAGACAGGTAGCTATTTGGCAATCTGAAAATCCTACTGCTGGTTTTGATGGCTCTGATCATTAGAGCACCAACACTTATCCCAAACATTAAAACTCCACTATAAACCCAATGGTTGGTAAAAGATTGCGATCGGTATTCTCCAGGATAAATGGTATGGCGTTGCTGCCGTTAACCTTTACAGGTTCACCATCGGTGGAAACAAACGAAGTATTATCATCGTTTCTTTTAAATGTGTATTGCGGTATACCCGCACTTTCCGATGCATAAAAATTTTGTATGTCAAGGAAAAGATCCAGGCTTATTTTCCGGAAGTTCCATTTCTTATCAATTCTTATATCGCCGGAATGAAAGGCCGGCAATCTTTCCCTGTTCACCAGTGCATAGTTTAAAACACCGGTACCCAGTGTGAGATAATTGGCCTGGCTTTTTTCCAGGTCAAATGGAGTATAAGGTGCAGCTCCCTGGTAACGGAATTTTAAACCCACCTCCCACTGTTTTGGCAACTTATATCCCATTGTATAACTTATTAAATGACGGTTATCCCATGATGCGGGTGAATAGCTTCCATCCAAACCGGTAAATTCACTCCTGTACAAAGTATAGCTGAATACACCAAAGAACCGATTGGTAAGTTTTTGCTGCAGGAACAATTCCAACCCGTAGGCCCGCCCTTTCCCGTTCTGCACTATTGGTTCATTTCCTATAGCTCCAAATTCGGTTCCTTTATTGGCAAGACTGATACCATCGGTTATACTTACCGGGTAGTCATCATACCATTTATAAAATCCTTCCAGTGTCAGCCGGAAATTGCTGTTTGGTAAATATTCAACGCCCCCGGCAGCGTGTGTGCTTTTTATGTACCTGCCCGGGTTAATATACACACCCGCAGCATTTGTAAACGCAAGCTGTGTATAGCCGGGCAAACGATAATACAATCCATAGCTGGAACTGATATTTAATTTTTCAGACAGCGCATAGCTGGCGCTGATCCTGGGACTCAATTGCTGCAAAGGATTTTGTTCGCCATTCTCCAGGTTATTGGCATCGGCTCTTACGCCGCCACTTAATGCAAACCGGTTATTAAAAAACCTCCTTCCCAGTTGTGCAAAAGCACCATAACGCAGGAAATCTTTCCCTGTAGCTGTTTTAAATTCTATTTTCTCCTGGATAATAGTTCCCTGGTCATCTTTTAATTCAGGACGGAAAACCTGCTCATACCGGTTGTTGAACTGTATATATTGTGCAACCAGTCCATAACTAATTTTCCAGTTGTTGCTGTTCTTTGTAATGTCAAACCGTAGTTTGTTTTCGGTTTCATTACTTCGGATCAATAAGGTTCGTTCGGCCTCCTGCGGATTTTCATTATCCATAAATTTATCAACCGTATTATCCAATGTGTTCCTGCTAAGAGAAAGATTCCAGTAGCCGTTTTCAACAAGCTTTCTAAGTGAGGCACCAACAGTATAGGTCCACTGGTTGATATTGGGACTGCTGCTGATAGCATACAATTTTTCCGGTGTGGCTTCTTCAGGTGCTGCAAACCTGAATTCATCAATGGCAGCAATACCAAGGAAGCTGAGGGTGGTTTTGGTATTGATCTTAGTGGTGGTCTTGAACTGGAAATCCCAGTAGTTAGGCCTGATGGGCAGATCCAGGGCTTTAAACAACAACTCCAGGTAGCTTCGTCTTGCAGAAAACAGGAAACTGGTTTGTTTGGAAACCGGCCCGTCAAATGTAGCTGCCACTTCTGTTCCGCTCAACCGTATATTTCCCTGTAGTTTTTGGCTGTTGCCGGTCTTTTGCCTGAACTGGAATACACTGCTTAATACATTGTCATACCGTGCATCAAACGCCGATGTGCTCAGCTTCACTTCTTCAATAAAGCTTACATTTAAAATGCCCTGCGGACCACCACTGCTGCCCTGTGTTGTAAAATGATTGATCACCGGAACTTCTATTCCATCCAGGTAAAAAACATTTTCAGATGGTGAGCCGCCCCTGATGATAATATCGTTCCTGAAACTTCCACCCGCAACACCACCACCTACACCGGGCAATGATTGAATCACCCTGCTGATATCAAAATTGCCCCCGGGATTAGCCTTGATCTCTTCGGTGGTTAAACGCTGGATACTTAAAGGGCTTTCAAGCGTGGCGGTTCTAACCGTATTTCTTCTGCCGGTAACAACAAGGTTTTCCAGTTCCGTCACTGCCGCATCAAGTTCTATATTCAGGGTTGTAATATTTCCCGTGGTAATAACCAGGTTGGATAACGTTTTTGGTTGGAAGCCCACACCGGTAAAACCCAGGTTGTAAGTACCGGGTTCTAGATCAATAAACCTGAAATTTCCGGCAGTATCGGTTAAGGTTGTTTTATTGCCCGGACTGATAACAACCGTTATACCGGCGAGTAAGCTTTGTTTGTTTTTATCAACCACGGTTCCATAAATACTGGCCTTGTTCTGTGCTATCCCGGTAAATGCAAATAACAAAAAGATCAAACTTAAATAAGCTGGTTTTTTTTCCACGGTCTTCATTTCCTGCAACATATGGCCGCAAAGTTACTGCGGGTATAGTAAGGGAGTCGTGTAATATCATCAATTAAAGAGCAGGAAGAAGGTTTATTGTTGTACCGGATTAAGAAATAATGATCTTATGAACTCTTTTGTTCAACACCGTTTTTTTCGTTTAAAAAAAACATACGCCTGGAGATAAATCCCTTTGTAAGCTTGAGGATTATAATGTAGACTCTTTGCAGCCTGGCATAATCCGGGGACAGTACATCAGGCGAATTTTGGTTTGCCGGGTGGACTGTGATGCTGCATGGACAGTGAAACAAAAAACATTAGCAGACCAAAAACCACTGCTCCATAAGGATTGTATTGATCATTAAAAGATAGAAGGCTAAGGGCCGATGCAATTATCAGTACACTGTTAAAACGGGAAAGAAAGCCTTTTTTTAATGAAAGCACGCCTAAGAATGCCCATGAAATAATAAAGGCCAAAAAACCGAAAGGCATGAATGGCTCCCACCCGGTGGCATTAAAAAAAAGATTCCTGATCAACACACCAAATGCATACAAAAGGCTACTGATCACCACTGCCCGGCAGACCGTTTTGAATAACCTTCCTCCTTCCTTTTCGTAAGTAAGCATTCTAAAACCAAAGGGAACACCAACCAGTATCAATCCCAACGCCAGCAATGGCACCAGGTCTGAACTGGTACGGAATGTATGCGGAGGGTCACCCGCAGGACGTAGCGATAATACCAGCCCTGATGCAATCCAGAGCATCGCACCAAAAAGAGTGATCCACCAAACAAGTTTTCCCGGGTATATAAGCTTGTGTGATTTCATATTGAATAAGAAACGAACGGTTTCAATCCATACAATATAATACGCAGCTTCCTGTTTTTCCAAATTTTTTAAAGCAACCGTTTTTTTATTCTTTTTACACAGGGCAGCTATTACTACGTACTCCACCAACCCAGGATCCTTCATACCTCGTGGAACCAGTACTGCTTCAACTCCATTTACAACCAGGCAAACCAGTACCTGTAAAAAAACGATTACAGGATTTTATACAAAATCAATTTAATAGACAATGTTGAATCAGGAGACACATTTGGCGGGTAGGATGTTCGCTTTACTAAATGGGGCGGTGCAATCAACTGTCGAATTTCGCCAACCTGCATGCCGCGCAGTCCTTCATCAACTGCCTTTGTTGCCTGGTTACCTCCTATCAACACTTTAACAGGATTTGCAGAATTTTCATTGGAGTATAATACGGTTCCGTCCATGTATGTAGTCGTTTCAAAGATCAGCACTTCCTGTCCTGTTTTTGCAGGTTCCCCACTTCCTTTTTGAAGAATTTTATAGGCAAGTCCGGAAGCAGTTTTAGTAAATCCACCAGGGTAGCCTGCACTTGCATTTTTCTGTTGATGAACACAACTAAACATCAAAAAACCCACAATACAGTAACACCATTTCATACGTAATTTTTAGATTTCAGAAATATAGAACAAAGGATTTATTTTTTATCGATCCTGAATGAAGCATAAGCTTCAGTTTCATCCCAAATAAATTTTAGCAGTCCTCCTTCGTTTGAAGGTTCTATGGTTATGGTGAATTGTTCTGTTTGTTTAGCAGGTTTCTTTACCTGTAAAGGAATCAATGCAAAATCCTTTGAACGGTCTGGCTCTGTGGGCCATTGCTTAAGATCTGTATTAAAAATTAACGTCCATCCGCTTGTGCGTGGAATGGTATACATGCTGTAACTCCCATTTGGTACCAGGGTTTTTCCAAAGTAGATGTTATAGGGAAGCGTCAAGGTGGTAGGATCGCCGGCGCCTGTACGCCAAACAGAATCAAATGGCACTATTCCTCCAAAAATTTTCCGTCCCCGTTTTGATGGCCTGCCATAGGATAAACGGATCGTATCGTTTGCAATTAAAAAATCTACTTTTACTTCAGGCGAAGGAATGCCGATTTTTGGTTTTTTTGACATCCGTTTGGCTGTGGCATCTACATCAATTGGTGCATGTTTTGTTGCAATATAATTCCAGGGTGTTCCGGTGCCGTCATAGGCTGTAATTTGTCCATCCGGAGTTACTTTTATTTTTGTGTATTCCAAAAAATCTCCACCAAAAATCATTGTATCATTAGTTCCTTTAGATATGGCTACATGCCTGGTTCCTATATAATCATTGATCATTGTAAGGGGCAGACTTTGTTTTCCTGATCTTATCAGCCTCATACAATTCCATTCTATCAGTGATAAGGTGGGCGTCCAGCCTCCGATAAAATCCATCTGTTTTGCTGCTCTTTTATTTACATATTCGGTTGATTGGCCTGGCCAGGATGCAAACCACGTACAGGTATCATTTTCACAATAAACTCCCTGTGTTCCGGCAGATGTTACATAGCTGCTATCGGGCCTCATTAAAGACATTGAATAATGCTTTATACTTCCATCAGGATAAAAATGAAAGTCAAATATGCCAACCTGGTCTTCCGGGTAACGAAGGAAGGCTTTTCCATATAAATGGTTAGGAAGCATATTATAGGTCTCCACAATAACCGTGTCTGTTCCAAGTTTGGCCACAAACGAAGCAGTATACGATTGCTGCCCGGAAAGTTTTATGGTACCGCAAAGCAGCAGGGTTATTTGCAGTATTCGCATCTTTTGAAAATTTATCCTGGGTAATAAATGTTTTCAAAATCTTTTGGCAGGTACAAAGTTGCGGTTTCCAATAAGGGCTTCAGCTTTACGAAGGTTGGAAATTTATTCCACTTCTTCAACATCCGCTGCACAAAGTGATCGCCTTGACTGGCATTTTAAAAGATTGAATAAAGGAAGTGACGGCAACAACCTTAAAACTCAGGGGTAGGTTTGAAGAAAATGGTGTTACCTATACGCATGATGAAACCTGTTCGCACTAAGAGCTTAAGACCATGGCTGGCATTAAGATGCTTTTTTAATTTGCGTTGGTCTTGTACCTTTTATCATCAGCCAGGAACAAAATATCCATTCTCCGATAGCACAGGGAATAAGTATAGCCGGGTAGATAATTTTTACCAGCCCCGGGAACAGAAACCAGGTAAAGCTGTTGATAATATAACATATACCCCCAACCAGGAGCAGGGCCCCAAAAAATTTTGGAAATAGTCCGGATATATACACCAGGTAACCAAGAATAATAAGGTGAAAACCAAAAAACAGGAGGCTGATATTATAGCCCATACCATGCAACTTGACCGACAATAAAGCAAAAGAATTTAGTTGGCCTGTGGTAAAGACACCGGGGAGAACCGGTTCTTTCAAAAAGACCAATGCTGCGTAATGACTCAAAGCGGTCATACTTAAAATAATGATACTTGCTAGCCTGAATAAAGTTGAAAGTAAAGACAGGTTCCTGCTGGTCTCTTTAAGTAAAATGAAAAGAATGGTTGCTACTCCTACATCACAAACCAACATCAACAATTCACTGGCAAAACCAACGCGGTACCAAAATTCAGAAGCCAGGATATTTTTTGCTGTAATGGTTGCATTGTTGTAGTCAACCAGGCTGTCACGAACAAAGATTTGAGCAATGAGTCCAAATACTATGATCAGTAAATAAAGGAAACCTGCGGTTCGTGCCATTTTTAGTTTTGAATCCATCTTTACTTTAATAAGATACGAATGATTGAAGGATTTGTTACAGTTGTAGTGTGCCTGTATAGTGGGCAGAAAGAGAAAGATGATTTTTTAATAGCTGTTTGTCGATAAAACGAATGGCAGATATCACAGGTAAAACTTTTCATCCACTTACAAATAACTCAGCCACTTCTTCTCTTTATGTTGTTGTTTGTATACATCGTATCGCCTGCATAAAGGATACAGGGCGGCAACAACGGTTATCCATACCAGGTATACCACACCCAATGAAAAACCAAAACCCTTTAGCTTTTCGGCAAACCAGGGCATCTCACCGGTTAAATCACGCCAGTTATATCCGGGTACCAGGTTGGCCGCAAGCATGGCAAGCACATGGATCAAATAAATATGAACCACATAATAAAACAAGGGTACCCTACCATATACGGAAAGAATCTTGCTGATCTTGTTCTGTACCCTTTCCGTAAATGCAAGAAATAAAAGAGCGGGGCCAAGGGTCATTGTTAAGTATAACAGGGACGGTGGATATTTTGTAGTATTTAAGAAAGAGAGAAAGCTGAATAAAGCAGAATCCTGTTGGCTCCAATGTGAGCTGTCACCATAAATATTGGTAACCCGCAACACAATAAAAAGCACGATGGCCAGGCTTCCTGCCAGTACCAGTATTTTTTTGCGTTGCACAGGATCATAACCAGGAGTATATAAACTGCCAAGACAATAACCCAATGCCATCACGGCGATCCATGGTATAAGAGGATAGGCCACCAGTATCTGCCTGTCGCCCAGGCTAAAAAAATCCTGTTCATGTAAAACGGCCCAGCCAAAGGCCCCGGGGTTTCCTTCCACGGTGAAACCATCCAGGAGGTTATGCCCGCACACCATAATAAGGCT
>DASTMJ010000191.1:0-1550 GCA_035714205.1 Flavisolibacter sp. | reverse complement strand
TTGTGTGTTTTTCATTTTCGGGACCAGTCTTATTTATAAAACCCGTAACCGGCAGATTCAACTCCTTGGCAACCATTTGAGCAATGTGTGTTTGAATAGGCGCCGTTGTATAAAAGATTGCCGTGGGATTTCCTTTAAACGGTTTTTTGGTAAAAGTGTCAATAATAAAATAGCTGATCGTCATATAACTGGCATGATTTATCCGTGAACATGGTTAATTAAAAACCTTAGTGAAAGAAATAGAATTTTTTTGGCTCTATGTATAACCATTTGCGGTGATGTTTTATTTCAAATACCATGATACGTTCTATTAACTTAATCTAAAAAAACTTCGTGTTAACTTTGACCCACTGCAGGCTGTGCTATCGATCTTACTTTTTGTAAGGTAGGAAAGTCCGGACAGCACAGAGCACCGCACCGGTTAACAGCCGGCTTCTTTGAAAAAAGAACGAGAGAGTGCCACAGAAAATTACCGCCTTGTTTCTTAAACAAGGTAAGGGTGAAAATGTGGGGTAAAAGCCCACGGTTGTTGTTAGTAATAATGACAGCGGGTAAACCTTGCGGGCTGAAATGCCATGTATACCAACGCCTGAGGATGGCTCGTCCGATGTTGGGTGGGTAGGCAGATACATCCCTGCAGTAATGCAGGAAGCAGATAAATGATAGCAACCGTTAATCGGGACAGAATCCGGCTTACAGGCTTGCAGTGTCTCACCGATGCCCTCTCCGCTTTGGAGAGGGAGCCGGTGTGGCTTTAATTTACTTATATATATTCCCGATATATCCTCCCAATTCCATTAACCAGGCAATGCCCAGATGAACAATTAGGCCACCTATTATGGAACGTGTGTTAAAAGTTATAATACCCAGTAGCAATCCCCCAAAAAAAGAACTGATACATTCACCTATGGGTTTACCAAAGTGAATGGTACAGTAAAATACTGCCATGGGTAAAATAGCGTCTTCCCCAACCCATTTCATAAATGCCAGTACAAGAAAGCCACGAAAAAAAAATTCAATGGAAATAAAATCGCTACCGTACGACAATTCGTACAAAATTTTATAAAATGAAGACCCCGTGTCTCCGGGTGAGTACATATTTTTTAGTTTAGGATATACTGTCAAAAAATCAGGTTGAGTGGAAGCTGCTGCAATTAGTGGGACCATGATCAGCAACATGATAAAATAGGGCCTGGACGAAAAATCTTTAAGTGTCCAGCCATATAATGGTTGCTCTTTTTCAAGCATCTTCCATATAAGAATGAGGACTGTACTTATTATTGCCAATTTAAATGGCCAGTAAGCAACCTGGTTCCAATAATTGTTTTGCGTTTGGTTTTCTGAAAAATTAAAGTGAAGATTAGAAGATATTTTCCAGGCAAACAGGGCCGGGGCAATAATCAATAATGTTGCAAATTGTTTATTTCGGAAAAAATGTTTTTTTTCAAAAGATGCATGCAACAAATAGGGTACAACAAAAGCAATAAAAAATAAGCTAAACCAACCAATATACTGTGCTGGTTCATGTAATGTTGTGAGAATTTTGTTTA
>DASTMJ010000190.1:0-41427 GCA_035714205.1 Flavisolibacter sp. | reverse complement strand
TACAGGTTTCAAAACCTGTAGCCCTTTTTATTTTTGTTATGGAGAGTAGAACAAAGGGTAAGAATGGGAAGGGAAACGTTTTGGGAAATACAATAACTTCAGTTTTTAATTAATGATATGAAGATCTTTCTGTCTGCTCTTTTATCTTTTTTCTTCACTATGTCTTTCGGTCAATCAAAACAATACATGTTGGTTGGTACCTATACAAATGGTAAAAGCATAGGTATATATGTTTATCAATTTAACAATGGCAGGGCGATGATTGTAGATTCGGTAAAAACCTCTAACCCATCCTACCTGGCAGTATCCCCCCACAAGGACTTTGTGTATGCTGTGAATGAGGATGCAGAACCCGGTGTGGGAGGAAAAGTTTCCGCCTTTTCTTTTGATGCTTTAAGCGGCAAATTAAAATTGATCAACCAGCAAAAGTCTTACGGAGATCATCCATGTTATATTTCTGTTGATAAAACAGGCAAATGGGTGATGGTTGGTAACTACAGTAGCGGATCGGTAGCGGTTCTTCCGGTTGAGAAAAACGGTAGTTTGGGCGAAGCGGTAAGTACTATAACGCATCAGGGAAGTAGCATTAATAAACAAAGACAACAAAGTGCTCATGTTCATGCAACCGTGGTTTCTCCCGATAACCATGCGGTTTTAGTGCCCGACCTTGGCATAGATAAGATGATGGTCTATCCTTTTGATCCGTCAACAGGAAAGTTGGACTCAGCAAAGCTTATTGCTGTCAACCTTGAAAAAGGTTCGGGGCCCAGGCATGTTGAGTTTCACCCCAATGGCAAATGGATATATTTAGTGCAGGAATTATCGGGCACCATTACTGCTTTTAGATACTCAAAAAAAACAATAGCTAAAGTTCAAACCATCAGCACCTTGCCAAAAGCATTTAATCAGTCATTCACAAGTGCCGATATACATGTATCTCCGGATGGTAAGTTTTTGTATGCATCCAACAGGGACTCATCCAATACTATTGCCATCTTCAAAATTAATATGGCTTCAGGCCGCCTGGAGTTGCTTGGTCACCAGGCCACATTGGGTAAAACTCCCCGCAATTTTAATTTTGACCCTTCCGGTGATTTTTTACTGGTAGCCAATCAGCGTTCTGATGAAATAGTGATTTACAGCAGGAATAAAACCACTGGTCTTTTAACCGACACCGGCAACAGGGTTGAAGTGGCCAGCCCGGTTTGTATAAAATGGATATTTTAATACAATATTTCCCCAGATTAAAAAATACTTACCAGTAGGTATTTATTAAAGGGCCGGATGTACTTAGATTGCACCGTTCATTATAACATTTAGTTTTTTTCTCTTGTTCAGTGAAGGCAAAGCTTTTAAGCTTTGCCTTTTTGTTTGTAGCATAACAATTGCAGCAATGCAATTAAATATTTGTGTATGAACAGTAGCCGAAGGACCTAAAGGAGAATTAAACCTGCACCATAGCATGGATGGAGCTACCAACATGCTTCGTGGAGTGCAGAGGGATCTACATCAACCCTGATAAACAGAGTTGTGAACGTGTGATTCTTTCCACACTGTTCTTCTCCGTGTAGGTGTTCCATTACGGCATCTGTACTACCCTGTTTGATGTCAACTTTTAAGGTATATTGTTTGCAATTTTTTACTGATGTTTAAAAGAGTTTCAGCAAGAGTTAAAAAAATCGGTGCATCGCTGGCTTTATTGTCGCTTGAAATGATCATAGTAGTCAGCCTGTTTGTTTGTGCCCTGGTTGTTTTTGTGTTTGTTACACGCCGCATCTTCGTCCTGAAACAAACGGAATTTGATTTCCGGGTTTTTGAATATTTGAAAAACCATATTAATGATCGAAACAATGATATCATCCAGTTCTTCACGTTCCTGGGTTCTCATGAATTTCTAATACCGTCAAACCTAATTCTAATTGCCTATTTTCTTTTTATTAAAAAGCATAAATGGTATTCCATAAAAATCCCGGCAATAGCTATAAGTTCATTGGCACTTATGTTTATCCTGAAGCGGTTATTTAACAGGTCGAGACCGGATATTCCTTTGTTGTATGAAGCTGAAGGGCTAAGTTTTCCAAGTGGACATGCATTAATGAGTGTTACATTTTACGGGCTCCTTATTTATATTGTTTATAAAACTTTCAAGCAAAAAAGCATAAAGTGGATCCTGATCTCATTGCTTATGTTCCTGATCGTAATTATTGGTTTTACACGTATATATTTAAGGGTACATTACACTACTGATGTAATTGCAGGTTATTGCATTGGTTTTTTATGGCTGGTTTTTGCGGTATGGTTGCTAAATAAAATGGAAAAATATAGTAAACGGAATATTGACCCCGTTGTAAAAGAAGAGCCTGTTGCTGTTGAAACAAATGCTTAATGAACAACAGTTGGTGTCGTGCTGTCGGGTATGGGCAATGAATCGTTTACCAGGACAGAGGTATCTGTTATAGACTGGTATGAACTATCTGAACTATTTCCGGAGGTTCCACTTTCATTACAAGACGAAAGGAATGCCAGCGCAATTAAATAGGCAAGCTTCTTCATATTGATTCTTCTTCTTATAGACCTGGCATATGCAAGCAACTTCTTTGCCATGCTAGTTGGTATTTACAATGAATCTACACGAATGGTTAAACCGGATAAGTTATTTGGATGAATTTTGTAAGAAATACATAATATGAAAAAAGCATCGATATTATATTTTCTGGTCTTCATGATCATCTCATTACAGGCACTAGCACAGAAAGACAGCATTACAAAGAAAAAGTTTCATTGGGGCAAATCAGACTCAGATACAACCGCAGGATATGCGCAGGCTGTCCTGGTAGACAATATACTTTATATTTCGGGTACTGTTGGTGTTGGTGATATGGACGTGGCTGTAAAGCAGGTTTATTCGGGCCTGGCACAAACTTTAAAACAATATGGTTTAACCTTTCAACACGTTGTTAAAGAGAATCTATATACAACGGACATTGAAGCCGTGAAACAATACAACCACATTCGTAAAGCTTTTTATAAGGGTGATTATCCGGCCGCAACCTGGGTACAGATTTCAAGGCTTTATATGCAGCAGGCCATTTTGGAAGTAGAACTGGTAGCTCATATGCCGAAAAAACAGGATTGATCCGGTGCAAATACCCCGATTTACCATTCAGGAATTATGTAAAATCTATTGCGTAATCTTAACGTTATCGTACCGCAAAAGCAGCCTGAAAATAGTACCTTTGCCCGCCCGTTGTGAAAAAAAGATCGTTACGGGTTTTTAAATTTTAGCGCAGTATGATTTCAGTTAATAATGTATCACTCTCTTTTGGCAAAAGGGTTTTGTTTGATGAGGTGAATATTGGTTTCACAAAAGGTAATTGTTATGGTGTTATTGGTGCCAATGGCGCTGGTAAATCAACCTTTCTTAAAATACTATCCGGTGAAATTGAACCCAATAAAGGAACCATCACCATAACACCCGGGGAACGTATGGCGGTGTTGAAACAAAACCAGTTTGAATTTGACGAACAAACGGTTTTGAACACGGTATTGATGGGCCATAAGAAAATGTGGGAGGTTATGCATAAAAAAGACGCTATTTATGCTGATCCCAATGCCACGGAAGATGATTATATGAAGGCTGGTGAACTGGAAGCCGAATTTGGCGAGATGGGCGGTTATACTGCTGAAAGCGATGCTGCCACTTTTTTAAGTGAGCTGGGAGTAAAAGAAGAGTTTCACCAGACATTAATGAAAGAAATTCCATCCACCCTAAAGCTACGTGTACTATTAGCACAGGCTTTATTTGGAAACCCTGATATTTTGTTGCTGGATGAGCCTACCAACGGGTTGGATATCGAAACCATTGGCTGGCTGGAAAATTTCCTTGCAGACTATGAGAATATTGTATTGGTAGTATCCCACGACCGTCACTTTTTGGATGCCGTATGTACCCACGTGGCAGATGTTGACCGCTCTAAGATCAAGATATTTACAGGTAACTATACATTCTGGTATGAGTCATCACAGTTAATGGCCCGCCAGTTAAATGATAAGAATAAAAAGACCGAAGAAAAACGCCAGGCATTATTGGATTTTATTGCCCGCTTTTCTGCCAATGCTTCTAAATCAAAACAAGCCACATCTCGTAAAAAAGCATTGGAAAAATTAACGATCGAAGAAATTGAACCCTCTAACCGTCGTTACCCGGGCATCATTTTTCAGCCTTTGCGTGAAGTTGGTAACCAGATTTTAAATGTTGAAAACCTGAGCTCTTCCGTAGATGGCCGCAAGTTGTTCGATAAAGTGACATTTAGTATCAACAAGGGTGAGAAAATTGCTTTTCTTAGCAGAGATCCGCTTGCTGTGACCAGTTTTTTTGAGATCATTAATGGCAACCAGCAGGCTGATAGTGGAAAGTTTGAATGGGGTACAACCATTACTAAAGCTTATTTACCGGTTGAGAATAATGAATTTTTCCAAAATGGCCTGACGCTGATGGAATGGCTGCGACAGTATGTGCCGCAACATGTAACCGATGCAGATGAGCCCTTTTTGCGTGGTTTCCTTGGAAAAATGTTATTCAGCGGAGATGATATTTTGAAGAAAACAAACGTATTGAGCGGGGGTGAAAAAGTACGTTGTATGATTAGCCGCATGATGTTACAGAACCCGAACCTTGTTGTGTTGGATCAGCCCACCAACCACCTTGACCTGGAAAGTATTCAAAGCTTTAACGAAGGTTGTCAGACTTTCCCCGGAATTGTAATGCTAACCTCTCATGACCACACTTTTTTACAAACTGTGGCCAACCGCATTATTGAATTAACACCTAAAGGCATTATTGATCGTTTAATGACCTTTGATGAATACATGGAAGATAAACGAGTAAAAGAATTACGTGAAGAAATGTATGAAGATGCCGTTTTTGCCTGATGATTTGTTTTTCCTCTCTATAAAGCAAATAAAAAATCCCGCTGTAATGGCGGGATTTTGATTTTTTATTTGCAAGATCATTTTGCATGTGGCTGCGTGATCTTTTCCATCTCGTTTTGAACAAACAACATTAACTCGCTGATGTAGTCAGGCGCAAAACTGAATTGTAAACCAGCTGCAGCATAAAGGTCGGGCAGCGTTTTTGTTCCTCCCAATTTTAATGCAGTAATGTAATTATTGATGGCTGTTTCTTTATTTTCCTTGAATTGTTTCCAAAGACCAATAGCCCCAAGTTGCGCAATGCCATATTCAATGTAATAAAATGGAACCTCGTACAAATGCAATTGCCGCTGCCATGAATACTTGCGGTATTCTTCCAGGCCCGAAACATCTAAAGCAATAGAAGTAAAGTCATTCAGGATGAATCTCCAGTTTTCCAGTCTTTCTTCTATGGTATGATTTGGATTTTCATAAACCCAGTGCTGGAATTTATCAATAGTTGCGATCCATGGGAAAATGGTAAGTACTCTTTCCAGTTGCTGTTGCCTGGCTCTGCGTAGATCATCTTCATTTGTAAAAAATACATCCCAGTAATCCATGCTGAACAGCTCCATGGTCATGCTGGCTACTTCAGCAATCTCCATCGGGTATTCCTTAAAAGCCGTCAATGGTAAGTTATGAGAAAGAAAAGAATGAATAGCATGCCCACCTTCGTGCACCATAGTGGTAACATCGCTCATTTGGCCGGCTGCATTCATAAAAATAAACGGTGCGCCGGTTTCGGGTAAAGGACAATTATAACCACCCGGGGCTTTTCCTTTGCGGCTATCAAGATCCAGCCTTCCCATTTCCTTCATTTTAACCAGGCATTCACCAAAAAAAGGGTTCATGCGGTTAAAGCATTCGATGGTTTTATTTACCAGATCTTCACCTGAACTAAACGGCGTTAAAGGTTGTACACCTTTTGGTTCAGCATCTGTATCCCATGGGCGAAGTGAGGTCAAACCAAGTTTCTGTCTCTTACGGTCGTAAATAAAATCAACCAGCGGTAATACCTGCGTTTGTACGGCCTTGTGAAACTGGAAGCAATCTTCCTTTGTATAATCAAACCTGCCAAGATCAGCAAATTTGTAATCCCTGAAATTTTCAAAACCTGCATTTATGGCCACCTGGTGTCTTTTTCCCAGCAATTTTGAAAACAGGTCGTTCATGGTCTCCTTGTCCTGCAACCTGCGATCCTGTATTTTATAATACACAGTCTCTCTAAGGTTACGATCGGGATTTTCCAAAAACTTAGCAGCTTGTTGCAGGGTATATTCTCTTCCTTCTATTTCAACCGACATTTTTCCAGAAAGTACTCCATATTGCTGAGCCAACACGGCTATCTCTGCATGCAGTGGAATATTTTGTTCCCTGAACAATTCTATATTCTTTTTTACATTTCGCAGGTATACCTTATAAGCATCGCCGGACAGCTGTGCAGTATATTCATTCTCTACAAGTTTACGGTTAAGCTTATCGCTATAGGGCTGGATCTTCGGTTGAATTTCCATTACAAAAAAAGTAAAAGCATCTTCCAGCTCTTTGTTTTCTGTATCGCAGGTCATTCTTATCTGTCGCCAGGCAGCATCTTCACCAATAACGGCTTCCAGTTCACTAATATCTCTAAGCCAACTTTCCAGTTCCTGACGGGAACCAATTGGCCGTTCCAACAATTCTTTAAAATAAGGTTCAAGTGTTGACCAATCTGTTATTTTGAAATTGGCAGGTAAATAATTACGGGGAACACTTGTTATTTGCGCCGAGTAGGAAATCTCTTGTTCTTCCATAAAAAACTATTTTTAGTGAGACATGAAAGGGCAAACGTGAGAAACCAGGCTTATTGCCGGTCATCTCACGTTTCAAATTGCTGAACAATTATTATTCCTCAGTCTTTTTCTTGCGGCCTCTTTTAGGCTTTTCTGTCTCATCGGCAGCAGTTACTTCACTTTCAGGGGCTGCTTCTTTTTTTGCTTTTGGTTTAGCAGCTTTTTTTGCAGCTGGTTTTTTTGTAGCCGTTTCTTCTGTTGTTTCTTCTACAACAACCGCCTCATCGCTTGCTTCTTCCACGGTCTTTTGTGTAAAATCTATATCATTTGATTGGATGACCTCAAACCATTTGATCATCTTTTTCATATCACTGGTATAAACCCTTTCAAAATCAAGATCGGGGTATACAGCCTCGAAATAAGACTTTAAAGCTTTATTATCCTTTACATCCGGTAAAGCTTCTTTGTTGCCTTTCATGGCAGCAAAAACATCGGAAAGATTTACATTGTCTCTTACAGTATATACTTCAATGCTTTCAAGGTGCGAAAGGTTGTGAACTCTTGAAGACACGAATTTTGTGCTTTTATCTTCCAGGGAGCGCACAATAGCTCCATCTGCTTTACTGCTAACCACTTCGTAAAGGCCTGGCATGCCAGTTACGGCTACAATTCTGTTATACTCCATATCTGAAAATTTTGGGGCTGCAATATAACCCGATTTATTAGCATTAATTAACCTCAGTTAAGCAACCGAGGCCCTGGTTTTTAGGAACTTTGCCTTTGAGGCTCTTAAATTGACGGTATGATTAAAAGATTTTTAGTAATTGGATTGGTTTTATTTTTTATAAAAGACGTTCAGGCGCAGGGATTAACAATAAGCGGAACCGTTGTAGATCAACAAACTAGGATGGTGCTAAGTGGCGCAACAGTTCGCTTAAACAGCACAACAGATCTAACATTTTCCAAATCTTTTCTTAGTGATTCAGCGGGTAATTTTAAATTCTCTGAATTGCAACCAGATAGTTTTCAACTTTCAGTTTCCTATGTTGGTTTTAATGCAATTACACGGGGAATTCGGCTTGATACAGCTAATATAAGCCTTGTTATAAATGTAGTGCCTTCTTCATCCGGCGAACTGGCAACGGTTGTTATTACCTCTACTCCGCCACCAGTTACACAAAAAGGTGATACGCTACAGATCAGTGCCAGCCAATTCAAAGTAAACCGGGATGCAAGCACAGAAGACCTGGTACGCAAAGTGCCGGGAGTTACCATTGAAAACGGGCAGGTAAAGGCGCAAGGAGAAAACGTTCAGAAAGTTACGATAGACGGCAGAGAATTATTTGGTGATGATGCAACTGCTGCGTTACGTAACCTGCCTGCTGAAGTGGTAGATAAGATCCAGATTTTTGATCGCCTGAGCGACCAGGCCCAGTTCACGGGCTTTGATGATGGGAACACTTCGAAATCCATAAACATTGTAACTAAGGTGAATATGCGTAACGGGCAGTTTGGTAGAGTGTTTGCCGGTTACGGCACCGACGATCGTTACCAGGCCGGGGGTAATGCAACTTTTTTTAAAGACGACAGGCGCATTTCACTGGTTGGAAATTTTAATAACATCAACCAGCAAAACTTTTCGCAACAAGATTTATTAGGGGTTACAAGCAATACGCAACGCAGAGGTGGTGGAAACCGGGGCGGTGGTGGTGGTCCAAGAGGTGGTGGAAACCGGGGTGGTGGTAATAATTTTGGAAGTTTTGGCAATGCATCCAATTTCCTTATAGGTAACCAGGAAGGGATCAATAAAACAAATGCCTTTGGAGTCAATTTCTCAGATGTATGGGGAAAGAAGTTAACACTAAGTGGGAGTTATTTTTTTAACAATACCCATAATACTACCAATGAAACATCCGGCATACAATATTTATCAGGCAATGTAAATGACATCAGCAATGTGTATGATTCAACTGTATCAAACAGC
Organism: Flavisolibacter sp.; assembly: GCA_035714205.1. Classification (GTDB taxonomy): domain Bacteria; phylum Bacteroidota; class Bacteroidia; order Chitinophagales; family Chitinophagaceae; genus Flavisolibacter. Next base: position 32,703 of record DASTMJ010000190.1, on the reverse strand, counting down.
CGTAATAATAATCATCGTATTAATATGCGGCTTGAATACAGGATTGATTCCAACAACCAGCTTATCATTACGCCAAATTTGAGTTTCCAGGATAATGAGTCGGGCAGCCGGATTTCAAGCCTGTCCTATTTTTTTCCTGAAGGATCAACTTCAAGAAACATAAATCAAAACATAAACAGCAGCAACCGGTCGGGTAATAATTTAAGCAACAACATTCTTTATCGTCATTCATTTCCAAAAAAAGGCAGAACAGTTTCTATCAACCTGAATACATCTTATAACAAAAGAAATGGTGAAACCTACGTGGAAACATTTTCAAGATTTATTGAGAATGGCGGCATACCAGATGATACTTCTTCTAACCGTTTTGCCGATCAGAAAAACAACACACTACAGTTGTCAACCAACCTTGTTTATACAGAGCCTATAGGCCAGAAATCACAATTGCAATTCAATTATAATCCCAGTTATTCAAAAAGTGAGTCAGACCAGCAGACATATGCTTTTGATCCTACAAATAATAAGTACTCTATTTTTCTTAATAATTTCTCCAATGTTTTTGAGAATCGTACAACCGCACAAAATGCAGGTCTAACATACCGGTATGGCAACCGCGACAAGATGCTTTCTTTTGGTGTGAACTATCAAAATACCAAACTGGAAAGTGAACGGGTGCTACCTATCAAAGCAACTGTAAATAAAAGCTTTCAGAATTTTCTACCAAATGCAATGCTACGTTATAAACTTTCAGAAAAAAGCAACATTCGCATTTTCTACAGGGCCAATGTTAACCAACCTTCTGTTACACAACTGCAGGATGTGCTGGACCCAACCAACGCTCCGGTTTATTCAATAGGGAATTCAAACCTTGATCAACAATACATGCATACATTAAGTGGACGTTACACATTCACCAATACAACAAAAGGGCTTCTGATTGTAGGAAATATCTTTTACCAGTCAGCTAACGACTATATCGCCAATGCTTCTTTCAACTCAAGGGATACGGTGATCAATGGTGAAGAAATAACAGGCGCCTACCGTCTTTCAAAGCCGGTTAACCTGGATGGCTATAAAAGCCTTCGTTCTTTTTTAACCTTTGCCGTTCCGCTAAAATTCATCAAGTCGAATTTTAACCTGAATGGAGGTATTACCATTTCAAATATTCCGGGCATTATTAATGCTGCCCTAAATGAAACCAAAAACACAACTTATACAGCCGGTGCCGTTTTGGCAAGCAACATCAGCGAGTTTGTTGATTTCACTCTTTCCTATACAGCGAATTTTAATGATGTAAAAAACAAATTACAGCCGACATCCAACGATCATTATTTTCAACAGGTAGCTGGTTTACAATTAAATCTTTTGTCAAAATCGGGATGGTTTTTTCAAAATGAACTGAACAATCAATATTACAACGGACTTAGCCAGGGATTTAATCAAAATTATTTTTTGTGGAATATGAGTGCTGGTAAAAAAATATTGAAAGATCAGAAGGGAGAGTTGAAGCTGGGTGTGTTTGATTTGTTGAAACAAAACCGAAGTATAACCCGGAATGTAACTGGTGAGTATATTGAAGATGTACAAAACCAGGTGTTGCAACAATATTTTATGCTAACGTTTACATACAACCTCCGCAATTTTGGAACAGCTGCGGCCCGTGAAGCTAACCGCAGGAGCCGTGAAGGATCAGGATTTTAAACCGTACTTGTTAACCAGGTGTAGTGCAGTAACTTTAAGAAAATAATACTGCCATGAGCTTTAAGAATGCCATCAGCTGGTTTGAAATTCCAGCAACTGACCTGGACCGGGCACAGCGTTTTTATGAAGCCATCTTTGGCATTTCAATGATACCGCTAAACCTGGCAAATATACAGATGCGTCTTTTCCCAATTGAAGACCCACAAATTGGAATAGGTGGTGCTTTATGCAAGTCGGAAGGTTTTTATAAGCCATCTTCGACTGATGGTGCTTTGATTTATTTAAATGCCAACCCCGATGTTCAGCGGGTTCTTGATAAAATTGAATCAGCCGGAGGCAAGATCGTAGTTCCTAAAACCGAAATCAGCCCGGAGTATGGGCATATGGCTGTGTTCATTGATACGGAAGGAAATCGGGTTGCACTGCACAGCATACCTTCTCAACATTGATCATTCTAACTATAAAATAAATTGTATGCCTGCCGACGCCATTAAACAAGCCATGGACACACAAGTAAGAAACCTGGAAGAAAAAACGGGGAAGAAAATAGATGAATGGATAAAGATTGTTCAGGACAGCAAGCTGGAAAAACACGGGGAACTTGTGAAACTGCTAAAAGAAAAGTACGGAATAGGTCACGGTTATGCTAACATGGTCGTTCACCACGCCAACCAAAGTCACGCCGGTATTGCAGAAGACGACGAGCTTATTAATGAACAATACAAAGGCAAAGAGGTACTTAAAGCATGGTACGATAACCTAATGAAAGAGGTTTCACTGTTTGGAAACGATGTGGAAATATCACCAAAAAAAGCTTACGTTAGCCTGCGTCGTAAAAAACAATTTGCCATTATTCAACCTTCTACCAAAGCAAGGCTTGACATTGGTTTGAATCTAAAAAATACAGCACCTTCAGGTAAATTGGAAGCGAGCGGTAGCTGGAACGCCATGTGTACACACCGTATTAAAATAGAAGATGAAAAACATGTAGATGCTGAAGTGTTCAAATGGATTAAACAGGCGTATGATGCAGCCGGTTAATTTAATTTTGCCTTCTCTTCAGCCAGTTCTTTTAAAACATTTTTGATGCGTTGGTCCAATAATTCATAATCTGTATAACCCTGTGCCAGCAAATAAAATTTTGAATCACTTGCCTGTAGCAGTACACATGGAAAACCTGTTACCTGTAATTGTTTTACAAGCGCAAATTCATAATAGGCTTTTTCCCTGTATTCTTCGCTGGCAAGCTTTGTAAAAAATTCTTCTTCCGGGATATTATAGTTATAAACCAGATTGCGATAAGCTTCTTTATCAGTAAGGTCACGACCTTCAAAATTTAATGCGTATTGAATATCGCTGGCTATATAAATAACTTTGTCGGGATGATATTCTTTGAACACACATAAGGCTATTGCAGGGAGGGTAGATTCAGGATACCAGTCGCTTTGATCTGCATTAAATATGTGCCATAAAAAATCTGCACCGAATTTTATGCCTGAACGTTCTTCAACATTTTTGTAAGCTCCTTTTATATAGTTAGCGATAGCACTAATATGACGCGGCTGTTCCTCAAAGATCATTCCGCCAGACAAAACTTCTATTGATAATTTACCCTTGTATTCATCTGCTATCCGGGTCATTACTTTACTAAAACCATAACACCAGCCGCAATAAGCATCGTAGCAATAAATAAGAACAGGCTCCATTTCTTTTTGTTTAATTCAATGAAAAACTCCACCGGTATGATGGAGCTAATACAATACCAAAACAAAAGTAAACAAGGATCAATCCGGAAAAATGGTTTTATCAATTCCCGGGATTATTCTCAATGCATTTTTATAATATATTTTTTTCAGAACAGCATCCGTAAGTCCCATACCATACATTCTCCAAAATGCATGGTATTTTTTATGATAGGGAAAATATTCATCCTCTGTTTCCAGCACACGGAAATAGGTTGTGTATTCCGAAGGAACCCAGCTATCCTTTCCAAATAAGATCCGATCCTGGTATTTTTCAAAAAACAGTTTGGCATTACGTGGTTGTCTTCCCAATTCTGCTATCACAGCTCCAAATTCAATATACATGTTGGGAAAAGAATCCAACAAACTGCCTAAATGGTCCAGGTTATTTGCATACCATCCAAAATGTGCAACAATAAAATTGGTTTTTGGATGTTTGCGAATAATGTTATGTTGTTGTTGTACCAGGTCTTCCCATGGTGCCGGGTTTTCATCGCCTCGTTTACGACCGGGATAGGTTAACAGCTCCAACCAGCGTTCATTTTCTTCATCTGCAGCTTCCCAAAATTGTTTAGGATCTGCTGTATGTATTAAAACCGGGATACCTAGTTCACCACAGGTTTGCCAAACAGGTTCCAACCTTGAATCATCAACTTTTAAAATTTTTCCCTCTTTATCTTTAGCTGAAAAACCCAGGTTTTTATACACTTTTAAACCCTGTGCACCATTTTTTACATCTGCTTTTAATTGCGCAACCGTTTTGTCGGCCCAATCCATTTCACCTGCACCCGAAAAGGAGACGTTGGTAAAAACAACAATGCGGTTGGGTGTTGTTTTTTTTGCGTTTTGAATAGCATTGGTCAGATGTTCGGGATCACTCATGTTGCCACGTCCGCTCAGGTTAACCATTACCTTCATATTCAGGCTATCCATTTGCGTAAGTAAAGCCTGTATATTTTGAGAAGGCATATTATATTGATGATTATGTACATCAATGAAGGGGTATTTTGCTTTTGTAACCCGGTGTTCCGGAACCATAAGTGATGATGGCGGGTTGTAGGTTTCAAAGTCAATACGTGGATTGCCAGATTGTCCAATCCCGGTTTGTGTCAGGATTAATAGAGTACCGGCAATACATAAGCATTTTTTCATGTAGCAGTATTTGAAACAAAATAAAATGTAATTGAAAGTTATGTTCAACCTTTCATCAAACGTTAACACTACTTTTGTGATTAATGGGCTTCCAGCCAGTTTGTGCCGGAGCCAACTTCTGCAACAATCGGCACGTCATTAGGTAGTGTCATAGCTGACTGCATGCAACGAAGAATAACAGGTTTGATCAGTTCTACTTCTTCATTCACTGCATCAAACACAAGTTCATCATGCACCTGCAATATCATTTTTGATTTGAAACGATGTTCTTTAAAAGCAGTATCAATCTTCACCATAGCCAGTTTAATCATGTCGGCGGCAGTTCCTTGTATGGGAGAATTGATGGCATTTCTTTCGGCATAACCCCGCACCGTAAAATTGGATGAGTTGATGTCCCGTAGCCAGCGTTTGCGCCCCAGCACGGTTTCAACATATCCATGTTCCTGGCAAAAATGAATCATATCCGACATGTACTTGGTGATACCGGAGAATTCCTTTTTATAATTATCAATGATTTCTTTGGCCTCGGAACGGCTGATGCCGAGATTTTCTGCCAACCCAAAAGCTCCCTGCCCGTAAATAATACCAAAATTTACACTTTTAGCTTTGCGTCGCATTTCTTTGGTTACCGTTTCTTCTTCAATCCCGTACACTTTGGCTGCTGTTGCCGTATGAACATCTTTGTTATTCCGGAACGCATTACACATACTTTCATCGCCACTTAATGCAGCCACAATCCGTAATTCTATTTGTGAATAATCGGCGCTGACCAGGGTGTGATTTTCATCCCTGGGAATAAATGCTTTTCGAATTTCCCTTCCCCGATCGGTGCGGATAGGAATGTTTTGAAGGTTTGGATTATTACTTGCCAGCCTCCCCGTTACAGCAACGGCCTGGCCATATGTAGTATGTACCCGTCCCGTTTTTTTGTTAATCAGTAACGGCAATGCATCTACGTAGGTCGACTTTAGTTTTGTGTATTCACGGTAGGCTAAAATGTCATCGGCCACAGGGTGAAGTACAGCCAGTTTGCGTAATACATCCTCACCCGTTGCATATTGCCCCGTTTTTGTTTTTCTTGCTTTCGGATCCAGTTTTAATTTTTCAAATAAAACTTCTCCTAATTGTTTTGGTGAACCAAGATTAAAACGAACGCCGGCAGTTTCATATACTTTTTCTTCATGCACTCTTGCTTCAATGTCTAAAACTCTTGAATACTCATTTAAAAAATCTACATCAATCTTTACTCCCTCATATTCCATATCTGTCAACACAGGTACCAGTGGATTTTCCACTTCATTAAATATGCGTTCAACATTAGCTTGTTTTAGTTTAGGTATAAAAATAGATTTGAACTGGAGCGTAACATCCGCATCTTCGACAGCATATTCTTTAATTTTCTCCAGTTCCACATCACGCATATTGCCCTGCGTTTTACCCTTTTTCCCAATCAGTTCTTCAATGTGAATGGGCTCGTAATTCAGGTATTTGGCGCTCAACCAGTCCATATTGCTTTTGCCATCCGGTTCAATCAGGTAATGAGCCAGCATGGTATCAAATAGCTTTCCTTTAATCTCTACACCATACCATTTCAGGATCAGCAGGTCATACTTAATATTGTGACCGACCCATGTTTTGTTTTCATCTGCAAACAAGCTCGTAAAATTGGAAAGAATGTTTTGTATTGCCGTTTTGTCGTTTGAAGGAACGGGTACATACCATCCACGATGTTTCTCAACGGAAAAGCTTAGACCTACCAATTCTGCATCATTGGCATCGATGCTGGTAGTTTCTGTGTCAAAAGAAATTTCAGAATGCCTGTTCAGTATTTCTAAAAGTTGTTCAATTTCTTTTGTGCTTTCAACCAGCTCATACTCATGTGGGGTGTTGTGAATATTATTTCCTGGCTGAACCACAGAAATGGTTTGAGGCTCTTCTGCCGTTGTTGATGTAGTGCTAAACAAATCTGCCTGCACTCCGTTTGCGGGTCTTTTATTTCCGGGTTGTTCACCAAAATCCTCACCTAATATTCTTTTGCCAATGCTTTTAAACTCCAGTTCTGCAAATGCTTCTTTCAGCAAGTCTTTATTCCAGTCTTTAATCAGGAAATTTTCTTCATGAAAATCTACCGGTACAGAAGTAATAATGGTGGCCAGTTTTTTTGAAATGATGGCATCATCCTTACCCTTTCTGATCTTCTCACCCAGTGCACCTTTGATATTATCTGCATTGGCTAAAACATTTTCCAGTGTTTTGTATTCGGTCAGAAGTTTACACGCTGTTTTTTGTCCCACACCCGCAATGCCTGGAATATTATCAACGGCATCGCCCATTAGTCCAAGAATATCGATGACCTGGTCAACCGAATCAATGCACCATTTTTCACAAACTTCCTTTGGCCCCATGATTTCTACATCACCACCCTGGTAACCGGGTTTATAAATTTTTACTTTATCACTTACCAGTTGCCCATAGTCTTTATCCGGGGTAACCATGTACACGTCGTAACCAAGGGCTTCTGCTTGTTTGCTCAAAGTGCCAATAACATCATCCGCTTCATATCCATCACTTTCAATAATAGGAATATTTAGCCCTTGTATGATCTTTTTTATATCTGGAATAGCGAGGGTCAGGTCTTCAGGTGCCTCCTGACGGTGTGCTTTGTAGTCAGCGAAATCGGTATGTCTTTCAGTTGGCGCAGCCGTATCAAAACAAACAGCCATATGCGTAGGCTTTTGATTGTTGATCAACTCAAGAATGGTATTAGTAAAACCAAATTGTGCGTTGGTATTTTTTCCTTTCGAAGTAATTCTTGGATTGCGGATAAGTGCATAATAAGCTCTGAAAATAAGAGCCATTGCGTCCAGCAAAAACAGTCTTTTATCCATCCGGCGAAGTTAACTAAAACCTGCGCTGCACCCGTTTACAAAAAAATGCAAAACCCCGCTTCGGCGGGGTTCTCTTTAAGGTTCGGATTATAGTGGGTTAGTAATTAGTTATAAATAGATTTTTGATAACTGGTTCCATTTGAATTCACCTTGTTTTTATTGAGGTATTGGTCAGGATTAGATACAAGTGTAGTACCCTGAACAGTTGCGGAACTTGTTTTAGTTGGCAGTACAGTTTGTGTATTGCTATCCTTATGAATAAAGTTCAGGTAAAGTGCAAAAAACAGGAGGTTGAAAGCAAAGAAGTTGAGTACCCTTGATAAACGCTTTTTCATAAAATAGGATTTTGAGATATTGAATAGCCAAAATAGATAAGGGGAAACAGAGTTGCAAGTGGCAGGTCACATTTTTTAAAAAATTGAGTGGAACCACTTGAGCACACATCGTAGAAGTACGGTAAACGAATGTTGACGACTCTAAGAAACGTATATAAACAAGGAAATCATTTCATTGTTTCCAGTTTTTTCTGCATAGCAAACATTTCATCTCTTAACCTTGCTGCTTCCATAAAATCCATATCCCGGGCTGCCTTTTCCATTTCTTTTTTGGTCCTGCTTATCGCTTTTTCCAGTTGAGGTATAGTAGTATATTCTGTTTCATCCTCAGCTGCTTTTGTAACAATTTCATCCACCGCATAAGGCGATTCAGGATCGTAACCTTTAATATCCAACACCGATGTTTGTGCCATTACCTGTTGTACAGACTTACGAACAGTAGTGGGAGTGATATTATGGGTTATGTTATAAGCTACCTGTTTTTCCCGGCGACGGTTGGTCTCATCAATCGTCCGCTGCATACTTTCGGTCATCGAATCGGCATAAAATATAACCAGCCCCTCAACATTGCGGGCTGCACGGCCAGCAGTTTGTGTAAGGGAACGTTCGTTTCTTAAAAAACCTTCTTTATCTGCATCCAAGATAGCTACCAATGAAACTTCAGGAAGGTCCAACCCTTCCCTGAGCAGGTTAACACCTACCAATACATCAATATTGCCCAGTCTCAGATCCCTTAATATTTCCACCCTTTCCAGTGCATCAATATCGCTATGTATGTATTTTGATTTGATATCGATTCGCTTCAGATACTTATCCATTTCCTCTGCCATCCTTTTGGTAAGAGTAGTCACTAAAACCCTGTCTTTTTTCTTAACCCTTTTATCTATTTCGTCCAAAAGATCATCAATCTGGTTTACGCTGGGCCGTACCTCAATGGGTGGTTCCAATAATCCGGTTGGCCGCACTACCTGCTCTACCACAACCCCTCCCGTTTGCTCCAATTCATAATCACCAGGAGTTGCACTTACATAAATTACCTGGTTGATCAGGTTAGAGAATTCATGAAAGTTAAGGGGACGGTTATCCAGAGCAGAGGGCAGGCGAAATCCATAATCTACTAATGTAAGTTTCCGGCTTCTATCGCCTCCATACATTCCGCTTACCTGGGGAACGGTTTGGTGGCTTTCATCAATCACACACAAAAAATCTTTAGGAAAATAATCCAGTAAACAGAAAGGTCTTGTGCCCGGTTTGCGACGATCAAAAAAACGTGAATAGTTCTCAATACCATTACAATAACCCAGTTCACGGATCATTTCCAGGTCATATTCTACCCGCTCTTTAAGACGCTGGGCCTCAATAAATTTGCCGGTGCTTTTAAAATAATCTACCTGGGCCTGCATCTCATCCTGGATCTCGTACATCACGTTCTGGATCTGGTCCTTTGGCGCCACATATAAGTTGGCAGGAAAGATGGCAGCGTTATCCAGTTTGCCAATCCGTTTACCCAGATGGGTGTCAATACTTTCAATTTCTTCAATCTCGTCTCCAAAAAAAGTAACCCTGTACCCAAAATCTACATAAGGAAGATTGATATCAACCGTATCTCCTTTTACCCGGAATGTTCCCCGGTTAAACTCTATGGACGTACGACTATAAAGCGAATTGACCAGGGAGTGCAAAAATCCTTGTCTTGATAATTGCTCACCTTTGGCGATTCGAATGATACCGCTTTCATAATCTGTGGGATTTCCCATACCATAAATACAGCTCACACTGGCTACAACTATTATATCACGTCTGCCAGATAATAAGCTTGTGGTTGCCCGTAAACGCAGTTTATCCAGTTCTTCGTTAATGTTCAGGTCTTTTTCAATATAGGTATCAGTTGTAGGCATGTATGCCTCGGGCTGGTAATAATCGTAATATGAAACAAAATATTCAACAGCGTTATCGGGAAAAAACTGCCTGAACTCACCATACAGTTGGGCTACCAGCGTTTTGTTATGGGTTAAAACCAGCGTGGGTCGTTGCACATGCTGAATAACATTGGCGACTGTAAACGTTTTACCTGAGCCGGTCACACCCAATAAAACATGGTGTTTTTCACCCCGTAAAATACCATCAGTCAACTCAGTAATGGCGGATGGCTGATCACCGGCAGGTTTGTAGGGCGATTGAATTGAAAAAGGCATGAGTGCAAAATTAGATAAGCTAAAGTGAGTGGAAAGCAAAAAAAGGAAGTAGAAATTTTATTTGCTGTTATCGATGAGGTTAAAAATCAATGATCTATATATATGGCAATGTCTTTGTAAGAATACTGCTGCCGGTCTCAATTCTGAAAGCCTTTTTCAGCCTCGTGTAAAATCCATTCTTTAAAAACCTGAGTTTTAAAACCTATCGAACGCCATTAAGCCTGTTGAAACAGGCCCGGAATAAAAAATCCCGCAGTTTAGCGGGATTTTTTGTGGACTCCAGGTTATGATGCCTGTAGTTCTTTTATTTTTTCCCGGATCTTGCCTTCAATCTCATCGGCAAGGGCAGGATTATCTTTTAACAGGGATTTTACTCCTTCCCGTCCTTGCCCAAGTTTATCACCATTATAGCTAAACCAGCTACCGCTTTTTTGAACAATACCCATTTCAACTCCCATATCCAGAATTTCCCCGATCTTGGAAATACCTTCTCCAAACACAAGGTCAAATTCAGCCGTACGGAAAGGAGGGGCTACTTTATTCTTTACCACCTTTACTTTTACGCGGTTACCAATAGCTTCTTCCCCATCTTTAATTTGGGCCATACGGCGAATATCCAAACGTACCGATGCATAGAACTTTAAAGCATTACCGCCGGTTGTTGTTTCGGGGTTGCCAAACATAACGCCGATCTTTTCTCTCAACTGGTTGATAAATATGCAGATAGTATTTGTTTTGGAAATGGTTGCTGTAAGTTTACGCAAAGCCTGGGACATTAACCGGGCCTGCAATCCCATTTTAGAGTCGCCCATTTCGCCTTCCAGCTCACCTTTTGGAACCAATGCAGCCACTGAGTCAATTACCACAACATCCAGCGCTCCTGAAAGAATCAGGCGGTCGGCAATTTCAAGGGCTTGTTCACCATAATCCGGTTGAGAGATCAGCAGGTTGTCAATATCAACACCCAGTTTTTGTGCATACGCACTATCAAAAGCATGTTCGGCATCTATAATTGCACACATGCCTCCTTTTTTCTGAGCTTCTGCAATTACATGGGTAGCAACCGTTGTTTTACCCGAGCTTTCTGGTCCGTAAATTTCTACAACACGACCGCGGGGTAATCCGCCCACACCCAGCGCAGAATCTAAGCCAATAGAGCCAGTGGATATTACATCGATAGCTTGCTCCCCTTTTTCATTCATCATCATTACACTCCCCTTACCAAAGTCCTTGTCAATCTTATCCATGGTAAGTTTCAGTGCTTTTAATTTTTCAGCGTTTGACATATATATTATTTGAAAAAGTTAGGAAGAATGATGGCTCTAATTTAGACTTAAATGCGCATCTATTCTTAAAATTTTATTTGCATGCGAAGCTAATGAATTTAGCAAATGTTGCCTAATAAATTTCGCAGAATGGAACAAATAAAAGGTTAAAGAAAAATAGAAAAGGCCGCTGCTCGTTTCGGCTAATTTTTCAAAAACAGATTGGACTTTTCAATTTCTGATCCATAAAGATTTGTTGCCTTCAGAACATAATAATTGTCAATAGTATCTTTCATAGCAGACATTATATTTGTATTACAAATAACTGAACATGAAAAAACTACTTTTTTTTGCACTGCTCTTTATAACTATAAGTGGCCGGGCTCAGGATAAAGAAAAAACACCTGCAACTAAAGGTGTAGTATATGGTGTAGTATCTGAAGAAAAAAATGCAATAACTGCCGACGAAATCAAGAACAAACTTGTTGAAGATAAATTTGAAGGCCAGGTTAAGGCTAAGGTTGTAGAGGTATGTAAGGCAGAGGGTTGTTGGATAAAAGTGGAAAGAATGAATGGTACTTCGATGATGGTAAGAGCTAAAGATCATGCTTTTTTAATGCCTGAGAACATTGTAGGCAAAACAGTGCTGATTGAAGGTAACGCTACTATTAAAGAAGTTTCGGAAGATTTGCGTAAACATTATGCCGAAGATGCAGGTAAATCAAAAGAAGAAATTGCAAAGATCAAGGGTTCAGAAAAAGATGTTCAGTTTGCCGCCAAAGGTGTAAAAGTTTTGGATTGATCTTAAATTGACATATAAAAAAAGCCCTGCCCCAAAACGGGGCTTTTTTTGTGGCATAGGTTTTTGAAATATATAGGTATGAAGGGGGTCATTTTTATATCATTATTCTTTGTTTTGGTATCCTGCGGAAACAAACAGCAGCAGCCTGTAGAAGCCAAACCACAAACATCCCAGATTGATACCCTTCAAAAAACATCTGCATCTGAAGCACACGGACCAATTCCTGCAGAACCTGTTCCTGCAATTCCGATGACCCCTCCCCCTGTTACTGGTCAAAAAGCCGATACAATAAAAAATCCATCAGGCATCTATTCTTTTATCATGCCTTTTGATAAAAGGTATAAGATCCAACATACTGTCAGGTTTTATGATAATCGTTCTTATCGTTTGCAGGAAGTTTTTTTTGATGGGCAAAATGACAGTACGGTAATATCAGAAGGAACATGGGCCCCTTCAAACGGGTTGATCTGGCTGTATAAAGAACAAGTAGTGCAGGCCCGTTATAAATGGAAAGGTGATGCATTGCAATATTTTGATCCAGGTACTAAAAAAAGTTACGCAATGCAAAAGCAAACTGAAATCCTGCAAAACAAGGTCTGGCAAAATAAACCTGCTGAAGGAATTGTGATGTTTGGCATTGGAAACGAACCTTTTTGGAGTGTTGAGTTCACAAATAAAGACTCGTTGAGTTTTCATTTAGCAGATTGGACAGGTCCGGTTAAAATGTTGATTACCGAAAAATCTGCGACAAAAGATTCCTCTGTTTTTCTTGCACAAAATGATTCAACACTATTGAGGGTTGTTGTGTTTCCATATTTCTGTAACGATGGTATGAGTGATTTTACATACGAACAAAAAGTTAGCGTCCGATACAACAATAAGAGTTTTTCAGGCTGCGGTATGTTGTACAAGTAATATTTAAATACATCCTTTTCATCCGGCCAGCTTCAATCATTAGCTTTTCTTTAATCAACCTGCAACAATAGATAGATTTTCCTGTCGTTACTTTCAAACAGCCAAACCTGTTTATGAGCCTTAAAACTTACTGGCCATGCAAAAGGTTTATTTATTGCTGCGGAACAACCGGCAAACAGGTCCGCATAGTTTAGAAGAATTGCTCCAATTGCAATTACAACCATTTGATCTTATTTGGGTAGAAGGGAAAAGTTACGGCTGGGCCTATCCAACCGAAGTTGAAAGCCTGAAACCTTTTGTTGCAACTGTCAATGGATCTCCCAATAACGCAGCGGCTTCGGAAGATCTGACTACAAATGATCAAAGAACTGGGGAGAAAAAGATTTTTGTCAGCCTGCCCATAACTGGCGGCGCTTCTCCAGTGCCCGATGCCTCACCTCAAGCAAAAGATCCAATTGAAAAAAAGGCAGAAGAGTTACGAAGGAGAGCAGAGACCTATGTGCCACCGTCTTTTGAGCAGTCAGGTGAAATACAAACGCATTACACAAGATCCATCAACCAGGTTGAAGAAGATTATACTTCATGGATGTTTAAAAAAAGGGCAAATAAAAAAAAGTTCGTAACCGGTAAAACAATCGCTTTTGCCTCTATTATTTTAATTGGATTGGCAGGAGCCTGGTGGCTGGGAAGAACTGATCAACCGGATTATATTTCAGACAAACCCTTGGTTCAAAGGAATATAGTTACTATGTCGGCAGAAGCGGCCAAAACAAATAGCAATGGAGACTTTGTCGTCAACCCGGTAAATACAACTCCTTTAATAACAATTGTAAAAAAAGTGCAACCTGCTATTTCAAAACCAAAAAAACAAATCAGTCAGCCTAAACAAAACTCAGAGGTCAGTCTGCCGAAGGAATCCGCAACTATTGAATCACAAACAGAACCGGCTAATGAAACAGCCACGATTGTTATTCAGGAAGAAAAGGAAGGGGAGAATGAAGTTGCACAAAAACCCCAAGAAAAAAGAACATTAAGAGGGTTATTCAATGACTTGTTCAAAAAGAAAAAAAATAATAAACAAAAAGAACAGGAGGAAACTCCCTCAGTAAGTACGGCCGGTACAGAAAGAAAAGCCTCCCGTCGTAATGATGAAGGAAGCAATACGATAGACATCACTAATGATATTAATGTAAAATTGAACAAAAAGACAGGCGACTGGATGATGGGTGTGCAGGGCATGAAGCTTACGTTGCATAATGGCAGCTCGTCTTATCTGCAATCGGCGTCTGTGGAAATCCTATATTATTCTGAACAGGAAGAAGTATTACAAAACAAAATCCTTCATTTTTCAAATATTGCAGCTAACAAAACGGCTAGTGTTGCCATTCCGGATCACCGTCTTGCCGACCATGTGGAGTATAGAATTGTTTCTGCTACCGGTACATCAAACGCTTACGCAAAACAGTAGCGATTTAATAATGAATCAGCAGGTATTGTATTTGCATGATTAGGTAAATCAATTCCTGCATTATTATGGAAATTGCCTATTCTGCCAAACCATGGATAAATACAATTGCCCGTATTGGTCTAACGGCCAAGGGCATAGTGTATAGTCTTATTGGCATTCTTGCATTTATGGCCGCGTTTGAAATTGCCGGTCAAAGAAATGAAGAATCCGACAGGAGCGGAGTGTTTGAACTGGTTAAGGATTGGCCCGCAGGCAAACCCATACTCGCATTGATTGCTTTGGGTTTAATCTGTTACGCTATTTGGAGAGGCGTGCAAACATTTGCCAATTATGGCACCGAAGAAAAAAAGTGGACCCAAAAAATCAGGTATTTGTTCAGTGGAATTACCTACCTGTCAATAGCATTGAGTGCAATCAGCCTTTTATTATATAATTCTTCCGATAGCGGCGATCAAAATCAATATTGGGCTGCGGAGTTAATGAGCAAACCTTTTGGAGAATGGTTACTCGGTTTGGGGGCTTTAGTAGTTGCAGCTATTGGAATTTACCAGGTGTGGTATGGGCTTTCAGAAAAATACAGGAAACATGTTCAGGGTATGCGGCTTCATTCGTCCGTATCTGCATATTTACTTCGTTCAGGAAAGATTGGGTATGTAGCCCGTGGAGTTGTTTGGTTAATCATTTCCTTTTTATTGTTGCGTTCTGCCCTGCATACCAATGCGAAGGAAGCCGGTGGAACGGGTAAGGCATTCCAGTTTATAGAATCTTCAACTTATGGATCATTTATATTAGGTGCTTTGGGATTGGGATTGCTGGCTTATGGAATTTTCAATTTTATAAGGGCACGATATGAGCGGTTTGGTTAAAGGATGTGTTACTTGTTTTTATCAATTGATACTTTTTATTCTGCAACTCATTCAGCAGCTCATTGCAGTAGACTTTTTGTGATTTTAGTTTCGCAGCCTTAACCATACTTATGCTGCGAAAGATTTTAAAATGGACAGGTATTGTTTTACTTGTTCTAATTACCGGTGTTACTATAACTACCATTGCACGCCAACATTTAAAATTCGAAGCGCCCTACCCCGATATAAAGGCTTCTAGAGATAGTTCCATTATAGCAAGAGGAAAACATCTGGTCATTGGTCCCGGGCATTGCGCCGACTGCCATAGCCCTGTGCGTAATGTGGATTCATTATTGGCTCTTGGCCAGGAGGTGCCACTGACAGGAGGAAACCAATTTGACCTTCCGTTTGGCCAGTTTTACACCCGTAATCTTACACCCGATGTTGAAACAGGTATAGGAGCCATGACAGACGGAGAAATTGCAAGGGTATTAAGACATAGTGTAAAAAAGAACGGTGAGGCCGTTTTGCCATTCATGCCTTTTCAGAATATGTCGGACGAAGATCTTACAGCCATTGTTTCTTATTTACGTTCACTAAAACCCGTTAGAAACCAGGTTCCGGAACATAAATACAACCTGGTAGGTCGTTTGATCAAAGCTTATATGATCAAACCTTCCGGGCCAACAGAACAGGTGAAAAAAGCCGTTAAAGAAGATTCTACTGTTGAATATGGACGACATATGGTTTTAGCTGTTGCCAATTGTAATGAATGCCATACCAGACGAGATGGTATTGGAACCTTTGTTGGCGAACCTATGGCCGGAGGCAATGTTTTTAAAGAAAAAGGAAAGCCTGATCTTATTTCACCCAACCTGACTCCACACCCTTCATCTCACATTTATAACTGGAGTGAAGAAACCTTTCTGAAAAGATTCAGGATGGGTAAGGTTATTCCACATAGTCACATGCCTTGGGAAGCGTATGGCCGCATGAGCGACATTGAAATAAAAGCTATTTACAAATACCTCAAAACATTAAAGCCGGTGCCCACTGAAAAGTCAAACAAATAACTTCACGGACGGGAAAAACAACAGAAACACAAGAAGCTGCCTCATTGTCGAAGCAGCTTTTTTATTTTCAGTCCTAATCATGAAATTATCCTTTAAACGCTTGTAATTGCTTTTATACATGATGATGGTTGTATTTTTTGCAACAAAAACAGGCATGCTAAGCATAGAATTCGAGACCCGTAGCGAACGCGGACATTAGTTTTCTTTTTCTGACCTTAACCATTGTTTGACTGAGAGTTACAAGTAACAAACTTTGGACGACACCAATATAAATATGATCTGGTAATAATCAGGTTGTCATGAACTTAAGCTAACTGTTATCATCTTTGGGAGGGGTATTTTACCACATTTTGCTGGGTAAATGGTTTGATGGCTTTACAGCAACAGCCTGGTATCAATGAACATGAGTTGCTGGTACCGGGCAAATGAACTTAGGGTGTGGTTTAGAGTAAATCCAGGGCAGATGCATACCCGGTGTATACTTGAAGTATGATGAGTGTAGGCGATCTGGTGTCCGGCATTTATTTTAAATATTCTGCTACCAGTATACCTATATAAGTACCAATAGCATTGCCTACAGACCCGGCAAGTATTCCGGGTAAACGGAGGTCGGGTCTTCCCAGGCTGGTTGCTAATACACCTGCTGTGGCAGTACCTGCTACATTAGCATTAGAAGCAACAGAAATCAATGCCCAGTCCCTGGTAAATAAACTACCAATGCCAAAGATCAAAACACCATGAATGAGAATGAGTAGAGCAACCCAAACTAATAATCTTATTGCTATCCAACCATTTTGTACCAGCGCATTGACGTCGCAATACGCACCAACAACTGCCAAAAAAACTAATACAAGAAAAAAGCCGATAGTTGTGCTGCCTTTTATTTCTTGTACAAAAGGTATTTGTGCCAGGAATAACGTAACAGTAGTTAATGTAAGAACAGAAGGTACCTGGGGAATATAAAAACTTACAACCTGGGAAATAAAAATAGTACCTAAACCAAGAGCTAACAAAATAGAAACACCTGATACACTGATTTCTTCTTTTGCAGTTGAAAGAACATCCGGTGCTTTTGTTGTTATTTCAGCAGCTTTCTTTTTAGCAGGTAGCCATTTTTGCAATATCGAAGGCAATATTAGTGTTGCCATGATCCATATAGTACCTACAATATTATCAACCGCATTGATTGCGGCGAACTGGGTTCCATTTTTAATAACACCATAATGAAGAGCAACCGCATTCAAATTTACACTGCCACCAATATAAGTACCTGTGTACATGCCGGCAACGGCATAGGCCTGGTCAACACCATGATCCTGTGGAGAAAAAACATAATAGCCCAGCAAAGCACCGCATACGGTAGCTAATGAACCTAATAAAAACATAAGCAGCATCGGTAAGCCTGCGTACTTAAGATCCTTTAACTTAACATCAAGCAATAAAAAGAAAATGGCCAATGGAGCTACGTATTCAAAAATGCCTCCATAAAGCGACGGGGCGTTTTGCGATGAAGGCAAAAATCCGGTATTCGCTAAAACTGCCGCAGCCATGATAACAATAAGCGCAGAGCCCAGGTAACGGAAATACTTTTTCTTACTCAACCATTCGGCTAATACGACAACTAATAATAACACGGTAGCCACATAAAGTGGTTGAGTAAATAATTGCATGAAAGTGATTTCTACCTTTCAATGTAATAAAGTTTTTTTAAGCTGCCAGAAAGAACAAGCGGGTTGAATTACCAAACTGGTGATTTCCCCGGGGACAGGTAAAAAAAATGCAGCACATTGTGCTGCATTGGCTTGCCTGAGAGAAATTTATTTTTTGATCTTTTTTGTAACTGACCAGCTGTTCTGTGAAGATTTCATGATCACCTTTTCATTACCATTTTCAAGTGTTGCATAATAAGTGGTATCATCTTCTGTAGAGAACTCAATTACATCTGCTATCCAATAACCACAATAATCCTCTTTCAAATTATTTTCCAGTAAGAGAGGAAGCTGTGTAGATAAGATATTCTTTGCCAGGACAACTAAATTGCCATCAGCATCATAAAAAGCTGATATGTGCTGGCTGCTGTAAACAAATTCTACCTTGTACAAATCTTTACTGTACGTCCAGTTTACTTCTTTAGCTGTGCTAAACGTTTTTTGAAATGATTGTAACACATTAGGCGATACTGAAGTGTCGTTTGCAAAACTGGTCGTACTCAATACGATCAGTAATAAAAGTGAAAAAAACTGTTTCATAACAATGTATTTAATGTTTTAAAATTTTAATTGTTCCACAAAGCTATAACGCTAATATGCCCCAAGCAATCTCAATTGTAGCCAACTGTTGTATTTATTGAGCAGACAGTGGTATTGTCAAGTTGAATCGTTTTGTGAGCTTCTTCAAAAGGATGTACCGTGTAAACCATAAAAAGAAAAGCGGTAATAGAAATTACCGCCGAAAACAAAACTAACTGCTAATGAGGATGTTTGAGAGAGTTGATGTTGTAAAATTGCATCACTACAGGCGTCCAAACAAAGGCTTGTTTTGTCAACTGCAGCATTTACTAAACGAACAGTTGATTTTTGACAATGAATTGTTTTTTTTGTAATCCTTCCTCACCTGGTTCAGCTAATCCGTATTCATGAGTTGTTGAAACAGGTCAATGTATGCCCCTACATGAAACCCATCCATTAATGCATGATGTACATGGATGGAAACAGGCATTAATTTTTTATTGCCTTCAGTGAGCATCTTTCCAAAGGAAATTTTGGGAATACTGCTTTTATAGCTAAAAGCTCTTGCATGTGATAAAGAAGTGAAGTGAATCCATGGAATGGATGAATAATGGATCACATTTTCATTGGACATGGCGGGAATAAGACCCGATGTATTCTGAACAGCATCTATTTCCTTTTGCGCTGTTTCCAAAAATTTTGCAAATGCAGTTTGGTAAGGCAAATAGGAAAAACCAAATGTCCCGTCAGGTCGATTGATGGTGGGTGATGCGTGTACTGCATCATAAACAATTACATTATTTTCTTCTATCCGATATTTAAAAGGCTCAATAGCATTGGCCGCAAACAATGACCGGTACAGGTACCATAAAAAAAAGGAAACACCAGCTGCTTTGGCTTTTTCAAAGGCAATGGTACAATCCATGTTAACCGTTACTCCAAAAAAAGGTTCTTCAAATTGTTTAAAAAAATCAAAATGATCTTTCCTGCTCCAGTTTTCTATATCCAGGGTTTGTTTCATAATTATAAAAATGATAAAACATCTTTTATGTGTGCCAGTTCTTTGAAGTTAGGATGATCTATTGTGTGCTCTACAATTTCGTGTGCCCATGTGGTATGATAAGGTATATGAAAGGCATGTCCGCCTATCTCCAATACAGGCAATACATCCGACTTTAAAGAATTACCGACCATAACAAATTCAGAGGGTGGAATATCAAGATGTTTAATAAGCTTGAGATAATCAGCTTCTCTTTTGTCAGACATAATTTCTATATGATGGAAATAATGATCAATGCCTGAATTTTTCAGCTTGCGTTCCTGGTCCAGCAGATCACCTTTGGTTGCAACTACAAGCCGGTACCGGTCTTTAAGTTTATTCAACACTTCTTCTACTTCATCAAATACCTCAACCGGGCGACCAAGCAGTTCTTTACCATATTCAACAATCTTCTCCACAATTTCAATTTCGATTGTTTTATTGGAAACAGAAAGTGCCGTTTCTATCATGGAAAGCATAAAACCCTTAATACCATAACCGTATAAAGGCAGGTTTTTGATCTCTGTTTTTAGCAGTTCTCTTTCAACCGTATGCTGCGGCAGGTAATCCTCCAGCAGCTGGCAGAATTTTTTTTCTGTTTCCTGGAAATAAGGTTCATTTATCCAAAGTGTATCATCAGCATCAAATGCTATTACTTTTATCATAATCGGATGGTAAGATCAAAACTAAGATCAAAACCTTTTCAACTATTAATTGATACGTACAAAATCCGGTCTGCGAATAAATTGCTGGCTGTATTTAAACCGAAGATTTGTGTTAAGCTGTAGTACAAACCTGTTTCCGAAAGCATCTTCTTTAGGAAAATAAGAACCCCGCAATTCAATGGTACCAAAAATGAGGCTTTCGTTTCGTGTACGTACACCGCCACCAAAAGCTGAATACAATCTTGTATTGGTGGTTTTAATTTCGGTAGGAAACTGGAATACGGTTGCACTACCAAATACAAAAGGTGCAAACTTAAAATAGAGCAAGGTCCAGGGACTAAAAAATACCGATTCACCCCTTACCGTGGCTCTCATGGTACCACCCAGGAAATTATTTTTAAAATTATCAATGGCGTACTGGCTTTCCATAATAAAGGGCTCTTCCATCAGGTGATTGAATTGCCGGCCATAACTAAAGTTGAAAAATGAACGTTGTTTCCAACGGGTGCCCATCCGGTGCAGGCGACTGAAATAATCAATACTTCCCAACAGGTTTACATCTTCAAATTTTTTATTGTAGATAGAAGTGCCAAGGGTAAAATAATACTTCATATAACCTTCCTTCCGGGTGAGGTAATATTTCTCAAAAGATAAAGCCGCATAAGGCCTGTCCCTGCTTTCCCTTCTTGTCCAGCCTGTAGTGAAGGTTGCTTCTATACCTTCAGGAATATCCTCCTTTCGTCCAAAACCATAGATGTATTGTGTTTTATAGAAGTTCAACCTGAATACTGATATGGAACCTAAAATGGCTTTTAGATCTGAATACGGGTAAAAATAACCGTTACGGTAATCCATGGGTTTTCGTAAAAACTTCTGATCCATAATACGGGCACTCACTAAAAACCGAAGTCGTTCAAATTCATTGGCACTTCCTATATTTTTTGAGCTCAGGTTATATCCCGCCCATGCATCCCAAGTTCTGAATTTATATTGCAGGTTGGTTTGATAAACCGAATCAATGTTGAACATGTTGTCCGTAGAATGTACCTGTGCGGAAAGAGCATAAGTCCATTTCATATACGGATTTACCAGGGGTTTTATAAATCGTACATAACGTAATTTTTCTTCTGTGCGACCGGTGTTGAAGGATGGATGAAAATTGATGTAGCCTGCACTGGCATCAATAAAACTTCCCAAAATATTTCGTTTGACGTATTCTGCCCCAAATCCGAATTTTTCATTGCGTGATTTATCATACAGGGTTTGAATTTCAATTCTATCGCCCCAGCCCATAAAATTGTCATCCTGCAACGATATGCTACCACTGGTGGAGTTATCAATATCGATACTTCCCCCAATGGATAGAACATCTTTTGTATAAACGATTACGTCAACTGAATCTTTTGTGCCGGGAACCCTTTTTACTTTAAAACGGGCTTCCTGCAGAAACGGCAGATCACGCAGGTATCGTTCGTTATTACCCATCAGAAAGGGAGACAAAAGTTCGTTTTCCTTAAAAAAAAGATGGTTGCGCAGGGCCCATCGCCGGGTATCGTTATGAACCCAGTTTGCTAAATGTGTAAGTCCGTTATTAAAACGTTTGGTAGTATCACCTATCAAAACCCCAAAAGGTAATGGGTCAATTACAATGTTGCGGATAATCAGGTTGCTGTATTTCTGGAATGGCAGATCAGCCCTTAGCAGGTCATGCCCATTTTCATTTGCGGTATCTGCAATAAGAATCTGGGCCAGGGTACCCAATACACCTTTTTGCCTTAATAAAAGGCTGTCAATAGTGTTTTTTTTAGCGGTATCATCATCCTGCGCCTGCACTATAAAACCAGAAATCACTAAAAGCAGGGTAAGCAAACAACCGGTAATATGTCTAGGATCTTTTAGCATTTATACGGTACTTCTATATCAATACAAAACCAATACCACCAGGGTTTGCGTCCAAATTAATGGTTAAAGGTCTTTTTTGGGAGATAAATCAGCCGTTTTTTGTTTTATGAAGGTTTTTTGAGCCAAATATTAATCTGTATTAAGCCTTTCCTCTACATTGGTTTCCATAAGCTTGTAATAAATGGCGTAAGGACGGGGCAAAATGGGATAACCTTTATGATTGGCCAGCACTTTTGTAAAGGCTGCGCCATAGTACATTATCAGGGAAGAATAAAATACAAAAAGCAGTATAAGAACAATAGAAGTGGAAGTTCCATAAACAGTTTTGATATTACTGTAGGTGAGCAACCAGTGCAGGATAAATTTCCCAATGGAAAATAACAGGGCTGTCACCAATGCGCCTGGAAAAGCTATTTTCCATTGAGGTTTGCCATCGGGCAGGTACCTGAATACAATAGTAAACCAAAGCATTACAATAACAAGTGAAACCACCTGGTTCAAAAAAGTATTAAAGTAAACTGAAAGCAGGGGAGAAATTTCAAAAATATAAGAACCTATAAATGCACGGACGCCTTCACTGAGCAGGCCAATGGCAAATAACAGACCGGCAACCATTATAACCACTAGAGACTGTCCCCTGGCACGAAGCCCTTTTATCACGCCCCGCTTGCCATGCACCCGTATGCTCCAAAGCTGGTTAATAGAACTTTTTATTACTTTAAAAAGCGTGGTTGCCACAAAAAGCAAAAACAAAAAACCCATAATAGTGATGTACCAGTTTTGGGCCATATCCCTGATATTGTTCAATACATTTTTCAGCTGTGAGGCTGTTTGCATTCCAAAGATTTCAGCAAGGCTGGTATACAACTCACCATAAATAGTCTCGTAACCCAAAAACAAACCAAGACTCTGAATCAGGATAACAAGGATAGGAGGTAGGGCAAAGGTTGTAAAAAAGGCTGTGGCGCCAGCCATACGTAGTGGGTCATTCTTCAAAAGTTCTTTTAAAGCATCACCGGAAAGTGTGAAAAATGTTTTGAAAAACTCTTTTAGGTTTACTTTGAACATGGAATGTTATACTCCAAGATACAATTCAAAAAAGATATGGGCCGGAACCATTACCGGCCTGAACTGAGTTTAGAATGTATAAATGAATGAGTGAAATGGAACAATTTGATTTTGAGACTCTGGAAAATGCACATTTGGAATGTGAAGAATGCGGGTGGAGTGGAAAGGGATATGAAACAGAAAAAGGGTACAATTCACTGCCGGGAGTGATTGAATTGTTTTGCCCGGTTTGTAAACACTTTTTTGGTGAAATAAAAAGAGAAAATACCGATCAGCCCGAAACCAATAAGGAACCTTTATAGGCAGGCTCTATTTTTACTACCAACACGCAAAAAACACAGCATTGAAATTCTTTATATTTTCCCCGGAATAAGTATCTTAGGAAAACCCCAGAAATTCTGTTTATGCGCCTAGCACTGGTTCTGTTTTTTTTTATTGTGTTGCCGCAGGCCGGTTTTGCTCAAACTGCACTGATCGACAGCCTTGAAAAGGTGATTGCTTTAAACCGCCACGATGATGAAGAGGTGAAAGCCTACGGTGAATTGGCGAAAGAATACCTGCGAAGCAACCAGGAAAGAGCGAAATCAATTTCTTTCATTGGAATTCCACTGGCTCAAAAACTTCAATTAAGAACTTCAGTAAGTGCTTTTTATTCAATGCTTATTACGGTCCATCAAAATATGGGTAACCTTGATAGTGCTTTGTTTTATTTAAACAGGTTGCAACAGCTGGCAGCGCAAAGCAATGGTGAAGATGCATTGAAAATAAATTATAATTACCATGCTTCGTCGGGTCTTTATTATAAAAAGTTGGGGAATTATAAAGCATCTGTCCGTTATATGGCCGAAGCAGCTGGCATTGCTGAGAAAATGAACAATACAATGAATGCAGCCGGGCAGTATATCAACATCGGTAACGCATACATGAATGGTGGTCAATATAAAAATGCATTGCATTTTCATTTAAAAGCCCTGAAACTTTTTGAAAAGATCAACTATAAAAGAGGTTTATCATTTTGCTACCAGAACATTGGTAATGATTTCGTGGAATTAAAACAATGGAATAAGGGCCTCGAATTCATTAACCAGGCGCTGAAAATGAAAAAAGAAGAAAATGATACAAGAGGTATAGCCACAGCCATAACCAGCCTGGGTAAAATATATTTTGGTTTGAAGCAATATACCCGTTCGCTTCGCCATTTTAATGAAGCATTGGCTATGGCGCAGGAACTGAAGATGACTGCCGAAGAAGCCAAGATACATTTACACATAGGCAATATTTATCTGGCACAGAAAAAAACAGCCAATGCAATGCCTTGGTTTGAAGAGGGGCATCAACTTGCTCTACAAAGTGGCGATTCTTCTCTCATTTTAAAAGCGGGTAGGGAAATTTCAGCATTTAGAAAAAACAAGCTTACAGAGGAAAAAGCCGAAACCGAATTGCTTTCTCAATTAGCGGCCGTAAAATACAGGGGAGATAAAATAGAAGAAACGGCTATTTATAAAAACCTTTCTGATTTCTATGCCACGCAACAACAATATGATAAGGCCCTGCAATTTTCAACACAGTATTATGGTTCTAAGGATAGCCTTTCCAACACTAACCTGCAACTGGAGATACAACGACTTGTAGCAGAATACCAGGCCGAAAAAAAAGAAGCAGAGATAGCCTTGCTGAAAAAAGACCAGCAGATTACGCATGCCGAGTTAAGAAGACAAAAAGATCTGCAATATGGATTGATGGCCGTATTCGGCCTGCTTTTAACAGTGGCGCTGTTATTGGTAAACCGGTATAAGATCATTAACAAAACAAGGCGTCTTGTCGAAATGGAACAGGTGCGTAACCGTATAGCAAAAGATCTTCACGACGACATTGGATCTACGCTTACAAGCATCTCTATTTCAAGCAACCTGATAATACAACAGGCAGCTAAAGGTTTGACTGATGTTGCCGGGCTGCAAAAGATCAAGGATAATTCCCTGGCAATAATGGAAAGCATGAACGATATTATATGGGCTATCAACCCTCAGAATGATACAGTTGAAAAACTCATTTTTCGTATGAAGGAATTTGCCTCAGAATTATTGGATCCGCTTAATATTAAATACAAGTTTATTGAGAAAGGCGAATTTGCTTCACTGCAGCTTGATGCCCAAAAAAAACGCGATATCTACATGGTATTTAAAGAAAGCATCAACAATGCAGCCAAATACAGCCTTTGCAAAAACGTGCAGGTCATTCTTCAGTTAACCGGACAAACACTGAACATGGAAATAAAAGATGACGGGAAAGGATTTGATATAAACAAAGTTAAAAAAGGAAACGGGCTTAGAAATATGGATGAGAGAATCCAATCCATGTATGGCTCATTGGTTTACCAGACAGCGGAAGGAAGCGGAACGTTGATAAAAATTGCAGTTCCCGTCACATGATTAGGGTATACGTTGCGCTTATTGTTATAACCAACTTTGTAGGATTGTATGAAGACAACCGTTCTGGTATATGATGATAATGTTAACCTGCGTGAAAGTCTTGAAAAACTTGTGCAGTTTTCAGATGATTTGTTGCTTGTAGGTTCGTATGGTAATGTACAAAATGCAGCCTCAGAGGTTAAAGAGCTACAACCCGATGTAATACTGATGGATATTGATATGCCGGGTCTTAATGGAATTGAAGCTGTTAAGCAAATAAGACAATTTAATCAAAAGACTCACATAATAATGCTTACGGTATTTGATGACAATGCACATGTACTGGATGCTATATGCAGCGGCGCTTCGGGTTATTTACTAAAGAAACATATATCCGACCGGTTACAGGAGGCTATAAAGGAAGTGCTGCAGGGTGGTGCGCCTATGTCGCCAGGCATTGCACGCATGGTGATTGAAAGCATGCAACAAAAAACGGCTGATGAAAATAAGTACAACCTAACTCAAAGAGAAAAAGAAATTTTATCCAACCTTTCTAAAGGCAATAGCTATAAAATGATAGCAGCCTATCTTGTCATTAGTATTGATACAGTACGGACACATATTAAGCGTATCTATGAAAAACTGCAGGTGCATTCACAAACCGAGGCTATTTCAAAAGCAATGAATGAACGGATTGTTTAGTGATAAACGGCTGGCAAAAAATACAGTTACGGGTGATAAGGCCTCCAAAATAAAAACACTCATTCCTGGCAACATGAAAAAAATATATTCTTACGGAAATGCTTTCCTGTTAGTATGCTTCTTTGCATTAACGTCTATCGTCTCTAACAGCCAGCAAATAAAAGCTGGAAAAATAATCACACATCAATTCCTTGCAGCTTCCATACAGGGTAATAAAGGTGGTGAAGATCCAATGCGCAGGGTCTCGGTTTACTTACCGCCTGGTTATGATGAAAAACATGACAGGTACCCGGTAATTTATTTTTTACACGGCTTTGATGCTAATGATAGTTTGATGATTGAATGGCTTGGGTTTAAAAACCTGATGGATCGGGCTATAGGCAACGGAACCATCCGTCCCACCATTTTGGTTTTGCCAAACAGTGATACCCGTTTTAAAGGAAGCTTTTATAGTAATTCGCCACTTACAGGTAAATGGTCAGACTACATCGGGAAGGACGTCGTCAGTTATATTGATAAAAATTTCAAAACAATAGCTAACCGGAACAGTCGTGGGCTTGCCGGGCATTCAATGGGCGGGCATGGTGCTCTAAAAATTGGAATGCTTTTTCCGGAAGTTTTTGGTGCTGTGTATGCTATGAGCCCGGGAGCTTTGCATTGGTCCAAAGAGTTTAATATCGATAACACAGCTTTTAAAAAAATAAGCGAGATTAAAAACGTATCTGAAATATTCAAAGGTTCCGGGGCCCCTGATTCCACTGAACAAAATACTTTTTTAGCATTAGTCTTTACAAGTATTGCAAGAACGTTTTCGCCGCGTGAAAATGCACCTCCATTTAATGCAGATTTCCCGGTGCGTTATGATGGGAAAAATATGCTTGTGAATAAAGAGGCAATAGAACAATGGGAAAAGAATTTTCCGATCAATATGATCAAGGATCATATCCCAGCCTTAAAAAGTTTTAATGCATTAAAAATTGACTGGGGCAGAAATGATGATTTCCCGCATATACCTGTAACCTCGTTAGAGTTTAGTAAAAGACTGGAAATTTTTAAGATACCACATTTTGCGGAAGAATATATTGGGGATCATTTCAATCAATTGATTGGCGGGGATGGAAGGCTGTATA
The DNA here is from genome assembly GCA_035714205.1 of Flavisolibacter sp. Lineage (GTDB taxonomy): Bacteria > Bacteroidota > Bacteroidia > Chitinophagales > Chitinophagaceae > Flavisolibacter. The sequence continues at coordinate 5,177 of DASTMJ010000190.1, read as the reverse complement.
CCGACCTGCTCCCTTTTTTCAACCGGTATCTCGAATTTCAGAAAGTACCACCCAATAAAATATCCGGCTTATAACAAAGATCATCCTACTATAAAGGCCGTCACATGATTAGGGTACGCCTACACCTTTGATTAAATTGTATTTTAATGTTCCATCACTTACAATAACTGTTTATGCAATCAACGGCTCCTGTTTGGCTTACAGACCGGGTACAGCTTCTTGACGTATTACGGGGGTTTGCCATTCTGGGCATATTTATGATGAACCTTTATGGGTTCAGTTTTTACTGGGCATTCACTGAATCAGAGAAAGCCGGTATGGCTCTGGCCCGCTATGATGAAACAGTATCCTTCCTTCATATTATGATTTTTGAAGGGAAATTTTATTCCATTTTTAGTCTTTTGTTCGGAGTTGGATTTGCTATCTACTTAAAAAAATCGGGCACGGAGAAAAATGTGCTCCGGCTTTTTAAAAGAAGACTGGTCATTCTTTTATTTATAGGAATTTTTCACTTGCTATTATGGTCCGGGGATATTGTTTCATTCTATGCAATTCTTGGCTTCCTGCTGATACCTTTTCGCAGGTTCAGCAATAAAGAACTGTTGATCCTGGCAGGGTTTTGTATTCTCAGCCCCATTGCCTGGTATGCATTGCGTATGACCTTTCCTGGTGTATTGGATGTTTCTCAACAAATGATCGGGTTTTCTATAAAGATGGATGAAAGGCTTGGAGTACATTCCGAGAAAGATCTTGCCAATGCACTGGCTGGTACTGATATTTTTCGCATGGTCCGTCTCAACCTGGATGGCATTATCTGGAGGTACGGAGACCTGCTGTTTCAAAGCCGCCACTTTAAAGTTTTCGGGATGTTCCTGGTTGGTTTTGTAGTGGGGAGATCAGAATTTTATAAACACCTGGCGGCAAAAAAATCGTTGTTGATCAAATTGTGTGTGGCCGGTTTCATAATTGGTTTACCTGCTAATTATCTTTTAGCCCTGTTTCAAAAACAGCCCGGTTATTACCAATTAACAGCCAATGGAATGAAGCAAACTATTGCTTATGCAATAGGGGTGGCTCCTTTAGCAATGGGGTATTGTTCGCTATTGGCCCTTTTATATATTCAGCGGGGGGTTAAAATCTTTTTGGACAGGCTTGCTCCGGTTGGACGCATGGCTTTAACTAATTACCTCATGCACACCTTTATCGGGATACTGGTATTTACAAAACTTGGTTTCGGTATTCAAAATTGGGGTCCAACTATACTTACCATTTTTGCATTGGTTGTATTTGCAATACAGGTTTTGATCAGCACGTGGTGGCTGAGGTATTTCCGTTTTGGTCCTGTTGAGTGGATTTGGCGGCAACTCACATATGGGAATCGAATGGCTATCAAAAAACAAAACAGTAAGAACATACAAAACCAATATGCTTAGCTGCAATTTTTATTTGGAGCTATTGAAGATGCTTTGTTCAACCGCGTGGTGAATGAATACTTTTTTCTTTTATGCCATTTTTATGCACAGAAATGGTGATGACCTGGTGGCCATTGCTAAAGACCCTGTTACCCAATCATAAAAAAACAGTAACCAGGATTGATTCATTTACTGTAAAAGCTACTCATTACTTGAAGTAAATGCTCGCCCGGTGAAATTGACATCACATGACCTGGGTATAAAAGGACAGTTTTCCTCATTAAAATACGCTCCCGAATTTAACCCCTTATTAGGCGTTGGCGCAGTTCCCTAATGATGTTGGTTTCTTATTGGATCATTTTGGTGCGGATGATTTCCATGAGGTCGGCTTTATAATTTTCTCCGATCAGAATTTCGGCAGTAACGTTTTGCAAGCGCACAAGGTTTCCTTCAATGCCCGAGATCTTTGCAACAGGAATAATGAATGATTTGTGTACCCTTATAAACTGCTTGGCTGGCAAACGTTCTTCCAACTCTTTCATGCTTGTATAAACCAGTGTTTTTTGACCCTTGCAATAAAAGGCCACGTAATTTTTCATGCCCTCCAAATAATCAATATCAGCCAGGTTGATCTTTAAAAACTTTCCTTTGGATTCTGTTTTTACAAAAATGTAATCATCGTCCGTTTTCACTGTTGCTGTTTCCGTTACCGGCTCATTTATTTCCTTCACTGCTTTTTGTACTGCAGCCAGAAAACGGGGAAGCCGGATTGGCTTTAATAAATAATCTACTACATCCAATTCATAGCTCTCCAGTGCAAATTCACTGTAAGCCGTTGTTAGTATCACCTTTACTTTACCATTAAGGGCTTTTATAAAATCAATCCCTGAAAGTTCTGGCATTTGAATATCAAGGAATACAAGGTCAACTTTCTGCTGGGAAATCATCTGCAAAGCTTCCATGGGATTGGTTGTGGTGCCAACAAGTTGTAACTGCGGTGTTTGCCGGATGTAATGCACTAAAATATCAATAGCATGTTGTTCGTCATCTACTATTATGCAGTTGATCATAACTGGTTAATGGTTAGTTCAGTGGTGTAAACGTTGTCTTCGTCTTTTATATCTAGAATGTAATTCTTGTCATATGCAAGGTCCAGCCTTTTTTTAATATTATCCAACCCAATTCCGGTTGATAACTCTTTGGGTCCTGATTTTTTCCGGTTCCTGCAATAAAAATAAAGACTATTCTTATCCACCTTTAATTTGATGGTTATGGGAAATTGTGTGCACTTCAGGTCGCCGTGTTTAAAAGCATTTTCAACCAGAGTAATTAAAATAAAAGGGATAATGGTAGCTCCGTTCACAATACCTTCCACATCAAATTTTACATTTAGATTATTACTGAACCGCAGCTGGTTGATCTTAATTACATTTCGAACGTGTTCAATTTCATCTCTCAATGGCGCCTTGCCATCCTTTGCATTGCCTTCGCTCAAAGCGTAGCGCATAATATCACTTAAGGTTAGAATACCCTCTGATAATTCAGCTGAATACGGGAGTGATTTTGCATAAAGAAAATTAAGGGTATTATGTAAAAAGTGCGGATTGATCTGTGCCTTCAGAAAATTAAAATTGGCCTGGGATTTTTCTATCTCCAATTGCATTTTTTGTTCTTCCAGTACCTTTCGCTGTTTTTGGTCATCACGCAGGTTGGTGAGGTAAGCTATAAGTAAACTTAGTGCAATAAAGAAAAAAGTATTCAGGCAAATACCAAATATCAGCAAGGGAATAGCTGCACTTCCTTCGGTTTCTTTTGAAGGAAATAAAAAATAATTTCCAACGTGATAGGCAAAAGAAATAAGTATAACTACTGAAGAATAACTCAGGTAGGAGATGTACTTTTTCTTTTGAACAATAAGATTGTAATAGTGGTTGACTGTAAAATAATAGAACAGTGTTGAGAAGGTAAGGCTAATGATGGTTTTTAAAATTGTTTTCCACTGGAACAGGGAAGAAACTTTGGTAGCCTCATTGGGAACCAGCGAAATGGCCAACATGGCTATAAGGCCAAAAAAAAGATAGAAGCCAAGGACGATCCAGAATACTTTTTTTAGTGAATATCGTTTAGTTGCTTTCATGTGTGGTACAACAATTCAGTAGGAAAAGATGTTAAATGGCTGTTGTGTTTTGAGATTTTAAATATAATATTTTAATAAACAAGGGAGGAATGACTCCTCCCCTTGCCTGTTGAATTTTGAGATTTTAGTTTCCTATACCAATTCCACCTCCGCCGCTGTTCACTCTTTTGCTTTCCTCATCTGAACCCGTGTTGCGCTGGCGGGCTGCTTTCACGCCATTGTTTCCAAATCTGAAATTCAGACTGAGTTTGAACTGCTGGCTCTCCCACTTGGCTGTAAAGTTGGACACCTGCCCTGCAAATTCTGTCTTACCCCTGAACTTCATGGTATTGAATACGTCACTAACCGAAGCTTTAATGGTAGCCTTATTATTGAATAATTGTTTTTGCAATCCTGCATCAATGCTCCACAAGGTTTTTGATTGGAAACTTCCCTGGTGAACCGTTGGGGCCATATAAAATCCGGTTATTTCTGCTGTCCAGGTTTTTGCAAAACGCAAGCTGTTTTGTGCATACACTGTCAAACCAAAAGCATCCAGGTCAACTTTGCGGCCTTCCAGGTTTGCCTTGTATTTTGAATAATTGGAATTGATATTGGCAAAAACGCTGTACGATTTATAGCTAAAAGGATAACTGATGTTAAGGCTCACCACATCCTGTGTTGCCAGGTTTCTTTTTGACATAAACGCCTTGGATACCTCGGTCGTGTCCGGCAGTTGTACAAACATATTTTTAATATGGCTGTAGTTTAAAGTTGTGTTCAGCTTGTATTTAAATGTATGTGTCAGTCCAAAACTGTTGGTATACTGCGGACGCAGGTCAATATTTCCCCTCTGGAAAGTGTATTCATCAAGTTTGAATTCGAAAGGATTGAGGTCCTGGTATGCGGGCCTGTCTATACGGCGGCTATAGGTAATACTGATTTGATTCATCGGGTTCTTGTTGAACGTGATGGCTGCACTAGGGAAAAAATCTGTGTAGTTGCGTTCAAAGGTTGAATCATACTTTTCATAACCGCTTCCATAATCCTTTAAACCGTTGGAAACACCTTCGGTAACTGTATTTTCAACACGTACGCCAGCCTGGATCATAAAACCCTGGAATGGGCGGTTATAGTTGATATAACCTGCGTTAATGTTTTCTTTGTAGGTAAAACGGTTGCTGCGGTCCTTGTCCAGTTCTTTACCGGATGTGTACACATTGTAACGTTGAAAATCATTATCCGTTTTAATAAAAGCGGTTTTACCTCCAAAGCCCAGTTTTCCTTTACCCAGGTTTTGTTCCCAATCTGCTTTTAAAGACTTGATTTTAATTTCAGAAGGCGCTATCATTTCGTAAACAACACTATTCAGTAAAGTTTGTCCTGAAGGATCGTAATAATAGTTGGGCTGAAATTGGTCGTTATCAATATCATAAGTACCATAATCTGCATTTACGGTCAGACTCTTACCATTTGGATTTGTATAGCTGTGATTTAGATTATAATTGAGATTGTTACGTTGGGTGATGCTCTTATTATCAGCTACCAACAGGCGGTCAACCGTTTTGGTTGGGGCATGGGTGATGGCAGTCCGGCTATCGTTCTCAAACACGGGATCACTGAAAGTGCCGTTGATCATGATACCTACC
>DASTMJ010000189.1:0-9951 GCA_035714205.1 Flavisolibacter sp. | reverse complement strand
ACATAATGTGTCATTCGTACAATAAGCCGGAGTGAAAATTATTGGCCCGTTTCTTTGGCAGATTCATCCTAAATTGATATGGATCAGCACAATGGTAAAACATTGAATCAATTATACTTATATGCAAAAAATTGCCATGCTTGGCTCGGGTTTTATCGCCAGGTTCTATGCCCAATCCTTACTTGGATTCAGAAATGGGGATGTTATTTCATCTGTTTACTCCCGTTCGGAAATCAATGCACAGAATTTTGCCAGCCAATACCATGTAAGCTTATCCACCACTGATATGGAGCAGGCTATCATGCATCCCGGCGTTACAGTAGTCTGTATTGCCCTGCCAAATCACCTGCATAAAGAGGCAGTAATGCTTTGTTGTAAACACAAAAAACCGGTTCTATGCACAAAACCATTGGGCCGCAATGCAAAAGAAGCCAGGGAAATGCTGGAAGCTGTAGAAGAAGCCGGAATTTTTAATGGTTACCTGGAAGATCTTGTATACGCACCAAAATTTTTGAAGGCTTTGGAAAGTATTCAGAATGGAGCGTTGGGAAATATCTTGTGGGCCAAATCAAGGGAAACCCACCCGGGCCCACACAGCGATTGGTTTTGGAACCCTGGGCAATCCGGCGGTGGTTGCATACTGGACCTGGGGTGTCACTGCGTGGAGATAACACGAAATTATATCGGCAAACATGTTAAGCCTGTGGAAGTGATGTGTTGGGCAGCCACCCAGGTAAAACCTATCGATGCCGAAGACCACGCCATCGCCCTGGTTAAATATGAAAACGGCGCCATAGGCCAGTTCGAGGTAAGTTGGATCTTTCGCGGAGGAATGGATCTGCGTGATGAAGTGATGGGTACCGAAGGAACAATATGGATCAATAACTTTTTAAGAACCGGTTTTGAAATGTTCAGTACCGGGAAACAAACCGGTTATGTAGCTGAAAAATCTGAAACAGACAAGGGATGGTTATTTCCCGTAGGTGATGAAGTGCATGAATTAGGATACAATCATATGTTCCATGATATGTTCAAGTCCCTGGAAAATGGCACAAACCCGAAAGAAACGTTTTATGATGGTTATATTGTAAATGCCATTCTGGATGCAGCCTACCGGTCTGCAAAAACCAAACAATGGGAACCTGTTTCCCTGGATCATTGGCGGGGCGAAGTCAAACACACCGGCAAGGAAGCGATCATTATGTTTGATGAAAATCATTACCTGGTAAAAGAAGAACTTACACATTACGGCACTAAAAAATTGATTGTAAAGAACCGGCATACCGGGCATATTTCAGAAAGAATTATTGAATAAATTACATCCAGCCCTACCTTACTAAAGATCAAACAAATTTTATACTTATGTCACATACCCGTCGACAGTTTGTAAAACATACTGCTATCCTTTCAGCCGGAATGATAATGGCACCAAACATCTTCAGTGCCCAGGTATCAAAATCATCTTTTAAAATATCACTGGCACAATGGTCCCTGCATAAAGCCTTATTTAGTAAACAACTGGACAACCTTGACTTTCCCGCCATTGCTAAAAAAACATATGGTATTGATGCAGTAGAATATGTGAACCAGTTCTTTAAAGACAAGGCAGAAAATAGTGGATATTTAAACGAACTTCTTTCCAGGTGCAAAGACAATGACGTTCTCAATCATTTAATTATGATAGACGGTGAAGGAGGTTTGGCTGAAACAGATGATGGCAAACGATTACACGCTGTAAATAATCATTACAAATGGGTTCATGCCGCCAAATACCTGGGCTGTAAAACCATCCGGGTAAACGCATATGGTACGGGCAACCGTGAAGACGTTCATAAAGCTGCTGTTGACGGATTGGGAAGGCTGGGTGAATATGGTGAAAAAGAAGGCATTAATATTATTGTTGAAAACCACGGAGGTTTTAGCTCCGATGGAAAATGGCTGGCCGGTGTAATGAAAGAGATCAGTAAACCAAACGTGGGCACCCTACCCGATTTTGGCAATTTCTGTTTAAAGCGTGGCGAAAATTATACCTGCCTGGAAGAATACGACAGGTATAAAGGAACAGAAGAATTAATGCCTTTTGCAAAAGGTGTTAGTGCTAAAACCTATGATTTTGATGAAAATGGAAATTGTATAGAAACAGATTATAAAAAGATGTTTGCTATTTTGAAAAAAGCAGCGTTCAACGGTTATGTGGGAATTGAATACGAGGGAAATAAATTAAGCGAAGAAGAAGGAATTAAAAAGACCAAACTGCTTTTAGAAAAAATGGCCCGGCAAACGGGTTATTCCATTGCCTGAGCCATTTCGAAAATGAGTCTGTATTCTTATTATAAGATCTTTATTTTAATATTCCTGAACCATACATTATCACCATGATCCTGTAACCCGATCTTACCTTTTTTATAGATCCCGAACCCGGGCATATCTTTAAATTTACTGATGGCCACCATTTGCTTCCACTGATCATCCCACATGTTGGTTGACAGCGTAAGCTGGCCGTTCATATAAAATTCAAGTTTGCCTTTATTGGATACGATTTCAACTGCATTCCACTCTCCTGCGGGTTTTACGGTTTCTTTAGCTGCCAGCAGGTCGTAAAGATCGCCAGCCCTGTGTGTGTATAATTTAGCATCGGGGTGACCGGCCTGTATAGCTGAACCATTATCCAGCACCTGCATTTCAGGTCCTGTTTGCCAGGGATATTGATATTTTGCCGGATCCTCGTTGATGTAGAAGATAATCCCACTGTTACCCTTAGGCGCAATTTTCCATTCAAGTTTTAGATGAAAATTTTCAAACTCCCGGTCACTGATGATGTCTCCGCCCTCGGCAGTTTGCCAGTCTTTTTTACTCGCCGCATCTAAATGCAGGCTGCCGTCAACCACTTTCCATGCTTTACCAATTGTGGTTTTACCGTAAGTATGCCATCCGTTTGTCGTTTTACCATCAAACAAGGAGATCCAGTCTTTATCATCAGCCGCGGCTCCGCTGGTTGTTGAATTCATAGTAGCTTGGTTTGTTGTTTCGCAGGCAGTAAATGCCAGGGCAAATACCAGGTACAAAAATTTATGCATGATTTATTTTTTAAGTGATAATACATATTTCACCATTGCTTTTGCATCATCTTCAGATAATGTAGGATGAGCCGTCATCATTACCTGTCCCCAGTTACCGGAACCACCCTTGATTATTTTTCCCGAAAGAGAATCGATCACTTGTTGATTGTTTGGATATTTCTCTGCGATGGCTGTATAGGCCGGGCCAATTCCTGCTGTTTCAACCTGGTGACAGGTTAAACAATCGTTCTGGGTGATCAGGGTTAATCCTTTTTCAACATCCGGGTCTTCAGGTGCAGCAGGTTGTTCAGCCTTTGTCTCTGTTTCGGTAGTTTTTTCTGTTGATGCATTGTTACCACATGCTACAATAAAAACAATGGTGCTGAGAACCAGTATTAGTTTTTTCATCTTTTGTGTTTTTTACTTTATTATTTAAATTCCTAAAATTTTTTTATTCAGTGCTTCATCCGTGCCTGCGCTTGCAAAATCATCAAAAGTTTTGTCTGTTGTTCTTATAATATGTTGTTTAATAAACGGTGCCCCTTCCTTTGCTCCCTGTTCAGGATGTTTTATGGCACACTCCCACTCCAGTACAGCCCAGCCGCTGTAATCATAGGCTGTCAGTTTGCTGAACACAGATTTAAAATCAACCTGTCCATCTCCCAGCGAACGGAATCGTCCGGCCCTGTTCACCCAACCCTGGTAGCCACCATATACACCTTGTTTCCCCGTAGGATTAAATTCAGCATCCTTAACATGGAAGGCTTTGATACGTTCGTGGTAATGATCTATGTAAGATAAATAATCAAGACACTGCAAAACAAAATGAGATGGATCATATAACAAGCAGGCTCTTTTGTGATTGTTCACTTCTTTTAAAAACATTTCATAGGTTACACCATCATGTAAATCCTCCCCCGGGTGAATTTCATAACACACATCAACACCCGATTCTTCAAATGCATTTAATATGGGCAACCATCTTTTACCTAATTCTTTAAACCCTTCTTCTACCAGGCCTGCAGGACGCTGTGGCCAGGGATAAACCGTATGCCATAATAATGCGCCGCTAAAAGTAGCATGGGCATTTAGTCCCAGGTTTTCTGATGCTTTGGCCGCATACTTTAATTGTTGCACAGCCCACTCAGTTCTTGCTTTTGAATTGCCGTGAACTTCTTTGGGTGCAAAGCCATCAAACAATACATCGTAGGCTGGATTTACAGCCACCAGTTGCCCCTGCAAGTGTGTTGAGAGTTCGGTGATCTCTAAACCTGTCTTATTAATGATGCCTTTCAATTCATCAGCATAGGTTTTGCTTTCGGCAGCTTTTTTCAAATCAATACAGCGGGCATCCCATGTTGGGATCTGTACACCTGTAAATCCAAGATCTTTTGCCCATTTGCAAATGGATTCCAGTTCATTAAAGGGAGCTGAGTCGCCAAGAAACTGTGCTAAAAATATTCCGGGTCCTTTTATAGTTTTCAAGATCTGATTTTTATAGTTATCAATTCCATAATTGTAGGTGCTGCAAACAATAACGCAATAAACAAATACTGTTCGCCATTGATGCTAAGTTTTTTTGTTCCCATGTTCAATAGCGTATGGAACGCACAAGTGAGTGACACAACAGGTGCTTAATAGTAATGCTAAAGTTTGCTACACTCATATAGTACACCATTCAAGGAACTAAGAAGTTTATTATACCTTAAACGCTGTCCATTTTTCATTGGATTGCGCTGAGGCTACAACGTTATCTATAAAGGCCATGCCACGAATGCCTTCTTCCACTTTCGGGAAATCCATCATCTCCGGCGTTGGCGTTTTACCGTCAAGCTTATGCTGTAGCGATAAAGCAAAATTGCGATAGATGTTTGCAAACGCTTCCAGGTACCCTTCAGGGTGTCCACCCGGCGTACGGCAATTATGCGTGGCAAAAGAAGACAGGCGGTCTGTATAACCAGCACCGGCACGCAAAACCTGGGCAGGCTGATCAAGCCATTTTACCAATAAGGTATTAGGTTCCTGTTGTGCCCATTCAATGCCTCCTTTTTCTCCGTAGATGCGAATTTTCAAAGCATTTTCTTCGCCTGCTGCAACCTGTGTTGCCATCAATACTCCGGTAGCGCCATTATCAAATTTTAACAACACTCCACCGTCATCATCCAATCCCCTGCCTTCTACTACTATATTAAGATCGGCGCATAATTGCTGAATCTTTAGTCCTGAAATGTATTCTGCCAGGTGGGCTGCATGTGTTCCAATATCACCCATACTACCACTCTTACCCGATTTTTTGGGATCGGTTCTCCACGCTGCCTGTGCATTGCCTTCACGTTCCGATAACCTGCTGAGCCAGCCCTGGGCATATTCCACATAAATTTTACGGACTTTACCCAAAGCACCTTGCTGCACCATTGCTCTTGCTTGCTTAACCATGGGATAACCTGAGTATGTATGGGTAAGACACAACATCAAACCTGTTTGGTCAACCTTTTCTTTTAGTTGTTTGGCTTCATCCAGTGTGAAGGTCATAGGTTTTTCAATCACCACGTGGAAACCATGATCCAGTGCCATCATTGCTGGTGCAAAATGTGCAAAGTTGGGAGTAACGATCGTTACAAAATCGATACGCTGATCAACAGGCAGCTCACTTTCCTTTTTGATCATTTCATCGTAAGTGAGATAGGTTCTTTCTTTTGGAAGATACAAAGATGCTCCGGAATCAACCGCAATGTCAGGGTTAATACTTAGTGCCCCGCAGGATAATTCTATTAATCCATCCATATTTAAAGCAATACGGTGAATAGCACCGATAAAAGCATCTTTACCACCTCCTATCATTCCCATTCTTAATTTTCTCATGACGAATATTTCTTTTTAAAGCCTGTAGGTGCAGGACAGTTATGCAATTTATTGACAGATGTTGCGTTACCCTTCAACTAAAACGCTGCTAAATTTAAGAATGTATTCCATTCATTATTGTATAAGTTTTTAATGCAGTGATACATTTTTAACCGATGTTAATTTTTTGTGGTGAATTATTGTTTTTACGTTTTCAAAAAATAGTACATTTAGCTTTCGAGCTAACGGATGCATTTATCACTCATTAAACATTCACCAACATCTTATTGTACAGGTCTTGAAATACCAGGCCTATTTTATTTTCATTTATTCAACAAAACAACCTGCGAATGAAACAAACAACCCGGATTCAGTTGTCGGCAATGATGTTTTTAAACTTTTTTGTTTGGGGTGCCTGGTTTGTAACCCTTGGCACTTATCTTAAAACCGGTTTAAACGCAACAGATATTAATGTTGGAGCTGCTTATGGTACACAGGCATTAGGAGCCATTGCTGCACCATTTATTATCGGACTGATCGCCGATAAGTTTTTTCCTGCTCAACGTATTCTTGGCATTCTCCATTTGGCTGGCGCCGGATTGATGTATTATATTTCTACACTTGATAACTTTTCATCTTTCTACCCGGTATTGCTGGTTTACATGATTCTTTATATGCCCACACTGGCCCTGGTAAATTCAATTTCTTTCAAACAAATGAATAGTCCTGAAAAACAATTTGCCAATATCCGGGTATGGGGAACTATTGGCTGGATCGCAGCAGGTCTTATCATTGGCTGGTTAGCATGGGAGCAGGAAAATGCATTAGTTAATACCTTTCGTTTGTCCGCTGCTTTATCTATAGTCTTGGGCTTATTCAGTTTTTTTCTTCCCAATACACCACCGCCTAAAGCAGGAACTAAAACAACCTTTAGCGAAATTGTTGGGCTTGATGCCCTGGGGCTTTTAAAAGACCGAAATTTCCTGGTCTTTTTTATTGCTTCCTTACTTATATGTATACCGTTGGCATTTTATTACCAGGAAACCAATATTTTTCTGAATGAAATTGGAGTAAAGGGAGCTGCAGGTAAAATGACCTTTGGCCAGATGTCAGAAACATTGTTCCTGTTTGCCATGCCTTTATTCTTTACCCGTTTGGGAGTAAAGAAAATGTTGCTGGTTGGAATGGCAGCATGGGCTGTTAGATATCTCTTCTTTGGTTTTGGTGACGCAGGTTCCGGCATGTGGATGCTGTATGCAGGGATTATACTCCATGGTGTATGTTATGATTTCTTTTTTGTTACCGGCCAGATCTATACAGATGAAAGAGCAGGCGATAAGATCCGCTCTTCTGCCCAGGGAATGATCACTCTTGCCACATATGGTGTTGGAATGCTGATTGGTTTTTGGGTGGCCGGTCTGATCGCTGAGAAATATGCTATCCCCGGAGGTCATGATTGGAAAAGCATCTGGATGATTCCTGCTGTTATTTCAGGTGTAATCTTATTATTGTTTGCCCTGTTTTTTAAACCTGTCAAAAAGAAAACAATTACACAATCGCAAGCTGAAAAAGGTCTCGCAGAAACCCATCTCACATAAATTTAGAATGCAAAAAAACACCTCCAGGAGAACACTGATAAAGGACCTGATTTTAACCGGTACGGCTATTACGGCAGCACCGGCCCTTTCTTTTGCCAGTTGCAATGAAACGGCCAACCGTAATTTGAAAAATAATATTAACCATTCTGTTTGCTGGTGGACCTATGATTTTATTTCACTGGATGAGTTGTGCCAGGCTGTGAAAGACATTGGCTTTTCGGCCATCGACCTTGTTGGGCCCAAAGACTGGCCTACGCTCAAAAAGCATAATGTGTATTCATCCATGTGCAATGGTGCGGAGATCAGTCTTACAGAAGGTTGGAACGACAAACAATATCATTCAACACTCATTAAAAATTATACAGAGCATATAAATCTTGTTGCAGATGCAGGGTATAAAAATCTCATTTGCTTTAGCGGTAACCGTAAAGGCATGGATGATGAAACCGGCATGAAGAATTGTGTTGATGGTTTAAAACAAATTCTTTCCCTGGCCGAAAAAAAAGGGGTCATTATTCAAATGGAATTGTTCAACAGTAAGGTTGATCACAAAGACTACATGGCTGATAAATCTGCCTGGGGTGTTGAGTTATGTAAGCGCCTTGGCTCAGAAAATTTCAAATTGTTGTATGATATCTATCACATGCAGATCAATGAAGGTGACATTATAAGAACTATTCAAAACGATCATAAATTTTTTGGACATTACCACACTGCAGGTGTACCAGGCAGGCACGAAATTGATGAAACCCAGGAATTGTATTACCCGGCCATTATGAACGCCATAAAACAAACCGGGTACAAGGGTTATGTAGCACAGGAATTTATACCTACAGGTAAAGACACAAAAAATAAGATCAGCGCTTTAAAAAATGCAGTTCAACGCTGCGACATTTAATAGAATTATCCATTCACTCATAAAAACGATAACCTAAAAATTACGATTTCACTATGGCTGACAATACATTTGATGCGATTGTGGTAGGCTCCGGCATCAGCGGGGGCTGGGCTGCAAAAGAACTTACTGAAAAAGGTTTAAAGGTTTTAATGCTGGAACGTGGCCGTAACATTGAACATATAAAAGGCTATGTTAATGCTAATAAAGGTCCCTGGGAATTTCCACATCGTGGAGGCCGCACACAGCAAATGATAGAAGATTACCCGGTACTAAAAAGAGACTACCCGCTGAATGAAACCAACCTTGACTATTGGGTTAAGGATAAAGAATGTCCTTATACCGAAGTAAAACGTTTTGATTGGTTCAGGGGATATCATGTTGGTGGTCGCTCACTCATGTGGGGACGGCAGAGCTATCGTTTAAGTGAAATTGATTTTGAAGCCAATGCCAAAGAAGGAATAGGAACAGACTGGCCCATCCGTTATAAAGATATTGCTCCCTGGTACGATCATGCAGAAACCTTTGCCGGTATCAGCGGATCAATAGAAGGGCTACCTCAACTCCCCGATGGTAAGTTCATGCCACCAATGGAAATGAACTGTGTAGAAAAAGATGTGGCTGCACGTATCAAAAAAAATATGAACAGGCATATGATCATTGGCCGGGTTGCCAATATCACCCAACCGCATAACAACCGAACCAATTGCCAGTACAGGAATAAATGTTGGTTGGGCTGTCCCTTTGGTGCTTATTTCAGCACACAATCTGCCACCCTTCCGGCTGCTATGAAAACCGGCAATCTTACCTTACGTCCCTTTTCAATTGTTACGGAAGTGATCTATGATAAGGACACCAAAAAAGCAAAAGGTGTAAGGGTGCTCGATGCAGAAACCAACCAGACCTACGAATATTTTTCAAAGATCGTTTTCCTGAATGCCTCTGCATTGAACACAACCTGGATCCTTCTAAATTCGGCTACTGATATATGGCCAGGTGGTTTGGGCAGCAGCAGCAACCAGTTGGGACATAATTTAATGGACCATCACTTCCGTTGCGGGGCTTCGGGTACAGTTGAAGGTTATGACGATAAATATTATTACGGTAAAAGGGCCAATGGCATTTACGTGGTACGTTATAGAAATTTAGGCGATGAAAAAAGAGATTACCTGAGAGGTTTTGGTTACCAGGGTAGTGCCAGCCGGCAGGGTTGGTCAAGAGAAGTAGCCGAAATGAGTATTGGCGGCGAATTCAAGGATGCATTAAGTGAACCAGGTCAATGGACCATGGGTATGACCGCCTTCGGCGAAATGCTCCCCTACCACGAAAACAAGGTGACACTAGATAAAAACACAAAAGACAAATGGGGCCTGCCAGTACTATCTATAGATTGTGAAATAAAAGATAACGAGAGAAAGATGCGTGTGGACATGATTAATGATGCTAAAGAAATGCTGGAGTCTGCCGGTGTTAAAAATGTAAAAACATACGATAATGATTATTACCCGGGCATGGGTATTCATGAAATGGGTACTGCACGTATGGGCCGGGATCCAAA
>DASTMJ010000188.1:0-1523 GCA_035714205.1 Flavisolibacter sp. | reverse complement strand
GCTACTTCCTCAAACAAGTTATTGTGTGCATTAAAAAAGAAGGAGAGTCGTTTTCCAAATACATTAATATCCATTCCCTTTTCTAATGCAGCCTGCACATAGGCCTTACCATTGCTTAGGGTAAAAGCAATTTCCTGTACCGCCGTGCTTCCGGCTTCCCTTATATGGTAACCAGAAATGGAAATGGTATTCCATTTAGGTATTTCATTACTGCACCATTCAAAGATGTCTGTAATGATGCGCATAGAAGGTTTGGGTGGATAAATGTAGGTTCCTCGTGCAGCATACTCTTTTAAAATATCATTCTGGATGGTACCTGAAATTTTTTTAAGATCGGCCCCTTGTTTTTTTGCCTGGGCTACATAAAAAGAAAGAAGAATAAATGCTGTTGCATTAATGGTCATGGAGGTGGAAACTTCTTCCAGCTTAATCCCATGAAAAAGTGTTTCTATATCATCCAGGGAATCGATAGCTACACCCACTTTTCCAACTTCACCTTCCGATAAAACATGATCACTATCGTACCCGATTTGTGTAGGCAGATCAAAAGCAACACTCAAGCCCATTACTCCCTGCGATAGCAGGTAATGGTAACGCTTGTTGCTTTCTTCGGCGGTAGAAAAACCAGCGTACTGTCGCATGGTCCACAATTTACCCCTGTACATATCTGGCTGCACCCCACGGGTAAAAGGGAAGGAGCCAGGTTTTTCATGTACCAAACCCCTGGAGTCTTCTTCTGAATACACCGTTTTTATTTCAATGCCCGAATCGGTAAATCGTTTTTTGTCACTCATGATGACTACATTATTTTTTTTGCCTCGGCATTCAATGTATCTGCTACAAAAGTGTGAAGGGCTGCTTTTTCTTCATGCATCAAACCTTCAATCAATTGCCTGTTCAGTTCATTGGCCGTTGCATCCGGAGTAAGCGTTTTGGCAATGGTGTTGATCATAAGCATATTCTGGTCTCTTAAATTACGCACAGCTTCCCAGGCTTTCTGGCTTACATAGATCTGCTGAGATGCATTGTATTCATATTCCTGTTTGATGGTTTCAATCAGGTACACCTGCATTTCACGGGCCGACAAACCCGGCTGGCTTAAGCGGCTGATCAGGTTGGGCATTGCAATACGTTCACACAATAACACCAGTCGTTCATAAGCCTGTAGCTGCAAGGGCCTTGTACTGTATCCATCTTTACCTGAATTATCCTTTAACTGAAAAAAAACAAAAGCTGCTACCAACAGCGCCATAATTGAAAGAACAAGACTTATGATAGAAATATCCATTGCTATTTATTAAGGTGGCAAAAATAATGTTTAAGGACTATCCCCTGATAATTCATATTATAAGCCAAAAGGGTAATTTAATGTTTATAAGCGTTATGTGGGTTGAATTAACAACTTTAGTGTCAGTTTATCGTCAAATAGAACTTTCCTGAAAATTGGATTGAATAACTTTGCTGTATGGAAACAACAACCCAGTCGCCTGTAACATTCACACAGGGTGCAATTGCTGAAATAA
>DASTMJ010000187.1:0-22842 GCA_035714205.1 Flavisolibacter sp. | reverse complement strand
CCCAGATATACAGTTTCACCTGATTAGTGCCTTCAGGCCTACAATGCCATCAGAGCTGGATGGCGCCAAACTTACAATTTGGGAAAAACCAATTAGCCTCAAATCCCTGGACAATTTCTTTTAAACAAATATTCAATTTTCAATGGATAAAAAATAAAAGCCGGTAATAACCGGCTTTATTAATTGAGATTAAAAGAATATTAATCACCCCAGATCTCATCTTCACCTTTCAACCATTTTTTTACAAGTCTTGTACTTACCGATTTTGGCCTTTCCAGCGGAAAGTTAAGAGCCCTGTCCCAGCAAAGGCTGGCTAAAACACCCAATGAACGGCTTACGGCAAATAATACGGTGTAGAATTCATATTCCACCATACCATAATGCACCAGCAATGCCCCACTATGAGCATCTACATTGGGCCATGGATTTTTTATTTTACCTAATGATTGCAGGATGGGTGGTACCGTTTCATAAATATTCCACACCGTTTGCACTAATGGATCATCGGGCATATGTTTTTTGCCAAACTCCATTTGTGCGGTAAATCTTGGATCGGTCTTACGCAGAACAGCATGACCATAACCCGGAACCACCTTTCCTTCTCCCAACGTTTTCTTTACATAATCTGCAATTTGATCGTTGGAAGGCAGGTCAGTTTTTAATTC
The DNA here is from genome assembly GCA_035714205.1 of Flavisolibacter sp. Lineage (GTDB taxonomy): Bacteria > Bacteroidota > Bacteroidia > Chitinophagales > Chitinophagaceae > Flavisolibacter. The sequence goes on along the minus strand of DASTMJ010000187.1, from coordinate 22,177 downwards.
CTCACGCATTTCAAAAATCCACTTTATCACTTCCTGGTTAGCCAAACCATGTAATGGTCCGGCTAATCCATTCATTCCGGCAGCATAACTTAAATAGGGATCGCTTAATGCGGAACCAACAAGGTGCGTGGTATGCGCCGACACGTTTCCTCCCTCATGATCGGCATGAATAGTCATGTATAAACGCATCAACTCTTTAAAGCTATCATCTTCATATCCCATCATATGGGCGAAGTTACCAGCCCAGTCCAGCAAGCCATTGGGTTGAATATGATCACCGTTTTTATACTTGCGCCTGTAAATGTAAGCAGCTACACGGGGAAGGCGGGCAATCAGATCCATTGAATCATCAAATACAGCATCCCAATATTCTTTTTTGTTCATGCCAGCTGCATATCTTTTGGCAAACTGACTTTCTGTTTGCAGCGCCATGATGGCTACTACAAACTGTGTCATAGGGTGTGTGGTTACCGGTAACGCCTCTATAGTTGCAAATACGTGGTTGGGAACGTGACTTCTTCTTTGCCACACAGAAGTAACATGTTGCACATCCTCATCAGTTGGCATTTCTCCTACCAGCATTAAATAAAATAAACCTTCGGGCAGCGGTTCATTACCGCCATCAGCTTTAGGAAGTTTTTCCTGTAATTCAGGGATGGAATATCCCCGAAAACGAATACCATCCTGTGCATCCAGCAATGAGGTTTCTGTAACCAAACCTGTGATGCCTCTCATGCCCTGGTAGATCTGGGATAACTGTACTTCGCCAATTACTTTATTACCATTTTCTTTTAAAAGATCTTTTATTTCTGCAGCAAGCACATCCGCTTTTTCTTTGAACCTGTCTTTAATTACTCCCATTTTTCAGTCCTTGTTTTTAGTAGGTTAAATGATAGTGCCCTAAAGGTATATAATGGGCATGGTGCGGCAAAATTAGTACAAGATGAAAGAATGCTGATTCAAAGAAAAATTTTTGGTCATTAAAAGAAAGTCAACAAAATAATAATGCTTTTTATTTCGGAGCTTTTTTATAGAGATAAATGGCAACAAATGAGAACACAATATTGGGTATCCATGCAGCCATCAGCGGAGGCCAGTCGCCCTTTACTGAAAAGGTGGTTGAGAACCGATCAGATACAATGAATACTGCGGCTATTACGATTCCAATGGCCAGATGCAATCCACTGCCTCCCCTTGTTCTTCTTCCTGCAATAACGGCTCCTATTAACGTCAGTAGCAATACCGTAAATGGTGTAGCCGTTCTGCGATACATTTCCACTTTTAATGGATTCAGACCCTCAGCTGCCCTAAGTTCCTCCGACTGAATAAATGATGCCAGTTCCGGCGTGGTTAAATTATCTTTTAGATAGTTATCCCGCTGCAATTCTTTAGGCTGCAGGTTCAGGTGAATGTTCATTGTTTCAACCTGCCGTATTGATTCCTTCATGCTGTCAATTGTCCGTTCGATTACGGTATTGAGCTTCCAGTTCCTTTTTGCCGTATCCCATTCGATACGCTGTGCCCTGAGGTTATAATAAACTTTATTATTCCTCACTTTTTCCATAAAAAATGTATTGGCTGCTTTTGAAGCCGTATCGTAATTGCGCATACCGATATAGGTTACAGAATCAATTCTCCGGTACACACAGTTCCAGCAACCTGCACCACCGCTATTGGCTGAAGGATTATTGTAATCGATATAAGTTGACTGGAACTTGCTGCGTATTTCATTGGCTTTTGGCAATACATACCGTGCAGCAAAAAATAATCCCAGCGCAAAAAACAATCCTCCAAAAAAATAAGGTCTTAACCACCTGTTGTATGACGTTCCACTTGCCAGTATGGCGATCACTTCAGAGCGTAATGCCATTTTACTGGTGAAAAAAATTACAGCTATAAATACAAACAAGGGATAAAGCATACCCCATATAAAGGGAATGAAACCAATATAATAATTATAAAAAATCTGCTTTGAGGTTAAGCCGGATTTTACAAAATCATCTGTTTTTTCACTGATATCGATTGCAACAGCAAGTGTTGTCATGATCAACATGCAAAAAACGAAAGTGGTTAAAAACTTACGAAGTATGTACCAATCTATTTTGGTCATGCTGCTGGCGAAGTACGTATTTAATTATAAATACTGTTTAAAAGAATTGATAAGATTTTAGCATACAGAGGCATTTTTATTACAATCTTGTCTTTAATACCGGGAGTATGTTGTTTTTCCAGTTTAGAAAATCACCTTCCAGAATATGTTTCCTTGCTTCTTTCACAAGCCACAAATAAAAAGCAAGGTTTTGAATGGAAGCAATGGTTAAACCAAGTATTTCACCGGCCTTAAATAAATGTCGCACATAGGCTTTGGAATAATAATGACTTGTTGCGCAATCCAATCCCTCGTCAATAGGCGTAAAATCAGTTTCCCATTTTTTATTATCAATATTGATAACACCTTTGGTTGTAAACAACATGGCATTTCTTCCATTACGGGTAGGCATCACACAATCAAACATATCAATTCCCAGCGTTATGCATTCCAAAATATTCCAGGGAGTTCCCACCCCCATTAAATACCGGGGCTTATGTTCCGGCAGGTTTTCACAACACAACTGGCAGATCTCGTACATAACCGGCTCAGGTTCACCAACACTTAACCCTCCAATGGCGTTACCAGTTGCATTTTTGGAAGCTATGTATTCGCAGGATGCTTTTCGCAGATCATGATGAACTGCCCCCTGAACAATGGGAAAAAGATTTTGGGTATGACCGTATTTATCTGGTGTTGCGTTAAAATGGGTAAAACACCTGTCCAGCCACCTGTGAGTAAGGTTCATAGAATCCAGGGCATATTTATATTCCGAATTGGCAGGAGGACATTCATCAAAGGCCATCATAATATCTGCACCGATGGTTCTTTCTATATCCATTACTTTTTCCGGGGTAAATAAATGTTTGCTTCCATCAATATGACTTTGAAACATCACTCCTTCTTCATTGATCTTTCGGTTGGCCGCTAAAGAAAAAACCTGGAAGCCACCGCTATCGGTTAATATGGGCCGGTCCCAATTCATAAACCGGTGTAAGCCACCCCCTGCCTCCATAGTTTGCATACCGGGTCTCAGGTACAAATGATACGTATTGCCTAAAATAATATGCGGGTCCACCTCAGTTTTTAATTGTTGTTGTGAAACAGCTTTCACACTCCCAATGGTGCCTACAGGCATAAAGATTGGTGTTTCAATCACCCCATGATCAGTAGTTATTTTGCCGGCACGGGCTGCACTTTTATCATCTGTTTTCAATAAGTCAAAAGCTAATGCTGGCATAAATGGAAAAATTGGGATGCAAGATAAAGAAAAGCGTTTCCGTTAATTGATCCCCAGTATCTAGAATGATAGTAACTGGTTATGGAGTATTTAGGTTACCATAGCTGAAAACCACAAGGGAAGCCGTTTTTCAAAAAAAAATCTTTCGGGCTGATGCTTATTTGGCGATCTAATAATACTAAACTGCCATATCTTCGCGGGCATGCTTATGGGATGGGAGTCCGGTATTTTTTATGCGTTCGTTGCCGTTACGCTAATACAGCTTTTTTATTACCTTTTTTTCTTCAGCAAGGTTGCTTTTTATAAAGCAAAACCTAAAGATCATTCGCAGCAACACCCGGTTTCTGTGGTGGTTTGTGCCAGGGATGAGGATGAGAATTTAGCCCGTCATTTACCCGGTGTCCTGGTTCAGGATTATACTACTACCAACGAAGTGATTGTTGTGAATGATAATTCGGTGGACGATTCAAAGTACATCCTGGCTGAACTTCAAAAAACATTTAAAAAGCTACAGATCGTTGATCTTACCCAGGAAGCAAAAGGCATTGCAGGTAAAAAATTCCCTTTATCTATTGGCATCAAAGAAGCCAAACACGAAATTGTTTTGCTTACCGATGCTGATTGTGTACCGGCCAGTGAACAATGGATGTTTAAAATGCAGGATGCCTTTTCAAATGGTGTAGAGGTAGCATTGGGTTATGGGGCCTATACCAAACAGCCAGGTTTTTTAAATAAGGTTATTCGTTTTGAAACCTTTCATACTGCTTTGCAATATCTTGGTTATGCATTAGCAGGCACACCCTATATGGGTGTTGGCCGAAACCTGGCATACCGGAAAAATTTGTTTTTTCGTAACAAGGGCTTTTCCTCTATCAATCATATACCCAGCGGGGATGATGATCTTTTTATTAACCAGGTAGCTACCAAAAAAAACACCACTGTTGTTCTTGACCCGGAAGCATTCACCTTATCAAAACCCAAACAAACCTGGAAGGATTGGAAACGGCAAAAAAACCGGCATTATTCTACCGGTAAATTTTACAAAACATCGCACCAGTTTTTACTAGGATTGTATACTTTTTCGTTCTTTTTATTTTATCCACTTTTTATTGCATCGATGGTGTTTTTTGACTGGAGATGGAGCCTGATACCGTTTGTGGTACGACTGATTGTTCAGGCTATTATCTGGAATAAAGCCATGAAACGTTTGAATGAAAGCGACCTGTTTCCCTGGTTTCTTTTTTGGGATATCTGGATGTTTATATACTACATCCTTTTTGCACCTGCACTCTGGAAAAAACCAAAGAAAACCTGGAACTAAAAACTTAATCACCTCTTACCGATCTTTGCTTTTTTCCAATTTCAACGAATGGATATTCTTTTAAAATATTTCTCTGATTTTACTCCCAGGCAAATAGAACAGTTTACTGCGTTAGGTGATTTGTATACTGAATGGAATGCAAAAATTAATGTGATATCCAGGAAAGATATAGATAGCCTCTATGAAAAACATGTGCTGCATTCGTTAAGCATTGCGGCAGCTTTCCATTTACCTGATGGTTTGCAAATAGTTGATATTGGAACAGGTGGTGGTTTTCCAGGTGTGCCTCTTGCCATCTTTTTCCCAAATATTCAATTTCACCTGGTAGACAGCATTGGTAAAAAATTAAAGATCATTGAGGCCATTAAGGAGGCAACAGGACTTAGCAATATAACTACACAACACATAAGGGCTGAAGAAATAACAAATCGCAAATTTGATTTTGCTGTGAGCCGGGCAGTGGCCCCTTTAAAAGATCTTTTAAAATGGAGCAGGCCCATTTTAAAAAATACAAGCTGCCAATTAAGGGATGAGACCGGTGAAGGAAAAATTTTACGGTCGGGGTTGATCTGTTTAAAGGGTGGGGACCTTTCACAGGAGATCTTTGAAAGTGGTGCAAGGCCTCAAATGATCGAGATCAGCAACCTGTTTGATGAAGAGTTTTTTAAAGAAAAGTTCCTTTTATATGTTCCCAAATAATAGGGAAAAGCAAAGGACGTGTTTTGCTATTTGGCTGAATGCCGATTTGGACGTACAAGTGTGCGACGCAACAAATGATGAACAGAACGTATATAGCTGGGAGCATAAAAAAAGAGCCTCTTTTTCAGAGACTCTTAATTCAGAATTTTTATTACCATTTTAAATCCAGCCGGTTATTTTTTCGATCCAGATCAGCCATTCTATACGAGGGATCAATTTCAACCTGGGTAATATCGGTTAATTTTTTTGCGGTTTTTATTTCATAGGTTGGATGTGTCCACTTCCATGATTCATAGACTTTCCGTGGTTCCTGTCCCGGCTCTGCCGGCTTTTCACCAAACATAAGGTACATGGGTATGTAATGCCATTCAGTACTGCCATCTTTAAACGTAAGTTTTACATCTACAGGCATGGGCATCATTCCAATATTCCGCAAACGGATATTTGTATTACCCTCAGCTTCCCATAAACTATCGATGCTATAATCGATGGTTTTTGTAGAGTTTACCCAGTATTCTTTATACCAATCCAGTTTCAGGTTACTTAGTTTTTCTGCAACGCGAATAAAATCTGAAACATTAGGATGTTTAAATCTCCATTGTTTGTAATACTCCAATAAAATTTTGTTACGGGCAGGTGCACCTACAATGTAACCGAGTTGCTCCATAAACACAGCGCCTTTAGAATAGGCAGCGTTACTATATGCGTAATTTGTATTATAGTGATCGGCATGCGTGGTAAGCGGTTCTTCCTTTCCACTGCGTACCAAAGCAAAATAACCCGCATAATTGGCATATTGGTTTAATGGTTTTAAACTATTGATGGAATCTATTTTTTTTAATTCAACCGGGTTATTTGCCACACGTTTTCTTATTACCTGTTCCCGGTAATAATCTTCAACCAGGTTGGTTGCATATTCTGTAAACCCTTCATCCATCCAGGAGTATAAAGATTCATTTGTGCCCAGCATCATCTGGTACCAGCTATGCATCCACTCGTGAAATGCAGTTCCCAAACTTGAACTTACCAGCATGGTTGACATGGGATATTCCATACCCCCATCACCCCCATGTATAAACGAATATTGCTTGTAAGGATAATCGCCAAAATTCTTTTTAATGAATGGATACACAACCACAGCTGCATCTGCCATTTCTTTCCACTGAGCTTCCTCTTCAGGATCATTAGCAGGATTTTTATATAAGACATGAATGGTTGGCCCGCCCGGAATTTGACGGGTTAAATGTTTGTATTGAGGATCAGCAGCCCAGGCAAAATCATGCACATTAGGTGCAGTAAATTTCCATGTAAGCTTTTGACCCGAGGGCCGGTTTACTTTTACTCCTTTTGCTTCATAGCCATAACCTATTGCATTGGCGTTTTGCAGGTAACCTGTTCCACCTATGATGTAAGATTTATCAATTGATATGGTCACATCGTAATCGCCCCAAACACCATAAAACTCGCGGCCTACATACGGGGTAGGGTGCCAGCCTTCATAATCATATTCCACAAGTTTAGGGTACCATTGTGTCATGGTATATCGAACTCCGGAATTAGGATTATCCCTGCCGCTGCGACGTACCTGCAGCGGAACCTGTGCATCCCATTCCATATCAAAAACAACTTTTGATCTTGGCAGAATGGGTTTATCAAGAATTACTTCTAAAATGGTTTCGTGCAGTTTTGTTTGTTGCACACGTCCATTCATTTTTATGGAAGTAACTTTTTCATATCCAATTTCGTCAGGGGTAAGATTTGCAATCCGGTCTTTTACACGACCATCCCAGTCCCGTACATCGTTTCCTTTTCTATCCTTGCCCATAACAAAAGTTCCCTGACGCCTGCTGCGTACATCCATCATGCTGTTAGGCTGAAATGCATTCCAGTATAGATGAAAGAATACCCTGTTCAGTGTGTCGGGAGAATTGTTCCAGTAATCAACGGTTTGCTTCCCCTTGTACTGGTTGGTCTGAACATCCATATCAATATTCATTGTGTACTTTACCCGCTGCTGCCATCGGTCGGGTTGCGCAAAAACAGTAACAGATACTAAAGCCAAAAGAACGGCAAAACTAGTTTTCATCATTCTGATTCTTCTTTATGTGTGTTTAATAGAGATAGATTAATGGCCAGGCCATCCTGTAAATTTCGGAATTAGTTGTTTTAAGAAAACCCCAAATCATTCAGGTTTACCTTCTACAACCAATACAATTTCTCCTTTAACAGTTTTTTGTTGAAAATAATCATGTACCTCCTGCAAGGTACCCCGTGCATTTTCTTCAAACATTTTTGTCAACTCCCTGCTTACACAACATTGCCTGTTTGCACCAAAATAGGTTACCAGGTCGGCAAGCGTTTTTACCAGGCGCATAGGCGATTCATACAAAATAAGTGTTCTTTCCTCCATTGAGAGTTTTGTGAGCAAAGTGTGCCTGCCTTTTTTAAGGGGCAAAAAACCTTCAAAGGCGAAACGGTTGGTGGTTAAGCCGCTGTTTACTAACGCCGGCACAAAAGCAGTTGCGCCGGGCAGGGTTTCCACTTTTATATTGTTCCTGATACACTCCCGTACCAGCAAAAAAGCTGGATCTGAAATTCCGGGTGTACCGGCATCGGTAACCACTGCCATAATTTTACCCTGCAACATCTGGTCTACCAGGTGCTGCAAAATTTTATGTTCATTATGCTGATGATAAGGCGATAAAGGTTTCTGTATCTGGTAGTGATTCAATAATTTGGAAGTGGTTCTTGTATCCTCAGCTAAAATCACGTCGACCTGCTGCAGCACTTCAAGAGCCCTGAGCGTAATATCTTTTAAGTTACCAATAGGTGTAGGAACAAGATACAGCATGTGAAGCGACTTGCGGGTTATAAAATACTGAAGTGGATATTAATGCAGCGGGCTTAGTCAACTGTAATTTCATAATATTCCATCACAGGATTTGCCAGCAGTTTTTTACTGGCTTCCTCTGCCAGCTGTTGGGCTTCTTCCTTGTTGACTGCTTCAATCTGAAGACTGATGTTTTTCCCAATGCGCACATCTTCTATTTTTTTCAAGCCAAGATTTCCCAAACCAGACATCACGGCTTTACCCTGTGGATCGAGCAATTCTTTTAACGGCATTACTTTAACCTGTACTGAAAACTTCATTTTTCTGAAAATTTAAGCGCAAACCTAAGAAAAAGTTAGAGGTTAGAATGTGATGAGAGAAAGCTGTTATAAAAAGAAGGTTATATCATTGAGTATAAACTAAACGGTAACATCCAGCGTTTCCCGGTTTGTTTCTGCAATAATGGGTGAAGGTTCTTTGGAAAACTGTGAGAAAACCAGGTATAGGATGAATATTACAGGTATGGCAAGCCATTTTAAAAAGACAAAAGAAGCAACAGATATGAGGATCAAAATATATTTGACCGCATTGTTCTTAAACGAATAATCGGTAAACTTCATTGCCATGAATTTGTGGTTACTGATCATAAGGTAACTCAGAATAATGATCACTGCATATAAGATCCATACATTAATAAACAGGTGTTGAATACCAAAATACTGGTACCAGATGATCAAAGGAAAAGAAGCTACAAACAAACCAGCTGCCGGGCAGGGCACACCTCTAAAGCTATACGATTGATTTGTACTGATATTAAATTTAGCAAGTCTCCATGCCACAGCTGCAGCATAAATAAAAGCAGGCAAAAGGGCCACGAAAGATACCTCCAACCCGTTTTCTCCCTGTGCATATCCAATTCTTAATAACTGGTAAAGGATCATTCCCGGAGCCACACCAAAACTAACCACATCACACAATGAATCCAGTTGTTTTCCTTTTTCAGAATTGGCGTTTAGCATCCGCGCTAAAAAACCGTCTAAAAAATCAATAACTGCCGCACCAAAAATAAATAAGGAACCCTGCCATATTTTTTCAGGTAAGGTTACCTGCGAAGCCCCCATCTGGTCCAGGATCACAATGGTTTCGCCGGTTTGAAGGATCAGCACAATTGCAATACATCCAAATATTAAGTTGATCAGCGTAAAAATGTTTGGTATTTGTTTCATGCTGCCGGCGCAAATAGTTGATTGGTAATTCAAGCAAATATAAAAGAAAGCCCTCCGTTAGAGGGCATCAATTTATTTCTTCATTATTGATTCAATTTCTTCAACTGTAATTGGTATCCCTTCAAAAAGGTCTTTATTTCCTCTTCTGGTGATCCAGACATTGTTTTCAATGCGAATACCCATTTGTTCTTCTTCAATATAAATGCCGGGTTCTACCGTAAACAACATTCCTTCTTTTATAGGTTCGGTTCTTGTTCCCAGATCGTGAACATCCAAACCAAGATGGTGCGAAATGCCATGGTAAAGGTATTTGCGATAAGCCCTGTTTTCAGGATCTTCATTTTTTACATCCGCTTTTTTCAGCAGGCCAATTTTCAGGAATTGCTGGGTAGCTTCTTCGCCTACTTTTTCGGTATAATCAACAATTGTGATACCTGGTTTCAAAATGCTTTTACAAAAATCGTGTAAATGCAGACAGGCGTTGTAAACTGTTTTCTGGCGTCGGGTAAATTTACCGTTAACCGGAACGGTACGGGTAAGATCAGCGTTGTAACCTCCATAGGCTGCTCCAAAATCCATCAAAATCAGTTCGCCGTCCTTACATTCCTGGTTATTACTTACATAGTGTAATGTTCGGGCCCTGTCGCCGCTGGCAATAATGCTTCCATAGGCTTCTCCACTTGACCGTTGCGATAAAAACGAATGCAAAATTTCCGCATGTATTTCATACTCCATTACACCGGGCTGAATAAACTTCAACAAACGGATAAATGTATTCTTAGTGATCTCGATCGCTTTTTGTGTTACTTCAACTTCAAATGGTGTTTTAATTCCACGCAGTTCTTTTAAAATTTTTGCAGCTCTTTCATATTGATGTAAGGGATATCGGCTTTTCATTTCATCTACAAAACGGTAGTCCCTTGTTCTTACCAGGCTGGCTTTGCGATCGTTTTCGTTGGTATCTAAATAGATGATATCGGCCAGGTGTATCCATATTTGTAAAAAGGCATCAATTGAATCAAGCCATACAATGGTTTGAAAACCACTGATGTTGGTTGCTTCCTCTTTACGTAGTCTTTTCCCATCCCATTTTTCTTTTAGTTCATTGGGACGAACCAAAACCAATACTTCCCTGTATTTAGGATCGGGATTACCGGGAAATAAAATAACCATTGAATCTTCCTGCTCAATGCCGCTTAACCAATACAGGTCGCTATTCTGGCGAAATGGATACAGAGCATCCCCGTTGCTGGGCACTTCATCATTGCTCACAAAAATGGCAATGGATCCGGGTTTCATTTTATCAATAAAACGTTTCCTGTTTGTAACAAATAACTCTGGGTTGAGCGGAAGATTTTTCATGCTTTTTATTAATTACGGGGCAAAGTAACCGAATTGATGATACTTTTTTCCATGCGGGTATAATTAATTTTCCGTAAGTCTGAGCTAATTTCAACTTTATCAAAAAAAGAAAAACTAATCTGAGGATTAAAAGCATAATTTATTGTGCAATTGTTTCTTCAATTGTTTTTGAAGGGTTATTCCAATAATGTGTATAGCGGACACTTGTTTAAGGCATGAATTTATTATGCGCTTAACTTTGTCCTCTAATTTAAACGATTGCTATTTTATGTCAGTACCTACAATTGCTATCTCGAAAGAGAAGTTAGTGAAGCTTGGCCTGAAGCGAACTGAAAGCATTCACTATCAATCCACACCCCAGGAACTTGTTCAGGATACCTTAAGAATGGGTGAAGGAATGTTAACAGATTCCGGCGCATTATCCATTTACACAGGAGAATTTACCGGCCGCTCTCCTAATGACAAATTCACAGTGAAAGACGAAGTAACCACAGAAACCGTTCACTGGAACAATTTCAACCTTCCTATTGAAGAAAAATATTTTCACATAATCCATAAGAAGATTATGGATTATCTCAACGAAAAACCTGAGATATGGGTACGGGATTGTTATGCCTGTGCTGACCCACGTTATCGCCTGAATATCCGGGTTATTACGGAAAAGCCCTGGACCAACCTTTTTGCGCACAACATGTTCCTTAGGCCAGAAGAAGAAGAGTTAGAAGATTTTACTCCTGAGTGGCATGTGATATCTGCGCCTGGCTTAAAACTGGATCCATCGGAATGTGGGACCCGCCAACATAACGCAGCGGTGGTATCTTTCAAACACAAAACCATTTTAATTGCCGGCAGCGGTTATACCGGCGAAACCAAAAAAGGGATCTTTACCATTTTAAATTACATTTTACCATTCGAAAAAAATGTATTGAGCATGCACTGCTCGGCCAATATGGGTGAAAATGGAGATACGGCCATATTTTTTGGATTAAGCGGTACTGGTAAAACAACCTTAAGCGCAGATCCCAAACGCAAGCTGATTGGCGACGATGAACATGGCTGGACGGAAGATGGTGTTTTTAATTTTGAAGGTGGCTGTTATGCAAAACTGATCAATCTTTCAAGAGAAAGAGAACCGGATATTTATCATGCCATTCGTCCGGGAGCATTGGTTGAAAATGTTAAGTTTTTCCCTGGCACCAACACCATAAATTTTGATGACGGATCGATAACAGAGAATACCCGGGTGGCCTATCCTCTTGATTATATTTCAAATGCGTTGGAACCTTCAATTGGCAATACTCCAAAAAACATTTTTTTGCTTACCTGTGATGCCTACGGTGTGTTACCTCCCATTTCTAAATTAACCAAGCGGCAGGCCATGTACCAATTTGTTTCAGGTTATACCGCAAAAATCGCCGGTACAGAAGCAGGAGTTACTGAACCCAAATCAACTTTCAGTGCCTGTTTTGGTGCCCCATTCCTTCCCCTGCACCCAGGTTTTTATGCTGAAATGCTTGGCAAAAAAATGGAGGAACACAATGTAAACTGCTGGTTGATTAATACAGGTTGGACGGGTGGCCCGTATGGTACAGGGCAAAGAATGAAATTAAATTACACAAGGGCCATGATCAGCGCCGCACTTGATGGAATACTTAATGATGTAGAAACTACTACCGATCCTGTATTTGGTTTTGCTATTCCCAAAGAAGTTCCAGGGGTGCCATCTGATCTTTTAATTCCGAGAAATACCTGGACAGACAAAGAAGCATATGATGAGAAGGCAAAATACCTTGCTGGATTGTTTATAAAAAACTTTGAGAAATACGCCTCTGGTGCTTCGCCGGAAACCATGGCGGCTGCTCCTAAAATTTAGTTGAATTATTATGATGAAAAGTTGAGCCCTCTTTATGGAGGGCTTTTTTTATATGGCCAATTAGCCGCTAAATATTGCTTCACTCGTGTTTATTTAAGTACGTTGAAGGCACCTAACAGAACTTCATCTATAAAAAACCCAATTGCACCAAAAAAAACAACTGTTTCAGCTTCTTTTACAGCATATTGAAATTTTGATTTTTTATTTTTATTTTAACCAATAGCGTTTAAGCCACGCATAATTTTTTAATTCTGATTACCGTTAGAAAGACCACTATGAGTTACATCCACCTATTCTACCTGTTATTCCTTAATTTAAATTTTTCCGGCAAGCCCCTTCCTGAAAAACCGGTGATCAATATTGAACCAAAAACTATTGTTCTTATCCGGGAAGAAGATGAAGAGCACATTCCCTGGACCGATACCCGTCGTTTATCCTGGGAAGATTTTTTATGTTCACCGAAAACAAATTCTGATGCTGTTGCATCAACCAGCACTTCATTAGGCATTGCCTACCAATTACAACGGGGACGTTTGAATTATAGCATAACCTGCAACTTTTCCAAACAAAAATCATGGGGTTTATTAAAAACCAATTATATACTGGCGCATGAACAGGGGCATTTCGATATCACTGAAATTTATGCCCGAAAGCTATATAAAGCCTTACAGGAATACCAGTTCAATCGCAAAACATTTCGTTCTGATATTAATGAAATCTATAAAACCATTGTAAAAGAAAAAGAAGACCTGCAGGCTGCTTATGACGGAGAATCTGATCATAGCAGGAACAGGAAGTTGCAATTTGAATGGCTGGAAAGAATTGATCAATTGCTGGAAGAAACGGCTCCATACGCCGCCTATCCCTGATGTAATTTTGAACTTATTTTATAAAAAAACTCTCAACTACAGGCTGAGAGTTTTTAATTTAGAAGCTATTTCAATTAGAATAAACCATACAACTGAGCATCGATTTTACTCATAATTTTCCCAAGATCTTCTTCCTGCTCTCCAAACTTGTTTTCATCAACATTAATGATCAATAAAGGCCCTTCCTTATAGCTTTCAATCCATTTATTGTAATATTCATTCAATCGCTTTAAATAATCCAGCCTGATATTTTCTTCATATTCCCTTCCCCGCTTTTGAATCTGCCCAACAAGAGTAGGTACCGAAGCCTGAAGGTAGATCAGCAGGTCTGGCGGTTGTACCATTGATTTAAGGGTTTGGAAAAAGCCGTAATAATTATCAAAATCCCTTTTGGTCATCAACCCCATTTCGTGCAGGTTGGGTGCAAATATGTTGGCATCTTCATAAATGGTCCTGTCCTGGATAATGGTTTCTGACCCCCTGTGTATTTCAAGCAACTGGTTGATGCGGCTGTTCAAGAAATAGATCTGCAACTGAAAACTCCAGCGGGGCATATCCTCGTAAAAATCATTTAGGTAAGGATTGTGATCTACATCTTCAAAATGCGGAATCCATTTATAATGTTTGCTTAATAATTCTGTCAGCGTTGTTTTACCAGCGCCAATATTACCAGCTACGGCTATGTGCTTTGGTTTTTTTGATTTTGCCATAAGGAAGTTCAATCTAGATCCTGTTTCAATGGTACAAGGCGCACAAAATAAAATTAACTGTTGATATTAACGGGTATAAGTGTTATTTTTTTAGAAGTATTTTAGACCCATCATCTCACGTGCCGCATTAATGGTGTTACCGGCACTTTCCCTTGCCTGCTCAGCGCCCCGTTTTAAAACGGCATGTAAATATTGCTCATCTTTCCTGATTTCGTTGGCCCGTTCCCTGATAGGTGCTATGAAAGCCACCATATCTTCAGCCAGTTGCTTTTTCATATCACCATATCGGATGTTGGCTGAATCAAAATCAGTCCTGAATTTTTGAACCGTACTTTCCTGGCTTACCAGACCCATAAGATTAAACAGGTTTTGGATATAATCCGGCATTTGAGAACCAGATTCAGTTGGTCCGCTGTCTGTTTTTGCCTTCATTACTTTTTTGCGGATCAGATCATCTGTATCGGCCAGGTACAATGTTGCATACTGGTTTTCGCTTTTGCTCATTTTACCAGCACCGTCAAGGCTGGGCACTTTTACCAATTCAGCACCAAAATTAAAAGCAAGGGGTTCCGGAAATAAATCACCATAGCGGTGATTAAAACGTTGGGCAAAGTTGCGGGAAATTTCCAGGTGCTGCTCCTGGTCCTTACCTACAGGCACATATTTCGCTTTATGTATTAGAATATCGGCCGACATCAGAACCGGGTAAGTTAACAGGCCAGCATTTACATTTTCAGGCTGCAAGCGAACTTTGTCTTTAAATGTTGCGGTTTTCTCCAATTCACCCTTATAGGCCAGCATATTCAGAAAAAGATACAATTCAGCTATTTCAGGAATACTGCTCTGTGCATACAAACACACCTTTTCCGGATCCAGGCCTGCTGCAATATTTTCAGCCAAAACTCTTAATACGTTCTCTTTAAGCTCTTTTGTATCGGGATGTGTGGTTAATGAATGCCAGTCGGCCACAAAAAAATAGCAGTTATATTCTTCCTGCATGCGTACATAATTACGCATGGCTCCAAAATAATTTCCAAGGTGTAAAAAGCCGGTAGGTCTTATCCCGCTTACAACAATTTCTTTTGCTGGCATAATGTAAAAAATTCGGACGGCGAAGATATGAACTGTTTGCAGATGCCCGGGCACAAGCTAATCTACCAGCCATAAACCCGATCTGAGTTATATTTGTTGTATGCAGGTAGATGACACACTTATTGATAAATTATCAAAGCTTTCCATGCTAAAATTTGATGCGGCTGAAAAAGAGGAGATCAAAAAAGACCTGGAAAAAATAATTGGCTTTGTAGATAAATTAAAAGAACTGGATACGTCAGGAGTTGAACCATTGTTACACCTTAGTCCGAATGTGAATGTTTTACGTGAAGATGTAGTTGATCACATGATCAGCCGGGAAGAAGCCTTACAAAATGCTCCTTTGCACGACGAACAGTATTTTAAAGTACCCAAGGTCATAAATAAACCAGAATAACAGGCATGCAAGGCATTATCCACTTAGAAAATATCACAAAAAACTACTTCCTGGGCAAACAGGTCATTGAGGTATTGCGAGGTATTTCACTTGATATATTTAAAAACGAATACGTAGCCCTGATGGGACCTTCGGGCTCCGGTAAAAGCACACTGATGAATATCCTCGGCTGCCTGGATACACCAACTTCCGGCACTTACATTTTGAACGGGAAAGACGTAAGTGCAATGCCTGATAACGATCTTGCAGAAGTTCGTAACAAAGAAATTGGTTTTGTTTTTCAACAATTCAATTTATTACCCAGGTTAACTGCTGCAGAAAACGTAGCCCTTCCTCTTGTTTATGCCGGGGTTCCTAAAAAACAAAGAATGGAAAAGGCTTTGCAGGTATTGGAAAAAGTACACCTGGCAGATCGCAGCCATCATAAGCCAAATGAAATGAGCGGCGGACAGAACCAGCGGGTAGCTATTGCACGGGCTTTGGTGAATGACCCCGCTATTATACTTGCTGATGAACCAACCGGTAACCTTGACTCGAAAACCTCTCACGAGATCATGGAGATCTTTGATAAGATACATGGATCTGGAAATACTGTTATACTGGTTACACACGAAGTAGATATTGCCAATTTTGCACATCGGGTGGTAAGGCTCAGGGATGGCATAATTGAATCGGATATAAAAAAAGAAAAAGTTGTTGCTCTTTAAATAAATTTCATGGCTTTTAAGATTTATACAAAAACGGGAGATAAAGGGGCTACATCATTGATTGGTGGCACAAAAGTTCCGAAAAACGATATAAGAATAGAAACCTATGGTACGGTAGATGAATTGAATTCATGGGTTGGTTACATAAATGACCTGTTAGCTGATGATGAATTTAAAGTTGAGTTGAAAGAAATACAAGACCGTTTGTTCACCATCGGCTCAGCCCTGGCCACAGATACTGAGAAAGAAACAAAGATGAAATTGCCTGATTTACACGAGTCCGATATTGAATTTCTTGAAAAGAGAATTGATTTGATGACCAACCGGTTGCCTGCCATGAAATCGTTTATTTTACCTGGCGGCCACCCCATAGTATCGTCTATTCATATTGTTCGGTGTGTTTGCCGCAGAGCCGAGCGCCTGGCAGTAAATATGCAGCAGCATGAACTCTTTATTGATGAAAAGGTCATTCAATATCTCAATCGCCTGAGTGACTATTTATTTACACTGGCGCGGTATGTTGCCCAAAAACTGGGTGTTGAAGAAATTCCCTGGAAAGCAAGAATTTAATGTCCGATTTTGTGTTTGGCAATGGCCTTATACAATCTTTCCGTCCTTCATAGTTAACGTCCGATCGCTAAGCTGAGCCAGTTCTTCATTGTGGGTTACAATCAAAAACGTTTGCCTGAATTGTTCCCTTAACTGGAAAAACAATTGGTGCAGTTCCCGGGCATTTGCCGTATCCAGATTGCCTGTAGGTTCATCCGCAAAAACGATGTCCGGGGTATTGATAAGGGCACGGGCCACAGCAACTCTTTGTTGTTCACCTCCTGAAAGAGCGCCGGGTTTATTGTGCAGGCGATGACCTAAACCCAAAAGGTTTAAAAGTTCTTCCGCCCTGTTTTTTACACTGGTTTTGCCGGTACCGGCCAACCAACCTGGTATACAAACATTTTCCAGCGCACTGAACTCAGGTAACAAATGATGAAACTGGAAAACAAAACCAATATGTTTATTCCTGAAGTCGGCTAGCTTTTTCCCCATTAATCCTGTAACATTTATCTGGTGAAGGGTAACCTCCCCCCTATCCGGCTTATCTAAAGTACCCAAAATATGTAACAGGGTCGACTTTCCTGAACCAGAAGGTCCTACAATACTTACAATTTCGCCTGCCTGTATAGAAATATCTACGCCTTTCAGTACTTCTATTGTCCCATACCGCTTATGAATATCCTTTGCTCTGAGCATCTTTTTGTATTCGTTCAAATATCTATAAACAATATCGTACAGCAAAGTTCGACCAGGGATTTGCCCTTCAAAAATTCAACATTTGGAAAATTCCTTAATAAAACTACATTTGCGAAAAATTTGAAGGGTTGGGTAATGGAAAAAAGTGGCACAGTAATTATACCTCAACCTTCAATAAATCATAAAAATTTAAGAAGATGTTTTGGACGTTAGAATTAGCATCCTACCTTGAAGAAGCGCCTTGGCCTGCTACGAAAGACGAATTGATTGACTATTCAATCCGATCAGGAGCGCCTATTGAAGTAATTGAGAATTTACAGGAACTGGAAGATGAAGGAGAAGTGTATGAAAGCATCGAAGACATTTGGCCTGACTATCCCTCGCAGGATGACTTTTTGTTTAACGAAGATGAATATTAACTAAAAGAAATTTTACAAAAAAGCCATCTGTTGTAAAAACGGATGGCTTTTTTAATGCATAGAAGGTAATGCCTTACTTACTAACTTTTTTATAGGCATCAAGCCCGCACTGCAACCAATCTTTAAACTCTTTTGCCGATGGTGTATAAGCTTTAGTTTTAGTAAGTGCTTTTTCATCAGGGCTTAAAATAGCATATTGCGGTTGTGCCACTGCATTAAAATTCTCCGATTGAAAGGTTGCCCATTTATCTCCAACAGTGATTATAGGTTTTACTGTGCCGGTTTTTGTGGTGTATTCAAATTGTTCGGCTGTTGGTAATTTTTTACGTTCATCGACATAGAGCGATACCACGATAAATTCCTCTTTCATTAAGGTTTTTACTTCTTCATCAACCCAAACGTTTTCCTCCATTCGCCGGCAGTTTACACAAGCCCATCCCGTAAAGTCAATCAACACCGGTTTGTTTTGTTCCCTGGCCAGTTTTAATGCTTTTTCATATTCATTATGCAATGGCTCAACTCCCGTTACACAATTGATAGGTTGTTCATAAACACTGTAACAAAGTGGTGGAGGAAAGCCACTGATCAATGGTAACCTTGCCCATTTGGTATTGGTTACTCCTGGCAACAGGTATAAAGTGAAAATGGAGAAAAGTGCAATAAAAAAGATGCGTGTTTTTGAAAACCTCGGTTTGCTATCGTGTCCAAACCGGATGACACCCAACAAATAAAGTACAATGGCAATTCCAATTGCAATCCAGATAGCTACAAATACCTCCCGCTCCAGTAAATGCCACTGTTTCACAAGATCAGCGTTCGACAAAAATTTAACTGCCAGTGCCAATTCTAAAAAACCTAAAACAATTTTTACAGATGTTAACCAGCCGCCCGATTTTGGCAGAGACTGCAACCAGTTAGGGAAAAGCGCAAAAAGTGCAAAAGGCAATGCCAGTCCCAAACCAAACCCCGACATGCCAAACGTTAGTTGCATGGCTCCATTATCACTTGTAAGAACCCCGGCTAGTAAAGAGCCAAGGATGGGGCCAGTACACGAAAATGAAACAATAGCCAGTGTTAACGCCATAAAAAAGATGCCCCAGAAATTGGTCATACCTGCCCTGGAATCAATTTTACTGGCAAACCCGCTGGGCAATCCAATCTCGTACAAACCAAAAAATGAAAGAGCAAAGAAAATAAACACCACAAAAAAGGCCAGGTTCAGCCAAACGTTGGTTGAAATGTTATTCAATACCTCCGGGTTTACGCTGCTTACCAGGTGAAAGGGCAAACTAAGAATAGCATAAATAAGAAAGATGCTTAGTCCATATAAAAAAGCATTTTTTACACCTTTTTGTCTAGAGCCTGATTTTTTTGTAAAGAAAGAAACAGTCAATGGTATCAATGGAAACACGCAGGGAGTGATCAATGCGATCAATCCACCTAAAAATCCCAGCAGAAAAATGGAGAATAAACTTTTATCTGCGGTATCATCATCTCCACAGGCATTTACTGGATTTTTCAGATCTATTGAAGGAATCAATATCCTTGAAGTTGCGGCAACTCCGCCTTCCAATGAAACAGAAAATGGATGCGAGGTAGAGGGGTAAAATTCATCTGTCTTACCATAGGTATATAGCAAGGTACCCTGTAACTTTTCAGGGATGGTTCCCTGTATGGTCACGACTTCTTTCCATACAGTTGGACCTTCATAAATTTTTACAGGCATTTCAAAAATGGAACTTTGTTCCGTTTTGCTGCTACCTGAATCTTTTATGGATTTAGATACCTGTATTGATGAATCGGCAAACTGGATCTCCGTCGTGGGCACATCACTCAATACCTGGTTTGGTGCATATAATTGCCAGTTATTACTACCTGGCGTAGAAAAGATCAGTTCATATTTACCATCTGCAAGTTTGTGGCTGATAACGTTCCATTGAAAAGGTGGTTGTACATCCTGTGCCAGTGAAGCAATTGAATTAAAAATGAAAAACAGTAACAGGGCTCTTCGTAAAAAATAATTCATCTCGGTGGTATTAAAACAAAACGAGTTCCCTAAAAGAACTCGTTCCTGAAAATATTGTAACGCACATATTAATTTAAAGCAATTGAAAAATTAACCTTCTTGGGTGGAAGACATTTTTCATCATCGCAGGTTTGAAATTCCAGGTTACCAGTAACTGCTGTTTTAGCTTTACCTTTTACCTTAACCCGCTGTACAAAAACCACTTTATTACTGTATTGGTTGGCAGAAACATCAAGGGTTTTGTCTTTGTATTTTTCCAGTTTGCCGACTTCTTTTATTTTACCACTTAATTCAAGCAATGGATTTTTATTGAAGGAGAAAGATGTGGGCTGAGCTATTGCATCTTCTGGTTGTACCTGGGAGTATAAATGCCATCCCCGCTGAATTGTAGCGATCATTTGCAATTCATATTCTTTTTCGGAAACCTTTTTACTGGTGAATGTCCAGCTTACCGGGTTTACGGCCTGCGCCGATACGGTTCCAAAACCTACTAAAACCAATGCAATCAAAAACAAATTCTTCATGTTACCTTGTTTGAATGTTCAAATTTCTTCTTTAAAAATTTGAAATCTTGTTAAAATATATGCTTCTAAGCGGTTTCTAATACAGTAGAAAACAGGATCTCAAATATTTTTCTCCCGTCAGTATTTCCCAATGCAACAGAACATGCTCTTTCCGGGTGCGGCATCATTCCAAATACATTTCTGTCTTCGTTGCAAATGCCGGCAATATTTCTTAAAGAACCATTTGGGTTGGCCTCAGGTACAACCTTTCCGTTTTCATCACAATAGCGGAATAAAACCTGGTTATTTTGTTCCAGTTTATCTAAAATAGCATCTTCGGCATAATACCTTCCCTCACCATGGGCAATAGGAATTTTAAAAACTTCGCCTTCAACATCTTTTATAAATACATTTTTACAGATGTATTGTTGGTTGTTATTCCTTAACAAAGCGCCTGGCAATAAATGCGATTCGCAGAGGATCTGAAACCCGTTACAAATGCCTAGTACTTTTCCGCCCCTGTTGGCAAATTCAATTATACTTTGCATAATGGGGCTAAAGCGGGCAATGGCGCCGGTACGCAGATAATCACCGTATGAAAAACCACCCGGCAGAACAATGCAATCTTCGGTTGTAAAGCCGGCAAGATCGCTGTCTTTATGCCATAGCATTACACATTCCTGTTTCAAATCATGTACCAGAGCATGGTAAATATCCCTGTCGCAGTTAGAGCCTGGAAAAACAACAACACCAAACTTCATAAGTGGAAATTTTGAGTTACAAAGATAGTTTGCAAAAAGAATTTTTCTGTTAATGCCATGTTGGAGTTCCGTATTGTAGGTAGAGTATATATGACACAGTTATAAAAAACAGTAAAAACGAAAGGAATTTGCGAGTTATATAAAAATAGGCGCTGCCATGAAATAGAGCAAAGGGTGCAGCCAGTAAAACCCATGGATAAAAGGAATGATTACTATTTAAAAAGGGAACAAAAAATCCTAATACCAGGTATACTAAAACAATACTCCAGTTTTTACGTACCTGTATCAACATTTTACGAAGATGAAACTGAACATAATATCCGCCCAACAAAAATGGTATGGCCAGCAATAAAGTACTAATGGCAAGCCAGATAGAACTTTTGATGATGGGCACTTTTACAGAAATGTGCGGAAAGAAAGTTTTGAAGCTTAGCTCATCGGACAGAAACAGGTATACCCCATAAAAATAATAAGGTGTAATACACCCTAAAATAAAAAGCACAATTTCATTAACCCGGAACGGTTTCAGGATCATTAATCCTAAAATAATACAGATAATATATGCTGCAGAGGGAAAATAAATATAAGAACTGATTCCTGTTAACAACCCAATATTGTAAACCTGTGCTTTAGAATCCGGTGCGTTATACAACCTGAAAAGTTTTATAAATATCCAGATGACAAGTGTGGCTGTTACCAGCGGAGCTGACAAATAACTCCATTCTGGCAGCAACGAAGTAATAATGAAATAAGACATGCCAGGCAGGTAATTCTGCCTTGTCATCATACGGTATTCATTGCACAG